>CANPHS010000006.1 GCA_947573925.1 uncultured Enterorhabdus sp. | reverse complement strand
ATGTCTGGGGAGAGCCAGAAAGGGACAGCCTTCCCGGTAAGGCGTCCCAGTGAAAAACAAAACGGCGCTCGTGGGAGCGCCGTTTCAATGTGGGGGTGTAATGTCGTCGGTGAAGCCTTAGTCGATGCCCAGGTCGGCCAGGAGGGCTTGGCCGCCCAAGGTGAGGGGGGCGGCGGCGCCGGCTTCCTCGATGAAGCAGGTGGGGCGTAGGGTCGCCACACGGCGGCCGTCTTCCATGCGCACGCGGGCCACCTGCATCTTCGTGCGCTCGGCCAGCTCCAGATCGGCCTTGGCGAAGGTGGAGAACATGAGCGTGTCGCCGGCCTTGCCCGCAGCGGCCAGGAACTGGCGCCGGCCTCCGTCGCGCACCCAGGCGCGGTCGGCGTCGGTGGCCACCACCTCGAAGGCGTCGCGGGCCGGCATGAAGCCGTCCACGCAGCCCGCCAGGTACACGGCGTCGTAGCTGCAGCCGCACATCTGCTCGTAGGAGCTCACGCGCACGGCGTGGGGGTTGCCGTCGTGGACGGGGGCGAACTGGCGCTCGCGGACGAGGGCGAACAGGGCCACGGCGTCCTCGTCGCCCTCCAGGGCCGCTTCCACGGCGGAAAACTCGCGCAGGCCGCTCGCGCCCACGGCCGCCATCAGGGCGAAGCCGCGGCGCCCCTGGTGGTCGGCCAGCAGGGCGCGGCCGGCCCGGTAGCGCTCGGCCAGGGCGCCGGCCCGCAGGAAGGGGTCGGGCTGGCCGGCATCGGCGGCGGCAACGGCGGCCTCCAGGGCCTCGAAGGGAGTGGCCTCGTGCTCGTCGCACCAGGTCATGAGCGCGTCCCAGCCGTCGCTCAAGGTGAGGTAGTTGCCGAAGCCGAGCCAGGCGCGCCAGGCGGCCACGTCGGTGGGGTCGGCCAGCAGGTTCAGGGAGGTGTAGGCGACCATGGCCTTGGCGCGACCCATCTCGCGGGGGTCGCCGCCGATGCGGTCGAAGCCGATCGACGACACGGCGAAGCCGCGCCGGGCGAGCATCTGCTCGAAGGCGGAGGCCCACTGTTTGTTGGGCGCCACCAGGCAGGTGGCGACCGCCGCGTCCTCGCCGCGCTCGGCGTTCAGGGCGAACAGGTAGCGGGTGAGCCCGTTGAACTCGTGGTCGGGGTCGGTCCACTTCACGGCGGCGATGTCGCGGATGACACCGGTGCGCTCGGCGGCGCCTGTGGTGCCCAGGGCATCGCAGAAGGCGGTGACGTTGGGGTTGCCGAAGGCCTCTTCCAGGGCGAACACGGTCACATGACGGCGCAGGGCGTCGAAGTCGGCAAAACCCTCGGGGGCGGGGAAGGGCGTGGCCGCGGCCACGGTCTCATCGGGGTTGCCCGCCACGATGAGCTGGTCGCGGGCCAGAAGGCAGAGGCAGGTCTGCTGGGCGGCCGACAGGTTCTGGAAGTCGTCGGCGAGCACCACGGCGAAACGGGCCCGGGCCGCAGCTCCCGCCTCGCTTTGCAGGTAGGTGCCCGCGAGCCAGGCCACCTCCTCGGCCAGCACGGCCCCTTCCAGGGCCAGCAGGCGCTGGGCGTGGCGCAGGGCCTCTTCCTCGTCGCCGGGCACGACCCAGTCCTGCTCGGGGGCCAGGGCGCACCACTGCTTCTTGAACTGGTACAGCACCGAGCGCAGACGGCGGGCGGGCTGGCCCAGTGTCTTCATGTCCTCCAGGAAGAAGTTGTACTCGAAGGGGGCGAGCACGCGGGGTTCCCGGCCCGTGAAGGCCCGGGCCTCAGGGCTGGCCAGCACCTCCAGGCACACCGCGTCGGCCGTGGCCACCGTCAGGCGGCCCGCCACGGCTGCGGCGTCGGCCACGCCGGCGGCGGCGAGGGCGGCGGCCACGCGCTCGCGGGCCTGTCGCGCCCCTTCGGCCGTGGTGGTTTCCAGCAAAATGTCCTCGGGGGCCACACCGGCGGCCACGGCCGCAGCGGCGCGGCGCACCAGGGCCTCGGTCTTGCCCGTGCGCACGGCGCCTACTACCTTGGCCGCGCGGCCGTCGAAGGCGGCGATCTCGTCAATCAGCGTCATCCTCGCGCCTCCTATTCGGCCAGGACGCCGGCGGCGGCGTCGAAGTCGCGGGCGGTGCCGTCGGCGTAGCGCACGGTCCAGTGGTCGAAGGCGATGGGGAAGTCGGCCTCGGGCAGGGCGTACTTCTTCTGAATGTCCTCGCCCAAGTGGGCCTCTTCCGCAATGCGCTCGGCTACGATTTCCTCGGCGGTCTTCTCGGTCTCGCCGCGCTCGGCGGCCTCCAGATCCTCGCGGATGCGGGCCTGCACCACCAGGTCGGCCGCTTCCTCGGCCTCCAGGCGGGCCTCGGCGGCCTGGGCCACAAGCTCCGGCGAGGCCAAGAAGGCTTCCTCAGCGGCGGCCTCGGCGGCTGCGGCTTCGGCGGCGGCGCGGGCCTCCTCCTCGGCGGCTGCGGCGGCGCGGGCGGCCTCGCGCTCGGCCTTGGCGGCCAAGCCGGCGGCCCGGTGGGCCTCGAAGGAGGCGTCGGAGGGCAGTTGAACCTCCACCACGTCCGTGCCCAGGCGCCCCTCGTTCAGGGCCTGGCGCACGCGGCCCACCCAGGCGCTGTCGGCCGGGTCGATGCCGCAGGTGGAATCAAGTCGGAAGCGCACGGTGAGTCGGCCGCCCATCAGCTCCACGGCCAGCCAGGTGAAGGACAGTTCCTCGCGGCCCTCCTCGCGCTGGCGGCGGTTGAAGATCTTCATCTGGTTCTCAAGGGCGTGCACCTGGTTCAGCAGCCAGTGCTCCACATAGTCGTTCCACAGCGCGTCGGCGCCTTCCACGGACGAGTCCAGGTACTCCCGGGCGCCCACGCGCACCGTGGCCACCATGGTGTTAACGGGCGCCGCATCGGCGGCCGGCGCCGGATGGGTGCGCACCACGGGGGTTCCCAAGTAGGAATAGCAGCGGTCGATCTCCAGGCGCAGATCGTGGTCTACCAAGCGCTCGTCCAAATCGAGGCGCAGGGCCAAAGAGGGATGGGGCTTGCTCATGAACGTTCTCCTTTCTGCGTGCACCGCCCGGTGATTCCGCCCGGCCTTCCCAACGGCCCAAGGCGGCAGGCGATGCCCTTCTATCCTCTTCGCCGACCAGTATAGAAGGGGTGCGAGCAGGGAAATCATCCCGGAAAGATGACCCTGCGGATGATTGCGTGGGCCCTGAATACCCCTGCTCTTATGATTCCCATCCGTAACGGCTCCGTATCATTTCTCACCGTTGGGCAACAAAACATCGGTGGCGCACCGGTCGGGCGCCGCGGCCGACCCGCCCCCTCCAAGGAAGGCGCCGCACCCAACCGGCCGCCGCCGGTGTTTTGTTGGAAATCGAACGAGAAAGAGAGAGGAGGACCCATGGCTAAACTTTCACTGACGCGTCGCAGCTTCCTGAAGGCCGCAGCTGTCACGGGCGCCGCGAGCACGCTGAGCTTCGCCGCCGTGCCCTCGACGGCTCTGGCCGAGGGTGTCGACGAATCAGCCGGTGAGGTCAAGCGCATCCGCTCCTGCTGCCGTGCCTGCGGCAAGGTCGAGTGCGGTGTGTGGGTCACGGTCCAGGACAACAAGGTCATCAAGGTGGAAGGTGACGAGTCCAACGCGCACAGCCGCGGTCACTGCTGCGCCAAGTCGCAGTCGTCCATGCTGGCGCTGTACCACCCCGATCGTCTGCGCTACACCATGAAGCGCACGAACCCCAAGGGCGAGGACGATCCCGGTTGGGTGCGCGTGGGCTTCGCCGAGGCGCTGGACGCCGTGGGCGCGAAGTTCAACGAGATCAAGGAGAAGTTCGGCGGCGGCAAGGCGCTGTTCACCATGGGCGGCACGTCCCGCGTGTGGGCGCAGCCTCCCTACGGCACGCTGAAGTCGGTGCTCGGCACCCACAACTTCCACTCCGCCTACGAGATCTGCAAGGGCCCCCGTCACTTCGGCGGCGTGCTCACCGACGAGAAGGGCTCGCCCTGGATGGAGGTGGAGCAGGGCCCCATCGTGTACGTGCAGTGGGGCACCGCGTCCGAGTACTCCAACTACGACTCCACGAACCGTACCGTGGTGGACTGCTCCCAGCGCGCCTACAAGCACATCCTGGTGGACCCGCGCATGAGCCCGCTCGGCAAGGAGGCCGACCTGTGGCTGCCCATCCGCGTCGGCACCGACCTGGCCATGTCGCTCGGCTGGTTGAAGTGGATCGTCGATAACGACGCCTACGACAAGAACTTCGTGAAGCGCTGGTCCAACGGCCCCTTCCTGTACAACCCCGAGGCCGACGGCAAGACCTACAAGGGCTACTTCTTCGAGATGAACGGCGGCATCCACATGACGAGCCGCCTGCTCACCGAGGCTGACCTCGACCGCGAGTGGGTGTCCCAGTTCTGGGAGCCGGCCCCGGCCGAGTACTCCTACCGCCGCTTCATCTGCTGGGACGCGGCCAACGAGAAGCCGACCTACTGGGACGCCGAGGAATGCCAGTGGGAGGGCGAGAAGCACAAGATCCCGACCACCGGTACCTGGATCGAGCACCCCTACAAGCCCATCATCGCCGATGCGTGGCTGCCCGACCCCTCCAAGTTCGCCGACCCGTCCGACCCGGCCTACGACGCCTACTGGACTGGCGAGGGCAACGAGAAGGGTAAGAAGTCCAACCCGAAGGGCCTCCCCAAAGACCCCGAGCTGTGGCCCGACGGCGTGCAGGTGAAGCTCGCCAACGGCAAGATGATCGAGGCCAAGTCCGTGTGGCAGGAGTGGGAGCACAACCTGGAGGAGTACACGCTGGATCGCGTGGCCGAGATCACGGAAGTGCCCGCCGACAAGATCGAGGAGGCCGTGCGCACCTACACCACGCGCCTGAACCCGCTCCACGGCAACGGCGGCATCCACTACCAGCTGGCCCCCGACCAGACGGGCCACGCGGTGCAGAACACCCGCGCCCTGCAGATCATCGCCTGCATCACCGGCAACTCTGACGAGCCCGCCGGCAACCGCGGCTCCTCCAAGGCCCAGGTCGACGGCTGCTGCGGCCGCGCCAACATGATCGTGACCGACCATGACCCGGTGGACTGGGGCATTCGCGAGGGCATCGGCACCATGGAGCTCGGCAACACGCCGCGCGACCTCTCCATCGAGGACCAGATCCCGCTGATCCAGAACTTCGTGCAGTACCTCATCGACGAGAAGTCCCCGCTCGTGGAGCGCTACGGCGGGCATGTGCCCACCGACGAGGAGGCCCGCTGGATCGCCGAGCGCAAGGGCGGCGACTACAAGTCCTCCCGCGCCTTCCCCGGCCTCAAGACCCCCTTCGAGACCAACGAGGACCAGATTTCCGCCGAGCGCTTCCCGCTGCTCCGCTTCTGGAACAGCTGGTCCGACGCCAGCTCCATCTGGGACGCCGTGCGCGAGATCGACTCCCCCTACAAGATTTACGGCGGCATCTGCATGTCCGGCGACTTCATGAACCAGTCGAACCTGCTGGAGGCGTGGGACGCCCTGACCCAGCTGGACTTCTGGGTGGACATCAACCTGTGGTCCTGCCCGAACAACGGCTGCGCCGACTACGTGTTCGCCTGCACCCACTGGCTGGAGACCAACACCGGCCGCGTGTCCCAGGGCGCCGGCGGCATCTTCGGTGCCGGCCAGCGCTGCGTGGAGCCCATCGGCGACGTGGTCTTCGACCCGACCTTCGTCGTGTGCCTGCATAAGTCCATGGGCGTGCCCTTCAACGACCGCGACCCGGAATACGACGAGTGGCTGAACCTCGACTACCACGACTTCGTGCAGAATGGCGGCACCGTGGGCTACGAGGAGCAGGAGTACCGCGTGCTGAAGGACGCCACCGACTGGTGGAAGATCGAGGAGTTCCCCGAGGGCCCCGACTTCCCGCAGTACGCCGCGAAGTTCCAGGAAGAGGGCTGGTTCGACTGCCGCAAGTGGCACCCCGAGCGCTGGGGCACCTACCGTCGCTGGGAGATGGGCTACCGTCGCCAGCAGGCCGGCTACAACCTGTACGCCGCCGTGGACGAGAAGTGCGCCTTCGGCACCCCCACGGGCAAGGTGGAAATCTGGTCCACCATCGCCGAGTCCTACATCGGCGACGAGACCAAGACCTTCGCCGAGGTGTGCTCGCCGGATCGCGCCGCCTACGCCGGCGACATTCCGGACATCGACAAGTTCCCGCACTGGTTCGAGGCCAAGAACTCCCGCGTGCAGGCGCCCGAATGGTACGACGCCTCGCTGGTTGACAGCGCCTCCTACAACAGCGAGAACTACCTGAACAAGCCCTACCACGCCCTGGACGGCGTGGGCAACGCCCCGCAGACCGAGAACGGCGACACCGACAACCTGGAAGCCTACAAGCAGGCCGTGAAGGACAACCCGGAGGCCACCTTCATCTGCACCTCCGGCGCCCGCCAGCCCGTCTACTTCCACTCCGAGCACCGTCAGCTGCCCTGGTGCCGCGAGCTGTGGCCGTCCCCGCGTTTCGAGATGAACCCGAAGGACGCCGCCCGCCTCGGCCTGGAGCAGGGCGACTGGATCTGGGTGCGCACCCCCTGGGGCGCCATCCGCGAAGTGGTGGACCTGTACTACGGCATCAAGGAAGGCACCACCAACGCCAACCACGCCTGGTGGTACCCGGAGATGGACCACGCCGCCCACGGCTTCGAGCTCGTCGGCATCAACTGCACCATGGACAAGTACGCCCAGTGCTGGATCTGCGGCGCCTCCCAGCTGCGCGGCAACCCGATGGTCGTCTACAAGGCCACCGAGGAGAACTCGCCGTTCGGCAACCCCGTGCCGTGCGACCCGTGGGGCAACGAGGCCATCACCAACGCCAACGACCCGCGTCTGAAGGAATGGCTGGCCAACGATCCGCGCCTGGCCGACTCCAAGGTGGAGCTCACCTACGCGAGCGCCGACGCCAAGGGCCTGCAGACCGTAAGCCTCATCAAGGAATAGAAAGGAGGAAGAATCATGGCGAATTACGCGATCATCACCGACCTGAACCGCTGCACGGGATGTCTCGCCTGCACCGTGGCGTGCAAGGCCATCAACGGCGTGGACGTGGGCAACTTCTGGATCAAGACCCTGCGCGTCGGTCCCCATCCCATCGAGGGCGGCTCCGGCACCTTCCCGGACGTGGAGATGTACTTCCTCCCCGTTCAGTGCCAGCACTGCGAGAACCCCGAGTGCGTGAAGGTGTGCCCGACCGAGGCGTCCCACGTGGCCGAGGACGGCACCATCCAGATCGACAAGGACAAGTGCATCGGCTGCCAGTTCTGCGCCATGGCGTGCCCCTACGGCGTGCGCTACCTGAACGAGACCGAGCGCGTGGTGGAGAAATGCACCATGTGCGAGCAGCGCATCTCCCAGGGCGAGCTGCCCCAGTGCGTGGCCCAGTGCGGCGCCCGCGCCCGCTTCTTCGGCGACCTGGACCAGGGCGTCGAGAACTTCGAGGGCCCGGCTCACCCCGACAGCCCCGGCTGCCAGTACGACGAGATGACCAAGACTCGCGTGAAGCTGAAAGACTACGTGGAGGCCTTCACCGAGAACGATATTCACCACCTCACCAACAAGGGCAACGATCCCAAGATCATGTACCTGTTGCGCGAGGGCCGCAAGTGGAGGGAGTAACAACCGATGGAAATCCAATGGCCCTTGATTCTCTTCACGTTCTTTAACTGCCTGGCCTCCGGCATCTTCCTCGTCCAGGGCATCCTGACCCTGGCGGGCAAGGGCAAGGCCATGCAGCTGGCCTCCTGCGTGAGCGCCATCGTGGCCCTGGCCGTGGGCGGCCTGGCGGTGTTCTTCCACCTGGAGAACCCCCTGCGCATGCTGAACGGCTTCGGCCACCTCACCTCCGGCATCACCATCGAGCTGATCTTCGTGATCATCTTCGGTATCGCCGTGGTGCTGTACTTCCTCATGATGCGTCGTGCGGAAGACGGCGTGGCCCCGAAGTGGTGTGCCATCCTGGCCATCGTGGTCTCGGTGGCCCTGCCCTTCGCCACCGGCGATAGCTACCTGATGGCCGCCATTCCCGTGTGGGACACCATGCTGCTGCCGGTGTACTACGTGGCCGCCACGGTGATGCTCGGCGGGTTCGCCGCCATGATCATCGCCGGCGCCACCAAGGCCGAGGATGCGGTGAAGCTGTCGAGCACCCTGGCCTTCATCGGCACCGTGTGCGTGGCCATCGTGACCGTGGTGTACGCCGTGGCCATCTCCGGCATGGGCGAGCACTACACCGAGATGGAGTTCTACTTCGACCCGACCCTGCCCGACGTGCCCATGCGCGGGGCTGAGGCGGCCGTCACCGGTGCCATCATGACCGGCGAGCACGCCCTGGCCTTCTGGCTCGGCGCCATCGTCATCGGGTGCATCGCCCCGGCCATCGTGTCCGGCCTGGCCATGGTGGGCAAGATTCCCGCCGACAAGGTGCTCGTGGCCGCCGTGGTCGCCATCCTGTGCGCCATCATCGGCACCATCGTGTGGCGCGTGCTGCTCTACGAAGTGGCCGTGAACGCCCTCATCCAGTTCCAGTGGGCGAACTAGCGTAAAGACGGCGGTGCCCTCTCTGGTCGGTGGGCACCGCATTTGAAGGAACGGCGAGCAAGGCGGGCTTGCAACTACTGGACAAGCCCCGCAGGCAACGCAGAGGGCCCGCCTTGCTCTTTTGAATTCCCCCTCCGATCCCTTTTGGAGAGAAGTGATCGCAGGGTGAATTGAAGAAGAGGAGAACCTATGGAAGAAGAGAAGAAGGAAGTGGCCGTCGATGCGGCCGCGGCCCCGGCGGCCGAGAACGCCGCGGCGGGCGTCGAGGGCACCGAGGGCGCCGAGCCCAAGCGGGCCGAGCGCGGCGGCATCTCGCGGCGCGGGCTGTTCATCGGCGTGGGGTCCACCGTGGCCCTGCTGGGCCTGGGAAGCCTGCGCTATGCGGGCCACAACCCGCTGAACCGCCCGCCCGGAGGCACCGACGAGGCCCATCTCGTGTCCGGCTGCATTCGCTGCGAGCGCTGCTACGAGGCCTGCCCCCGCAAGGTGATCGTGCCGGCGAAGATCGAGGACGGCCTGCTCGGCATGCGCAGCCCCATGCTCGACTTCAACACGGGGAACTACTGCGACTTCTGCTACGAGGAGAACGGCGGCAACCCGCAGTGCGTGGCCGTGTGCCCCACCGACGCCCTGGAGCTGCCGGCCGCCTACACCGTGGGCAACCCCGAGACCGGCGAGACCGGCGACGTCATCATCGGCATCGCCGAGATCGACCCGCGCACCTGCCTGGCCTACCGCATGACCGGCTGCCGCGACTGCTTCGACGCCTGCAAATACGGTGCCATCGAGCTGAAAGACGAGGGCGGCGCGAACCCCATCCCCTATGTGGTGGAGGACCGCTGCAACGGCTGCGGCGCCTGCCAGGCGGCGTGCCTGTCCCTGTCGTCGGGTTCCATCAAGTCCACCGAGCGGGCCATCGTGGTCCGCCCCATCGAGGCCTAGGGAGGAAGCCTGTATGAAGACCAAGAACCTCCGCACCATCATCGCCGCCGTGGTGTTCGGCGCCATGGCGTTCGGGCTCGTGGCCGGCGTGAGCACCGGCACCCTGTCCGGCTTCGGCTGGGACACCATCGCCGCGCTGTGCCCCCTGGGGGCGCTCGGCACCATGATCGCCACGAAGACCATGATCCCGCGGGCCGTCATCTCGCTCGTCATCATGGCGGCCCTCGTGCTGCTCGTGGGCCGCGCCTTCTGCGCGTGGCTGTGCCCCACCACCCTCATCTACCGCATCCGCGACTACTTCCGCTCGCCCAAGAAGCGCAAGGCGCTCGCCGAGCAGAAGAACAGCGAGATCAAGGCTATTTCCCAGCAGGAGCTGGAAGGGCTGCACGCGGCCATGGGGAAGGGCGCGGGCGCGAAGGGCGACGCCGAGGGCGGGCATGCCTGCGGCGTCTGTGGGAAGTGCCAGCCCGTCAAGCACGGCAAGCTGGATTCCCGCCACGGGGTGCTGGCCGGGGCGCTGCTCTCCACGGCCGTGTTCGGGTTCCCCGTGTTCTGCCTCGTGTGCCCCGTGGGCCTCACCTTCGCCACGGTGCTCGTGCTGTGGCGGGCCTTCTCGGCGGGCGACGCCACCATCGGCATCATTCTCATCCCGGCCATGCTCATCATCGAGATCGTGTTTCTGCGGAAGTGGTGCACGCGCTTCTGCCCGCTGTCGGCGCTCATGAACCTGGTGGGCCGCTTCTCGCGCACCTTCGTGCCGGTCATCAACGACGAGAAGTGCCTGGAGACCGCCAAGGGCGCTTCCTGCAGCAAGTGCGCCGAGGTGTGCGAGTTCGACATCAATCTGCGCCACCCCGACTTCGGCGAGCTCACCACGGCCGACTGCACCCGCTGCCGCGCCTGCGTGGACGCCTGCCCCACCAAGGCCATCACCATGCCGCTGTTTGCCCCGGCGAAGAAGGGCACCGTGGAGGTGCTGGAGCCCACCCTGGAAGACCTGGAGCCGAAACTGGACTAGCGACTTCTCTGGGGCGGCTCCCGGGTACCCTGTTCGCGGCCGACTTCGCGCTTATCCTGCTGCGAACGCGGCAAGATAAGCGGAGAAGATGACGCACATGGGCCGGTACGGTCCCGGCATCGCTGCTGCTGAAGTGGAATCCGCTTCTTAAGGGCCGCGTTCTTCGCAGGGCGCTCAGACGTCCGCGAACAGGGCACCCGGGAGCCGCCACGAGAGGTTTCTTTTGTTGAAGTTGTTGAAGTAACGATCGTTGACGTGGGGCTTCGGCTTTGGGAGAGGCCGGGGTCCTGCAGAAGAGGAGCGACGATGGTTGAGAGAGTTGACGCGGCGGCCCACCGCCATGTGGGCGCCGCCTTCGCGGCCGTGGACGGCACCGCTATCCGTGTGCATCGGGAGCGGTGCGCCAAGGTGCGCAACCGCAACGTTGAGTGTCTGAAGTGCGCCGCGGCCTGCACGTCGGGCTGCATTGCGCTGGTCGATGGCGAGCTGGTCATCGATGCGGCCCGCTGCGTGGGCTGTGGCACCTGCGCCACGGTGTGCCCTACCTGCGCCCTGGAGGCCCTGAACCCGAGCGATGCCGAGCTGTTGGGCGCATGCCTCGTCGCGGCGGACGAGGAGCACGTCACCGTGGCCTGCTCGCTGGCTTTGGAGGCCCTGGACGGCCTGGTGGATGCCGCGAAGGTGGCGCCGGTGGTGTGCGCGGGCCGGGTGGACGAGGCGCTGCTGTGCACCCTGGCCGCCCGCGGCGTGACGGAGGCCACGGTGCTGTGCGGCCGCTGCGACCAGTGTGCCCAGCGCCACGGGGCCGCCACCGCCGTGCTCGTGGCCGAAACGACCCGCACGCTGCTGGACGCCTGGGGCACCCCCTTCGCCATGACGGTGACCGACGAGGTTCCCGCCGCCGTGCTGGCGCCCGGCGCCGCGCCCGCCGACGCCGCCCGCGCCCGCGACGCCTTCTTCGCCGAGGACCGGGCCTGCGAACCGGTGCGGGCCGGGGAGGTTGGCGAGATGAACAACGATGCCGAGGTTGCCAGGACATCGGGCGCCCCTGGCATCGCCGATGCGCCAAACGCGCCCGAGAACTCCCCCGTAGGGCAAGGGCTCTGCCCTTGCCGCCCACCTGAGGAAGTGCCTTCCGCTGCGGCGGTTCCTGCGGGAACAGCGGGACCGGAGGATGCCGCTCCCGGAGCCCCCTCTGCCTCCGGCGACACCCCCAACGACGCCCCCGCCCCGCTGTCCCTTTCGTCCCCCGAGGCCGAGGCGGCCGACACCCCGGTCGGCCCGGGCCTGCGGTTCTTCTGGAACTCGGGCCACAGCCGCAAGGTGGCGGCCCACGCCCTCCACGTGATGAAGGACGGCACCCTGCCCCATTTCATTCCCGACCGGCGCGAGCGGCTGCTGGACGCCCTGGCCGCCCTCGGCGAGCCTGCGGCCCCCACGGTGGGCGGCCGGCTCGTGGGCGCCGTGGTCATCGACGGCGTGAAGTGCACTTCGTGCCGCATGTGCGCCACGTTCTGCCCCACCGGCGCCATCGCCAAGTTCGACGAGGCCGACGGCGCCATGGGCGTGACCCACACTCCGGCCGATTGCGTGAAATGCGGCAGCTGCCAGGACATTTGCCCAGCCGGCGCCATCACCATCTTGGACGAGGTGCGAGCCAGCTGGCTCGTGGACGGCAGCCGCCACCGCTACGCCATGACCCCGCGGGCCGTGGACCTGGCGGACAACCCCCACCAGATCCTCGACACCTTCCGCCAAACCTTCAACGGAGACATTTTCGAGAGGTAGCGGCGGCAGGCACTTCGCTCGCGCTTACCTGTCCGTCTCCGTTGTGCGTTTCGCCCATTCCGAGAGGTAGAAAGCCGCCACTCTCCCTGCAAACCCGGCGGTTTCCCTACCCTGCCCCCAGGCCCCTATCCTCTTCACGGCCTGGGGGCCTTTGCATGTTCCGCCGGGACCATACGCAATCTGCGAATCTCCGTACGGAATCCGTCACTTTGTACGTTTCATCGGCAGAAACCTGCACGTTTTCCCAAGCTTTGTGCGGATTGGCTGCAAAAAGGCGCACATTTGCACGGGTTTTCGGCAGTGGGGCGAGCGGCGGGCGGTGGGGGGCGCTACGCTACCGGTAGGCGCAGGGTGAAGGTGGTGGCCGCCTCGGGGGTGCTGGTTACGGTGAGGGTGCCTTTGTGGGCGCGGGCGATGTCCTGGGCGATGGCGAGGCCGAGACCGTAGCCCTGGGGCGCGTCGTTCTCGGCGTCGCCGTGGGTGCGGGCCTTGTCGGCGCGGTAGAAGCGGTCGAAGAGGTGCGGCAGGTCCTCGGGCGCGATGGGGTCGCCGGAGTTGCGCACGGCGAGCACCGCCTCGCCCCCTTCCGCCCGCAGCGCCACGGCCACGGTGCCCCCGGTCTCGGTGTACTTGCAGGCGTTGTCCAGCAGCACGGCCACACAGCGCTGAAGCCGGGTGGCGTCGCCGCGCACCGTCACGCCCGGGGCCACGGCGCTTTCCCAGGCGATGGACCGCTCGAAGGCCACGGCCTCGAAGGTGAGGGCCTCGCCTTCCACGAGACGGCTGAAATCGACGGAGGACGCGGACTCGGCTTGCGCGGCTCCTCCGTCGGCGGCGGGGCGGGCCAGATCCAGCATGTCGGTCACCAAGGCTTGCATGCGCTCGGCTTCCATCTGAGTGCTCTCGATCCACTGGCCCTGGCTGGCCACGGTTTCCGCACCCCGCTGGCGCAGGATGGCGTTGTTGGCCAGAATGACCGTGAGCGGCGTTTTCAGCTCGTGGGACGCGTCGGCGATGAATTGCTGCTGCTGGGTCCAGGCTCGCTGCACCGGCCGCAGGGCCCAGCGCGACAGGTACAGGTTCAGCAGGAACAACAGCCCGAGGGCGACCACGCCCACGCCAGTGAGCCCGAGGGCCAGGCTGCGCCAGGCGCTCGCTGCCCCGCCGTCGGCGAAGGCGACGATGGCGCCGGGCCCTTCGGCGCGCCGCGAGAAGAAGAGGCCCGCTTCGGGCAGGTAGCCTTGGGTGCCCTCGGCGGCGAGGGCGTCGGCAAGAGCCCGGGGCAAGAGGGTCTCGGGCACCGATGCCGACGAATGATCGGCCAGCGCCATTGCCGAGCCGTCCTGGCAGTAGTAGACGGCCACAGGCAGCATGTTCTCGCTGTTGCGCCGCCGACCGCCGCCGATCTGGGGTGGCGCGAAGCCCTCGTCTCCGTCGGCGTTCCCTTCCCCGCCTCCGATTTCGGCATCTTCCGCGCTCGGCACGCCTTCGGGATCCTCGCCGCGAGGCCCGTCGGGCATAAGGGGGGCATGATCGGGGGTGAGGGGCGGCTTCTCCACGGCCGCGGCCGCCGCCTGGTGGAGGGTGCGGTACGCCTCGTCCACGTCGCCGCGGTAGTCCATGTAACAGATGGCCGCGAAGGAACCGGCCAGCACCACGGCGGCAATGGCCATGTTCAGGGTGACAAACTTCACCCGCAGCCGGCGCAGGAGGGGAGGGGCGTGGTGAGGCAGGGGGGATGTCACTGGGCCGCGCCTTCCGCAAAGCGGTAGCCCACGCTGCGGATGGTCTCAATGCGGGCCGTGGAACCCACGTGCCCCATCTTCTTCCGCAGAAACGAAATGTAGGCCTCCACGTTGTTCTCACTGGCCGTGGAATCGGGGCCCCAGGCGCGGTCGATGAGCGCCTCCTTCGAGATGACGGCCCCCGGCGTGCCCATGAGAATGCGGGCGATGGCGAATTCCTTCTGCGACAGGCGGATAGTCTCGCCACCGCAGGTGAGGTCGAGGCTTTCCAGGTTCAGGGTGAGGTCGCCTGCTGTGAGCGTTTCGAACACCACGTCGCCCTGGCGGCGGGTGAGCGCCCGCAAATGGGCCATGAGCTCGGCCGGCGAGAAGGGCTTGGTCATGTAATCGTCGGCTCCGGAATCGAGCCCGGTGATCTTGTCGGTGGTGGCGTCGCGGGCCGTGAGCAGCAGGATGGGGGTGCTCACGTGGGCCCGGCGCAAACGCTGGGTGGCGGTGAAGCCGTCCACCTTGGGCAGCATGACGTCCATGATGATGACGTCGTAGGTGCCCGACTCGCCGTAGTCGATGCCGGCCTGGCCGTCGTGCACCATATCCACGGTGTAGCCGTTGTCTTCCAGAATGCGCGCCAGCGCCTCGGCGAGGCGAACGTCGTCTTCCACTACCAGTATGCGCACGGCTGCTCCTTCTCCATGGCGAATGTGCTGGCGTTATTGTACCGTGCCTCCTGAAGGCAAACTGAAAGGAAGGTCGCTGGTTCAGTGAGTTTTCAGGAAGTACCCCTAAGATGGGCCGCCGTTGACACGGAGCGGGTCGGTGCGGCCCGTCGGCAGATTGCGTGGGAAAGGAGGCGCCGTGGCCTACGACAGCGTGTTCAAGCGCGTGGAGAAAAAGTATCGCATCGATGCGGTCCAGCGCAGCGCCATGGAGGCTGCGGCGCGGAACGGGGGCGGCCTGGGACCGGACCGGTTCGGGCGCAGTCGCATCACGAGTCTGTATCTGGACACGCCGGGCCGGGCCATGATTGCCCGGTCGGTGGAAAAGCCGCTGTACAAGGAGAAACTGCGCCTGCGGACCTACGGAGAAGCGGCCGGCGTCGTGCTTATGGCGGCCTTCGGCGCCGGCCCGGTGGTACGCGAGGCTGGCGGCGTGCCCCTGGCCGACGACGAGGTGGAGGCCCGGGTGCGGGCGGCCGCGGCTGCGGTCGGCGATGCGGCTGCGGCCTTCGACCTCCTGACGGTGCCGGTGTTCTTCGGCATCAAGAAGAAGTTCAAGGGCATCGTGTACAAGCGTCGGTTGGCCCTCACCCTGCCGGCGGCCCTGGCCTTCGTGAGCGGCCTGCCCTACGAACAGGCCTGCGCCCGCTGGCCCTTGGCCGACCCGGCCCTGGTCGCTGCCGCCCTCGCCCCGGCCACCCGGCAGATCGCCCGGGAACTGACAGCCGCCATGGATCGCTGGCTGCCCCTGGCGCCTTCCATGGGCATCGCTTGCGACCGCGTGGCCTGGGCACCCGCGCCGTCGAATGAAAGCGCGGCTCTCGATCCCGGTCTGCGCCTCACCTTCGACGACCGCTTGGCGTACCGTAATTGCCACGGCCTCGCGCAGGATTGGGAACCCATCATTGCGCCGACGGAATCCATTTTGGAGATCAAAAGCGCCGGCCCCTACCCGCCGTGGCTCGTGGAGGCGCTTTCGGCCCACGCCATCTACCCGGTGCCGTTCACCAAGTACGGCAACGCCTACCAACTCTGCGAGGGCACTGCGCTACAAGCGGCCCTCGCAGTCAGCTAGAAGAAAGGAAAACTATGCTCGAATCAACGTTCAGCTCTGTGTTCGGCAGCGCCGAATCCCTCGTGGGCGCCGTGTCGGCGGCTGACTTCTTACTGTGCTGCGCCGCCTCGGTGGTGCTCGGCATGGCCTGCGCGGCCGTGTACATGTTCCGCCACAACTACTCGAAGAACTTCGTGGTCACCCTGGCGCTGCTGCCGCTCATCGTGCAGATGGTCATCACCCTGGTGAACGGGAACCTCGGCGCGGGCATCGCCGTCATGGGCGTGTTCAACCTCGTGCGGTTCCGCTCCATCCCCGGCTCGGCCAAGGACATCGGCAGCGTGTTTCTGGCCATGGCCGTCGGCCTGGCCACGGGCATGGGCTTTTTGGGGCTCGCCGTGGTGTTCACCCTGGTAGTGGCCGTGGTGAACCTGCTGTTCGTGCTCACTCCCTTTGGGCGTCCGCACGAACCGGGGAAGATGTTGAAGATCACCATCCCCGAGGATTTGGAATACGACGGCATCTTCGACGGCGTGCTGGCCCGCTACGCCAGCGAGGCGGAACTGACGGAAGTGACCACCACGAACATGGGCAGCCTCTTCCAGCTCACCTATGCGCTGCGCCTGCGGGAGCCGGGGCTGGAGAAGGCCCTCATCGACGAACTGCGCTGCTTGAACGGCAACTTGAAGATCTCTCTCGGGGTTATGCCCCAGGGTCGGGAAACGTTGTAAGCCGGCTCTGCTCGGGCGGCTCCCGAGCGACCGGTTTCGTCGCCCGCTCGGGGGCGGCTCCCGGATGTGCGGTTTCGTCGCCCGCTGAGCGCTGATCCCACTGCGAACGCGGCAAAAGAAGCAGAGAAGATGACGCACATCTGCCGGTACTATCCCAGCATTGTTGCTGCTGAAGTGGAATCTGCTTCTTATGGGCCGCGTTCTCCGTGGGGCGCTCAGAGATCGCCGAAACCGCACATCCGGAAGCCGCCTGGAACGGTTTCCCTGGTTGAAATTATCGAATGGAAAAGGAATTGAACATGGTGAAGAATAGCTTATTGGATCAGGTGGCCGCTCGACGACGGGCTTGGGCTCGCGGGGCGGTGGCTGTGGCGCTGACGGGGGCGTTGGCGCTGACGGGATGTGCGGGCGGGAACTATAGCGACGATGCGGCTGTCGCTGGCGATGACGCTCAGAAGCAGGATACGTCCGCGACCGATAGTGGTGCGGAAGCCGTCGACTGGGATGCGCTCATCGACATCGACGGGATGGACTTCGGCTATTCTGATCGCGACAAGGACGCTTCCTACGATGCGGCTTCCGCTACGACCATAGCACTTGCGGGCGACGGGGCCACGGTGACAGGCGAAGGTGCCACAGCCGACGGTTCCACGGTGACTATCTCGGCGGCGGGCACCTACGTGGTGTCCGGCGAGCTGGCCGACGGGGAGGTGGTGGTGAACGCCAGCGACCAGGACAAGGTGCAGGTGGTGCTGGCCGGCGCCTCCATTCGCAACGCTGACGGCGCGGCGCTGAACATTCAGCAGGCGGACAAGGTGTTCGTGACCTTGGCCGAGGGCTCGCAGAACACGCTGGCCGACGGCGCCGACTACGCCCTGGCTGAAGGGGAGGACGAGCCCAACGCGGCTCTGTTCTCCAAGGTCGACCTCACCATCAACGGCACGGGCGCTCTCACCGTGGAAGGCAACTGCCGTCACGGCGTGAACTCCAAGGACGACCTGGTGGTGACGGGCGGCGCCATCGCCGTGACGGCCAAGGAGGACGGCTTGCGCGGGAAGGACTGCGTGAAGATCGCCGACGGCACGTTTACGGTGACGGCGGGGGAGGACGGCATCCGGTCGAGCAACGACGAGGATCCCACGCGCGGCTTCGTGGCCATCGACGGCGGCACCTTCGCGTTGGAGGTGCAGGACGACGGCATCCAGGCCGCCACCTACCTGCGCATTGCCGGGGGCGAGGGCACGGTGACGGCGGCTGATCACGCCTTCCGCTCGGAAGTGGAGGCGGCCATGACCGGCGGCGACTTCACCGTGGAAGCCGGCGGCAAAGGCATGAACCCTGAGACCCGCTTCACCATGGACGGCGGTACGCTGAACGTGACCGGATGCGATGAGGGCATCGAGACCGAGAAGGTGATCGTCAACGATGGCGCGTTGAATATCGTGGCCAGCGACGACGGCATCAACGCCGCCGTGGCCGAGCGCTCGGATGAGACCGAAGGCACGGTGGAGGCGACCGCTGCGGATGGCGAAACCGGCGGCGACACCGCGGCCGGCGGGGAGCAGGACACTCCGGGCGACGGCGTCGGCGAGCCCCCGGCGTTGCCCGAGGGTATGGAAGAGGGACAGATGCCCGAGTCCCCCACGGGCGCCGACGGCCAGCGGCCCCAGCCCCCGATGGGCGAAAACGGCGCCATGCCCGAGCTCCCTGAGGGCTTCGATTCCGCCAGCGGCGAGCGCCCCGAGCTTCCCGAAGGCGTGGAAGAGGGTCAGGTGCCCGAACCTCCCGCCGACATGGCCGACGGTCAGCAACCCCAGGGTGCTCCGGACGGCGGCATGGGCGGCGGTGCAGGCGGCCCGATGGCAGCCAATGCCAGCGAGGACTGCCTCATCCAGATCAACGGCGGGAAGGTGACCATCGATGCCGGCGGCGATGGGCTCGATTCCAACGGGTATGTGGAAATCAACGGTGGCACCGTGCTCGTCAATGGTTCGGCCGGCGGCGGCGACAGCGCCCTCGACTACGAGTACGGCGCCACAGTGACGGGTGGCACCGTCATCCTCGCCGGATCGGCGGGCATGGCCGAGACCTTCACCGAGGGCACCCAGCCCTTCGCCCTCGTGGCCGTGAGCGGTGCGGCCGGCGATACCCTGGCCATCGCCGACGCCTCGGGCGCGACCATCGCCGAGTGCACGGTGCCCAAGGCCTTCCAGTGCGTCGTGGTCTCGTCCCCCAACTTCACCGAAGGCGGCACCTACCAGGCCATCGTGAACGGCGCGGCTACCGAATTCACCGCCTCCACCACCCCGACCAACACCGTGGGCGGCATGGGAGACCGCGGCATGGGAGGTCCGGGCGGCGGTCGCGATCCGCGAGACCAGCGTCCGGACTCAGCTGAGTAGCCGCTCGAGATCATCGAGCATGGCGGCCTCTTCGGCGATGAAGGCCTCCGTCAGGTTGAGGACGCCGCGGTAGAAGCGGGTCTCCACGATCTGGTTGGCGATGGCGTGGAAGGTGGGAAACCAGGAGGCGACGTGCGTTTCGAAGAAGTCCCGCTGGTCCCGGATCAGCGAGGCGGCATCCTCGTCGCGTTGCTCGCGAAGGGTTGCTGCGGTCTCGTCGCACAGGAAGGCCAGGTACTCGCAGATGAACGACAGGTGGTCTTCCGGCAGGTCGGCACCTGCGGGCACGCGCAGGGCATGGGCCTTCAGCGTGCGGTACACCTCGCTGCGGGCCTCGCCCATGAGTCCCAGGGCGTTCGCCTCGAACAGGGACTGGAACGGCTGGGCGGTGCGGCCGCTCACGGTACGGATGCCGTAGAAGGCGCCGGTATAGTCGGCGGCCAGCGTTTCCTTCGTGCCGGAATGGCGCAGGCGCAACGCTTTGGACAAATCGGCGCAGGCGATGGCGAAGGGGGAGCCCTCTTCCGACGCCGCGTCCGCGATATCGCTTGCGGCCAGGGCGTCGATCTGCTCCTGGGAGAGCGGCTGGAAGTACAGCGTGGCGATCAGGTGGTAGAGGCCGGCGCGGCTCTCGCACAGCGCGATGGCCTCGGCGCGGGTGTTGTCGTTCATGGCAAGCTCCTTAGATGACGAGTGGATGAGGAGGGGCGGCGGGAAGCAGGAAGGAGGAAAGCCTCCCGCCGCCGGAAAAGAGAGGAAATGCGCTACAGGTTCAGCATGACGCTGGGAACGGTGTGGGAGAACAGGTCGAGGTAGCCGGTGGCTGCTGCCCACATGAGCATACGCAGGGCGATGCCGCCCACGAAGGCGCAGGCCGCGCCCACGGCGGCCAGGGGCACCGGGGCCTTCGTCGCCGCGGCCGTCATGCCGGCAACGCCGCAGGCCAGCACGCCGGCCACGCCGACGACCACGCAACCGCCCCAGAACAGGGCACCGTGGGCCCCGGCGGCGTCGAAGCCGAGGAACAGCCCGTAGGCCACGATGCCCACGGCGTCCAAGGCGCAGCACACCAGCACGGCGAGCCACAGCTTGCCGCCCAGCTCGCTCGCGACAACCGTCGCCGCAGGGGCGCCGTCAGAGCTGTCGGCCCTCGCGACCTCGGCACCGGCCGGCTTCTTCGCCAGTCCGGCCACCAGCGCGTACAGGAACGCGCCCAGGGCCAGGGCCGTGCCCAGGTAGGCCAAGGGCAGCGTCTCGGTGCTCCACGTCGGCTGGGCGTCGATCACGTATCCGTGGCCGCAGAAGAACCCGATGGCGATGCCGCACACCACGGCCAGCACCGCGAATACCTTCGTCGCCGCGCCGCCGTCGCCCTCGCGGGTGAGTCCTAGGTACGCGGCACCCACGATGAAGTTTGCGCCCAAAAGCATCAGCTCGATGGAGATGCCCGAGAAGGACAGCAGGTTCGTCACGGCGCTGATGGCGTGCAGGGGCGAGGCCAGGTGCGCCACCGAGGCGAGGCCGCCCACGACGAGCAGCGCCAGGGCCACCCACGAGGCGCGGCGGCGCACCGTGCGGGAACCGCCGAGCAGCTCGGAGAGGCCGGTGAAGGCGAGCAGGCCGCCGGCACCGCCGGCCAGCAGGGAGAACAGGACAAGGGGCCATTGGATCGCCATGGTTACACCAGCTCCTTCCAGCTTGCGATCTTGGGGGACAGGATGTAGCGTGTGAGCGGCTTGGCATTGCCGGGGTCGGGCAGCGTGTGGATGGCCTCGTCCGGGTACTTCGCCAGTTCGCGGCACACGTCGGAATCGGGGTCGTCGTAGTCGCCGAAGAAGCGGGCGCCGCAGTTGCAGTTGTGCACGCAGGCCGGCACGCCGTCGCCGTCAGCGGTGATCTGGGCGCACAGGGTGCACTTCTGCACCACACCGGCATCCTCGTTGAACTGGCGTACGCCGTAGGGGCAGGCGTAGATGCAGTACTGGCAGCCGATGCACTTCTCCTTGTCGATGAGCACCATGCCCGTCTCCGGGTCGCGGTAGCTGGCCGCCGTGGGGCACACATGCACGCAGGCCGGGTTCTCGCACTGCTGGCACTGGGAGGGCAGCCAGTACTTCTCCACGTCGGGGAAGGTGCCCGTGGGGCCCACGGCGATCACCTTGTTGTAGAAATGGCCCAGGGGCAGGTCGTTTTCCAGCTTGCATGCCACGATGCAGCTGTCGCAGCCGGAGCAACGATCCAGGTTGATCAGCAGGCCCTTGCGCATTTAGAACACCTCCTCGGTGACAGGTTCGCCCGAAAGCGTGGGCATGAACGGTTGGAACTGCTCGCTCTCGATCCAGATGCGCTCGGGGCGGGTGGTCTTCTCGATCTTCACCGTGAAGGCGCGGTAGCTGTTCGTGGCGAAGCAGGGGTTTTGGAACTCGTCGGCGGACATGATGTTGTAGCCGCACTCCTCGATGCCCGGGGTGATGGTCTCCTGGGTCTCGTCGAAGCACTCCGGGTTCCAAAAGCGCTCGGTGATGAGGACGCCGGGGGCAATGCCCTCGGTGAGGTAGGCCCGGGCATTGGAGGAGCCGCGCCGCGAGGTGATCTTCACCCAGTCCAAATGCTCGATGCCGTACTCGGCGGCCGTGGCCGGGTTGATCTTCAGCTCCGGCGCCGGCATGACCTCGCGCACGAAGGGGGCGTGGCGCATGGTGCCGTGGTGGAAGTGGGGCAAGCGGCCCGTGGTGATGACGAGCGGGTATTCCGGATCGTAGCCCGGCTGGCCCTCGAGGGGGCTTTCCGTGGGTTCCTTGAAGGTGCAGATGGGGTCGTAATCCTCGCAGGCCGGCTGATCGAAGGGGTACATGTAGGGGAAGCCGGTGCGGGCCAGGCGCAGCATGGCCTCGGAGTACACGTCCACCTTGCGCGACATGGTGGCGAACCCGCGGGGCAGCCCATCGCTCACCGGTTCCTTGTACTGGTAGTAGGCCATGTAGGTGTCCATGGGCTCTTCGGTGAAGCGGTGGTCGATGTCGTCGAGCATCGCCTGCCAACTCTCCTTGCCCATCTGCTCGGCCCACGCGGCCCGGGCCGCTTCCAGGCTCTCGAAGAACGGCACCTTGTAGGTGTCGGGGTCGAACACGTTCTCGGCGCCGAGCTTCTCCACGGCCGCTTCTGCCACCTGGTAGGGCGACACGAAGGGGTTCACGGTCTCGCCGAGGTGCGTCACCTGGCAGCGGGCGTAGTGGCGGTTGAAGTGGGTGCCCGGGGCCTCGTAGGAGTCGTACTCCAGCCACTCGTTGGTGGGCAGGAACAAGTCGACGGTCTGCACGGTGAACGAGGTCATGTTCGGATACTGCTGGATGACGAAGTCCTGCTGGTCGTAGGCCTTCTTCCATTCCAGGGACGGGCCCATGACCGCGTACTTGTTGCCGGACATCTCGTACATCACGCGCGGGCGGTAGGGCTCGCCGGTGGTGATGGCCAGCCGCAGCTCCTTGGGGGCGCAGGTCTGCCACTGGTGAGTGCCCTTATGCTCGTTGGCGCCCATGGTGTCGCAGCGGGACTGGAAGAAGTAGCGCTGCATCTCCTTGCCGTCGCGGCCCTTGGCGTCCCAGCCCGCCACAATCTCGTCCAGCAGGCGGTCGTTCTCGCCCTTGGTGAGGCCGGTGGTCCAGCCCAGGCCGTAGCGCTCGAAGGTGGAGGAGAACACGCCCAGACGCTGGGTCGGGCGGTCAGGAGTGCGGCTGGCGGCGCCGTGGTTCTGGAAGGCGGAGCAGGGGGATTCCACGTAGCCGCGCAGCGCGTCGATGGCGAGCGCCCCCAAAGGCGCGGTGGAGGAGTTCTCCTGGTGGTCGGAGAACACGCCGTTGGAGAGGCCGCCGAAATCGGCGTTCGCGTACAGCTCGATGGCCTCGCGGATGCGCTCCGGATCGAGCCAGCAGGTCTCGCCGGCCGCCTCCAGGGTCCAGGGCTCCGCCTCCTCGCGGTAGATCTGGCCGGCGGTCTTGGCCTCCTTGCCGTTCACCGTGGCGGTGGCGAAGATGACCGGGTCAACGGCGCAATCCTCGGGGGCGGTGAAGGGGAAGGGCTGGATGGAGCCCGTCTTGGCGTCGAAGCACACGTAGGCCGGGGTGTCGTAGACGCCCGCCGGGTCGGCGGCCGGGTTCACGTAGCCGGGCCACACGTCCTCGGCCTTGTAGGCCAGGCGCGTGTCGGGGTTGATGAGGAAGGGCAGGTTCGTCCAGTGCTTCACGAACTCCTCGTCGTACAGGTCGTTCTCGATGATGTGGTGAATCCAGGCCAGCATGAGGGCGCAGTCGGAGCCGGGCCGCACGGGCAGCCACACGTCGGCCTTGGAGGCCTCGGCGGTCAGGTACGGGTCCACCACGATGGTCTTGGCGCCCAGGTTGGAGCGGGCGTCGGTGAGGCCGTGGCCGCCGTGGGCCGCCTTCGACGAATGGGGCTGGCTGCCCCACAGCACGAAGACGCGCTCGGTGTCGTCGCGGCGCGTGCCGTCCAGCTCGGCGTTGTCGGTGATGCCCACCCAGCGGTCCACGTTGTCCATGTCGACGCAGCAGTTGAAGCCGACCGAGGTGGTGGACACGAAGTCGCGGGGCATGGCGCACTGGCAGGCGCCGGAGGCCAGCGAGTTGCAGCCGCCGAAGGTATAGTCGAGGCCCGAGGTCTCCCACTCGATGTAGGCCCCGCCGCCTCCGCGGGCGCTCCAGTAGGAGTAGGGGCCGTACTTCTTCACGGCCGTGGCGATCTGCTCGCCGGCCAAGTCCACGGCCTCGTCCCAGCTGATGGCCTCCATTTGTTCTCGCCGCGCTCGCCCACGCGCTTCATGGGGTGCAGCACGTGGCGGGGGCTGTAGACGGTCTGAATCTGGGACAGGCACTTCAGGCACACGCCGCCCTTGTTCAGGGGGCCGTCCGGGTCGCCCTCGATCTTCACGACGCGGCCGTCCTCGGTGTACACGCGCACCGGGCAGCAGTTGGTGCAGCCGTGGCAGGCGGTCTTGTGCATCACGCGCTCCACGGAGCCGTCGGCAAAGGCCGCGTCCGCGGTTTCCAGCAGCGGGACGGACGCGGCGGCGAGCGCCGCGCCGGTGGCCGCGGCGGCTTTCATGAAACCGCGCCGGCTGAGGGTTGTCTGGGTCATCGCTTCCTCTCTTTCGTTCGTTTTCGCAGGTGGTACGGTCGGTTTAGCGGAGTTCTTGCAGAATTCTCATTCCCCTCTCTGTGATCTTCCATCCATCGTTCCAGGCAAGGCCGCCCGAGCGTTCCAACGCGTCCACGAAGAAGCTCGGCTGCAAGGGTTGGCTTGAGGTGGTGCTCGCGAAGGCGGCGGCGGGCCGGGCGCGCAACAGCGCCTCGACCTCCTTGAAGGTGCGCCGCTCGCGGCAGAAGTCCATGAGGTCCAGGTAGGTGGTCATGCGTTGGGGCACGAGGTCGAACAGACGCCGCAGCCGTTTCTCGGGGGCGAGGTCCTCGGCCACCTGCTCGCCGACCGGGGTGGTCACCACGGCGTAGGCGAAGGTGGCGTCCTCGATCTCGTCGGGGGTGAGGCCCGCCTTGGCCTGGGGTGTCAGGGGGCGGCCCTCCTCGTCCAACTCCAGCCAGTACAGGCCGCCGGCGTGCACGAGGGTGCGGATGAGCCGGTAGGGGCTCTGGGCCACCGAGGCGAACTCCGGGCAGGCCCGGGCCGCTTCCTCGGCTTCGGCGAGCGGACGCTGGGTGGTGCAGAAGGCGAGCAGCTTGAGGAATATCTCGCGGTGCAGGGGCGCCCGGTTCACCGTCTCGGTAAGGGCGGCCACGGCCTCTTCGAAGGTGGCCTCGGCGCTGGCGTCGGCTTCGGGTGTCGATGCGGGCTCGGCGGCCTTGGGCGCGAGGTCGCCGTCGGCAGCGGCGACGTAGGGCGCGGGTGTGCTAGCGGTTTCCACGGGTCAGTCCTTTCTTCGTGAAGCGGATGGCGTCTGCGGGGCAGGCGGCGGCGCACTGGCCGCAGCGCGTGCACTCGGCCAGGGCCCGGTCGCCCAGATCTCCCGCCGGATCGATGAACTCGGGGCAGGCAGCGGCGCATACGGTGCAGGGCGTGCCGTCCTTGCGCAGGCAGAGGTCAGGGTCGATCTTGGGACGCGTGGCCTTGTTGAAGTTGGCCACGAGCCCCATAAGGGCGCTGATGGGGCAGAAGCGGTGGCACCATTTCCGCAGCAGGGTGAGCTCGGCTACGATGATGAGGGGGAACACGATGAGGTCCAAGGTGGGCTCGTTGAACCCGACGAGGCGGTAGAGGGCGATGGCCGTGGCGAAGGTGAGGCCCACCGGGCAGATGAGGCAGAACACGGGGAATCCGCAGATTGCCGCCGACACAAGCGAGCCGCCGAGCGCCACGTGGCGCCCGTCCACCTTCGCGAACCGTCGCTTGTCGGTGCCATCGGCGGGGGCAAGGGGCGTCTCGCCGGGTTTCTTCTCGCCGCAGCCCGCACAACCGGCGCACGCGGCCAGGCGCCCGCTCACGTGATGGGCCGCCTCGATGCGCGCCGCCTTGTCGGCCTCGCGACGCTTCTTGCCCGACAGGAACCGGTCAAGCGGCGGAATGGGGCACACCCAGCTGCAGAAGGCCTTGCCCACGAGCAGCACTGCCGCGGCGGCCACGGCCAGGATGATTACGGCCCGCGCCACGAAGGCCCCGGCGCCGAAGAGCGATTCCAGCGCGCCGAGGGGACATACTGCCGCAATGGACTCGTAGCCCACCGAGCACAGGGTGCCCGAGCCGATCCCGGCTACCAGGCCGATGATGAGAAGGGCGAACACGATGCCCGGGACGTACCGACGCACGCGGCTCACCTTCGAGCGGCGGCCCTCCTCCGGCTGCGCGGAAACCTCGGCGCCGTTTTCGGGGGTTGTCGACTTAGCCATGCCACACCTCCACATTGATGCCGCGCTTGTTGCTGGCGTCGTAATTGCGATAGGCGCTCGTGGGGCAAACGTACTCGCAGGCGCCGCAGCCGTTGCAGCGCTTTTCGTCCACCACCAGGCGCCCGTTCTCGTCCAGGGACAGGGCGTCCCACTCGCAGGCATCGATGCAGGGCGCGTTGCACGTGCCCGAGATGCCGTACAGCTGGCACTCGGCCTCGTCTACCACGGCCATGCCGATCTTGTCCACGTAGGGGTCGAAGGCCGTAAGCGCCCCGGTGGGGCAGGCGGCGATGCAGCGGAAGGCGCCGTCGCACATGTCGCAGTAGCCCTCGCGAAAATCCATGATCGGCAGCCGCGCCCCGATAATGCCGGGGGTGAGCCCCTCCACGCCGATGGCGGCAAGCGGGCAGGCCGCCCGGCAGCGGTCGCAGCGGATGCACGCGCCCCAGAACCGGTCGGCGTCCTGGCCTCCCGGGGGCCGCAGCTGTTCAGTTTCGTCGCCGAAGGCCACGGTGGCGCCTCCGAAAGCCACCAGTCCGGCGGCCATCACGGCCCCGCCGATAAGCGACCGGCGGCTGAGCCCCGGGCCCTGGCCGGCTTCGGCTGCCTTTGGCGCCTCGGCGGCTGTGCGCTCTTCCCTCTTCTCCATCACGCGTCTCCTCTCGCGCGGTCGCCGCAAGACGGCGGCGCTGGGTTTCTGGTACACTGCGGGAGGCTCATCCACTCGTCATTTCGAGCCTCCCTTGGCAGGCAAGGTTACGCGGACAACGGGGTGCTGAACATTCTCCTAAACGCTGTAAAAACGGAAATATTCCCCTCCACCAAAACGCTTAGGTTCGGCGAAACCGCAGGTGGAGAGCGTTTAGTTGTGGGAAGACCCCGTGAAGGGAAGGGAGGCTGGCACTATGGCAACCGATAGGGGCGCAGACGGGAACCTCTTTCCCGTGCGGTTTCTCGGGTTCGGGTTTTTCTGGGCATGGCTGTTTCTGGCGGGGGTGCACGCCACGGTCGCGTTCCTCGTGGCGTTGGGCCTCTTTGCGGCCCTCATGGCGGCTTCCGTCGTGTTCACCGAGCGCGATCTGTCCTCCCTGGCCTCGGTGGCCGACGACCGCGCCCTCGCCGAGGGCGGCGCCGAGGGCCCCACCCGCGAGGAGGCGGCCGCGGCCTTCGCCGACGCCCGGGGCCTGTCCCGTCGCGAGGCGGAGGTGGCCGCCTACCTGCTGGCTGGCCGCACCACCAGCTTCGCCGCCGAGAAGCTGTTCATCGCCGAGTCCACGGTGCGCGCCCACGTCCACAGCATCTACCGCAAGTGCGACGTCCACTCCCGCATGGAACTCATGGACGCCTTCGACGCCTTCTGGATGGAAGAACAGTCTGACATGACGGCTATGGGATCAATGCGCCAAAGCCTTTGATAAAGGGAGCTGGTCCGCGTTTACGGGACGATAGAGACGCAGCAGGGGTAAGAGAGTTTGACTGTTGGTTATCCGAGCGTAAGCAGGCTCTCGTCAAGCAAAAAGTCCAGTAGGCGCAGATGCACAATGCCGTTGCGGCTGGCGGTGATCGGATCCATGGAGATGACGTACTTGGGATAGTTGTCCTGAATGGCGGCGTAGGCTCCGAATTCGCGCTCCCTCGTTTCTTCGGTGGGCATGAGATAGGCGACTTGAATGTAGCAGCGTTTTCCGTCGCGTTCAGCGATGAAGTCTATCTCGCCTCGGTAGGTCTTGCCGATGTAGACGCGCATGCCGCGGCTGATGAGCTCGTTGAAGACGACGGTTTCCAGAATGCAGTTCCACTCGTCTTTGACGCGGTTCTTGCGCACATGGAAGAAACCGAGGTCGCACACGTATTCCTTGGCTTCAAAGGAAAGCACTTTCTTGCCTCGAATGTCGAATCGATCAACCTTGCTTACGACATAAGACTCCTCAATGGAGCGCAGTAGATCATACACGGTGGGAGCCGAGACTTTGCGTGCCGAGTCGGAGAGGGAGGCGGCGATGTTGTTGCCCGAAATCGTAGCCGAGGAGTTGGCGATGAGGTAGTCGAGCACGTTTTCCAAGGTGACAGCCGAGGACACTTTGCTACGCTGAATGATGTCGCGCAGCACGATGGAGCTGTACAGGTTGTCGAGCACCACCCGGCGCGACTCATCGGTGTCTTGGGCGCAGACCAGGGGAAAACCTCCCCACTCCAGATAAAGAGGGAGCAACGCATCGGGATCCAGGTGGCCGCTGAAAACACCGGGACGAAGCTCATCCTCCTTAAACTGGAGGAATTCCCGGAAGTTGAAAGGCATCATGCGAAACGACAGTGTGCGGCCTCCGAGTTTGGTAGCGAGCTCTCCCGAAAGCAGCTTGGAGTTCGAGCCCGTGAGGAAGATGCTCGCACGGCTCGAGTTGTTCAGCGAGTTGATGACCAGTTCGAAATCGGGGACATTCTGAATCTCGTCGAAGAGCAGATAGGCCTTTTGGCCGGGGTGCTTGTCTATCTGGGAGATAATGTGTTCGTGCAACTGCTCGGGATCTAGCAGGTGTCGGTTGGCGTAATCGTCGAAGTCAATGAAGACAATAAGACTCGCTGGGGCTTCGCGTCCTAGCTCCGAGGCAATTTGTTGCAGAAGCACCGATTTTCCGCACCGACGTACGCCGACAATGACCTTAATGAGCGGCGAGTCGTAAAAGGGTCGGATGCGCTCCAGATAGAGAGTGCGGGGAACCATCGTGCCTCCTTGAACAAAGGAATTAAGCTTCTCTTATTCTATCAGAATATCTTACATTGAATTAAAAATTTTTAATTCTATTGGAAGCAAGACCCAACGATCTGGCGATGTAACTCTGTTTGTGCTGGGAATTGCTTCGGAGCTCCCTCTCTCGCTACGCCCGCGTCGCCCGTCCGTGACGATTCCGTGGCGGGCGGGCTTCTTGCGCTACACTAGCGGCTTGCAGAACGCGGCGAGGGTGCCGAGCGGGCGGCGCATACCGCCTCCGCCGGCCCGTGCACCGGCCCTGGCGACAAGCCGGCCCCCGCACCCTCGTATCTACGCTGCCTGCGGCCGTTCCCTGGGTTCCGCCGCGCTTCACGGTTCGGATGCGGAAGAAAGGTTGGGCCCATGCGCACCCCTTCGCTCAAGGCGCTGCTGGCGGTCTTCTACGGCTGTGGGTTTTTGGCCGGCTTCAACGAGAATTTGGTGAACATGGCGCTCGTGTCCATCATGGGCGACTTCGCCGTGGACGCCGTCACCGCCCAGTGGCTCGTCACCGGCTACATGATCGCCGTGACCGTGGTGGTCACCTGCATGGCCTATCTGTACCGGCGCCTCACCATGCGGGCGCTGTTCTTCGCCGCTGCGGGCTTGAGCATTGCCGGTTCCCTCGGCGGCCTCGTGGCGCCGAACTTCGCGCTGCTGCTGGTGGCGCGACTCGTGCAGGCCGTGGGCACCGGCGTGTTCATCCCCCTTATGATGAACGTCATCGTGGATCGCGTGCCCCACGAGAATATGGGCACCTACCTGGCCATCGGCTCGGCCATGATCACCATCGGCCCCGCCACCGCCCCCATCGTCACCGGCTTCATGGTGAGCGACCTTGGGTGGCGCAGCGTGTTCGCGGTGCCCCTGGCGGCCGCGGTGCTGCTGGCCGTGGCGGGCGCTTTCGTGGTGCGCGGCGGCCGCGAACCGGTGCGCGGCGGGTTCGACGCGCCCTCGGCCCTGCTCGTGGCCTCAGGCGTGACGCTGTTGTCGGTGGGCCTCTCGGACGTGGCCCTGCACCCAGCGGTGGGGGCCGCGGCCCTCGCCGGCGCCGCCTTCGCCCTCGGCTGGTTCGCCCGGCGCCAGGTGCGCCTGCCCCGCCCGCTCGTGTCCCTGGAGCCGGTGCGCCAGCCCGCGTTCTGGCCGGCGGCCGTGCTCGTGATGATCACCATGATGACCTACTTCTCCCTGTCGGTCATGGCGCCGCTGTACTTCGAGGAGGCCGCGGGGCTGGCCGCCAGCACCGCCGGCGTGCTCATGGTGGCGCCGGTTTTGGCCAACGCTACGGCCTCGGTGCTCTCGGGCCGCGTGCTCGACCGGCGCGGGGAATGGCCCGTGCTGCCCGCAGGGCTCGGCGTCGCCACGGCGGGGCTGCTCGTCACCATTGGCGGGGCGCTCGCGGGAGTGGTGGCCGCGGCCCCCGCGGGCATGTTCTTCGGCTACCTCGGCACGGGCATGGTGCTCTCGCCGGCCCAGACCGCCGGCCTGCGCCGCCTTCCCGACGAGCTGGACGCCCACGGCGTCACCCTCATGTCCATGGCCGTGCAGCTGTCCGCCTGCCTGGGGCCGGCCCTCTACATCGGCGTCATGAGCGCCGCCGCTACCGGCATTGCCGCCGCCGGCACCCCGGCCGCCCAGGCCAGCGCCGAGGGCTTCGCCGCCGCCATGGCCGTAGCCGCCGCCATAGCCCTCACCGGCACCGCCCTCGCCCTCGCCTACGCCCGCACGTTGCGGAAGGCCGCTTAAGTCCGGCTCGTACTAGCCGCCCTTCAGCGCTTTCTTCGAAGGATGGTCTTTCCGCTAAACGGCCTGAAGGGCCATGGCTTTGAAAAGCACGGGCAAGGAAATCGCTTAGGCCTGCGACCGTTGCGCCGCCAGCTCCTTCAGATTTTCAATAGCAAGCTCCGGGTCCAGTACGTGCATGCCGAGGTAGGCGCCGCCCATGGTGACGGCATCGGCGGTGGCGTGGATGCCGCGGCTCGTCTCGCCGGTGAGGTAGTGCCAAAAGCGGTACAGCCAGCCGGTCCAGTACATGGGCTCGCGGCCCCAGGTAGTGCCGGCTCGGGGCAGGCCGCCCACCTCGTCGTTCAGTTCTTCTAGCAGGTATTCCTCGCCGGCCCATTGCAGAAAGTCGAACGTTGCGTCCATGCGCCGGGCTACGTCGCTTTCCATGAAGGCGGCGATAAAGGCGGGGCAATCGTAGCCGTTGGCGCGGGCCAGTTCGAAGAGCCGCCCTTGGATGTCGCACAGCTGCCTCTGGTCCAATCGCAGGTCAGCCAAGGGGAACACCGGCTTCCAATATCTCATCGAAGAAGCGTCCCTCGCGGCGATAATCGCGGCAGATGCGCTCCGCCAAGGCTACTCCTTCGGCACGGTTTGCCTCGCTCGTGGCAATCAGCTCGGTCCGCTCGTCTTCGCTGAGGCCGCGCTTGTCCACGATGCGAATGGCATCGCATGCAGCTTGGGTGAGTGCCACCACTTGGTTGCCTAGCTGCAGCGCGGAAAGGCTCTTTATAAGGGCGACGTCGGTGATTTCCCCGTTGAAGAAGCGATCAAGGACGACGAACATGCGGTCGTTGGCGATGGGTCCGACGGCAACATCTGCGCCCTCAAGCACGGCGGCCGTCGCCACATAGAGGTCGGTGTCGCGGGCCTGTTCCATCTTGCCGCGATGGTAGGCGACGACAAGGGCCCAGGTTGCGTCGGCGGAAAGTTCGCGCACGTCGAGACCGTCAAGGTCAAGCTCAACGGTATAGAAACGGGCATCGGGAAAATCGCAGATCAGCGTGAGTGGCTGCGTTGGTTCCGTGCCCAGGTAGAAGCCCCGACCGAAATCGCACCGATCTCGGCTGATAGGCGCAATGGGCCCGTCAATGCCGTGACGCGAGCCATGGTAGAGCAGCACGGGACCTCCTTCGACTTGGCGCGAATGGTCTTCGCAGCCAGTATAGCGGAAACAGGCCGTGGTTCAGGTTTCGCGGCCAGCTGAAAAGCCTTTGCAATAAAAGGACAATAATTCGCCGTTCCCCCAGGGTCCAGAGCCGCACACTCCGGGCTTTATCTATTGTTCCCCTGGAGCTCCTTGAACCACTCAGGTAGCAAACCCATTGCGTACAGGGGTAGGTTCACCACCCAGTCCTGCTCCTTGAAGGGGGAAAGCGACAGGCGCAGGCCTCGGCCGAGGTGGTTGCGCTCTACGAACAGGCGCAGGCTTTTGGCCTTCAGGTTCGTGGCTGCTTTCGCTTCGACGGCTACGACGGAGCGGTCGTAATCGTACACGAAGTCGACCTCCCCCGAGGAGTTCTCAGCCGACCAGTAGTAGGGAATTACCTTGCCCGAAGCGACGAGTTCCTGGCACACGTAGTTCTCGGTAAGGGCGCCCTTGAACTCGGAAAACAACTCGTGGCCATTAACGAGAGAGAACCGAAGCATCGAGGCGGCTTGCAGCACCCAGAAGTCCCACGTCGAACAGATAGATCTTGAAAGCGTCCCGGTTCTCGTAAGAGGAGAGGGGCAATCCCGGCTTTGTAATTCGATTGACGCGCAGGACAAGGCCGGCTGGGAAATGGGCGTTCTCCGAAACGGCTTCGCCACTCTACTGTGTTGGAGTACAATGGTCCTTACTTACTTATAGGGCTGGCGGCAGGCCTTTCGGGCTTGCGAGGTGTGGGAGGACATACGATGGCGGAAATTCGCACGGCGGAAGTGGACGATCTTCTGAAGGTGCTCGCGGCGATGGACGACCCGGACGCCATCTTCGCGCTGTTGGAAGACCTGTTCACCGTGCGCGAGATTCGCGAGATCGCCCAGCGCCTCGGGGTGGCGCGGCTCTTGTCGGCGGGGAAGTCCTACGCGGCCATCGAGGCGGAGACCGGCGCGTCGGCCACCACCATCGCCCGGGTGTCGAAGTGCCTCAGCTACGGCGCTGGCGGCTATGAGCGCGCTCTGGCTATTCTCGGCCAAGACGCGGCGCCTGCGGAATCCTAGGGCATCGGGAGCGCAAGAACGGCAATCGCAGCTGAGGCACGTGCCTTAAGAAGAAGTGAGGCGGCCTGGGGAAGGCCGCCTCTTGCAGGGGTTCGAGAACGGATTGGGGAGATCTCGTTCTCGCGGAAGCGGGCTGTTGAGGGGTGCCCGACTTCCAAAAGAGAGAAGAAGGAAAGGAAAGGGAAAGGAAGAATGCTTTCAGGAGGATTCAGCTCTTTTCCGTTTCGCTGAGGGCAGTATACCCGGGCTTTCCTGAGGGGAAAACTCATCGAAGCCGTTAGTTACCGTCGCGTTAATAAGCGTCCATGTTCCCGTGATAATTCTCTCTTCATGGCAGGAGTGTCAGCGTCGTCGGGGAGGGGGTGAGTGCCAAGGTCCTGAGATGTGGAGAAAGTGTAAACCATAGCTAACAACCTTGCGCACCTGCACAAGTTACACTATTATAACTTTTGTCGGAAGGCGAAGCGAAATGCCGAAACCTCCAAGGTTCAGGCCCCAGCGCCGCTGCCCGGCACCTCCTCTCTTCTTGTTTTATCGAGCGGCGAAGCATCTCCTCGTCTCGCTGTCGCCGCGCCGAAGGCCCGCAGGAACCCCCTCCCTGCGGGCCTTCGTGTTTTTGGCTGGCTTTTTCTCCGAAAAACGAGTTTGGTAGTATGCGCTTTCCCGTTGCCGGCACGGGAACGCGGTGCCCCGGTTCCGTCATCTTCGTTGACACCCCGTGAACCATGAGGTCGAAGGTGTACATTTCCCCTGTGTAACGCCGTGTTTTCAACGGCAACAGTTTTCCCGCGCGACCGCCACGATGGGCCCGTGCCGACGGTATTCGCACCCTGTGTCCCTCATCATTTACTCAGGCGCTCACCGATGGCGACGCCTCCGTTCGACAAGAACGCAACCCTACGAGTTGGGAATGGTGATTGACATGAAATTCCGCACGTTGAGCATGGCGGCCTGTGCGGGCCTGTTCGCCCTCAGCTTGACTGGATGCGCCGCCCCTGCCGGCGATCAGCCGACGGCCGAGCCGACCGGCGGCCAGCAGGCGGCCCAGTCCGCGGCCGACCAACAGCAGGCGACCGGCCAACAGGGTGCCGGCGACCAGCAGACGGCTCCGGCCACGGAAGCCACCGCCGAGCAGGAGGCGGCCAGCCCCGCCGCGCTGCAAATCGTGGATTCCGGCTGGTTCGCCGCCGACAACGGCATGGTTGATTTCGCCGTGAAGGTGCAGAACCCGAACCAGACCGTGGAAGCCGTTGATCCGGTCATCGAAGTGGTGGGCAAGGACGAGGCCGGCAACGTCATCTTCGACGAGACCATCGAGACTCCCGGTGTGCTGCCCGACTCCACCTACTATTACTCTTACGTGGCCGGCTCCACCGCCAAGGCCGCAGACGATGCCACGGAAACCGTGAAGCCGGCCACCGTGGACTTCTCCATCACCACGCCGGAGGGCTCGTGGAAGGCCACTGATCAGAAGCTCGGCGACGTGTACGCCGTAACGGATGGCGGCGCGGCTGACACGCAGTTCGGCGCCAAGGAGTTCACCGGCACGGTGACCGCGAGCGAGCAGCTTGACGGCGCCGAGCAGTCCCGGGTCGATGTGATCCTGCTCGATAAGGACGGTAAGATCGAGGGTGGCTACTTCAAGATCGTGGACACCGAGCCCGGCCAGGCCGCCGATTACGACATCTACGCCGTGGGCGCCCCCGAGTTCGCCAGCTACGCCGTGTACGCCAGCCCCTGGGCCGAGGAAGCGGAAGCAGCGGAATAGGGGAGGGAAGCGGCCGCGCATTTGACGACGGTCGACCCGCCGAGAAGCAACGGAAGGGCTCCCGCGGGAGTCCTTCCGTTGTTGGAGGCAGGTAGCGTTGGCGGAGGGGGCGTTGGGAGGGACACCCTCTGAACACTGTCTATCCGCGACCGAAGGTCGCTTCGTAAAAGCATGAAGGAGCGCAGCGCCTGAGCCGAAGGCGAACAGCGAAGCGGGGCGTGCCCCTCCGCCAACGCGGACAATCAGGGCCGGATGCCTCCCTAAGACGGGTCGCGCAGGAAGGCCTCGTAGCCGCGACGAGCCTCGTAGATGTCGGCCTTGCTGGTGACTTCCCAGGGGCTGTGCATGGAGAGCACCGGCACGCCGGAGTCAATCACGTCCATGCCGTACTTCGCGGGGATGTAGGCGATGGTCCCGCCGCCGCCCGCGTCCACGCGGCCCAGCTCGGCGGTCTGGAAGCTCACGCCGGCCTCGTCCATGATGCGGCGCACCTGGGCCACGTACTCGGCGCTCGCGTCGTTGGAGCCGCTCTTCCCCCGGGCGCCGGTGTACTTGTTGAACACGAGGCCGCGCCCCAGGAAGGCGGAGTTCTTCGCCTCGAACACGCTCGCGTAGGCGGGGTCGAAGCCGGCGGACACGTCCGAGGACAGCATGCGGGAGCGGGTCAGCGCCCGGCGCAGGGGCAGGGGGCCGTCCTCGCCGGCCAGGGCCATGATCTCGGCGATGGTGTTCTCAAAGAACATCGATGCCATGCCCGAGGCGCCCACCGAGCCGATCTCCTCCTTGTCCACGAGCACGCAGACGGCGGTGCGGGCCGGCACGTCGTCGCCCAGGGCCAGCTGGGCCGCCAGCGACGTGTAGGCGCACACCCGGTCGTCCTGGCCGTAGCCGATGACCATGGAGCGGTCGAAACCGAGGTCGCGGGCGCACCCGGCCGGCACCACTTCCAGCTCGGCGGACAGGAAGTCCTCCTCGTCCACGGCGTACTTCTCGGCCAGCGCCGCCAGCACCATCTGCTTGACGGGGTCTTTCGGGGTTTCGGCTTCGGAAGAGTCGGAGGAGTCGGCGGTGCCACTCTCGGCCTCAGCCACGAGCGGCCGGTTGCCCACGAGCACGTCCAAGTCCTCGCCTTCCACCACCTTCTCGCCGGTCTTCTCCATCTGGGCGCGGCCGAGGTGCGGCAAGAGGTCGGTCACGCAGAACACCGGGTCGCCGGCGTCCTCGCCGATGTTCACCTCCACCACCTCGCCGTCGGTCTTCGCCACCACGCCGTGCAGGGCCAGCGGCAGCGCCGTCCACTGGTAGTTCTTGATGCCGCCGTAGTAGTGGGTGTCCAGCAGCGCGAAGCCGTGGGCCTCGTACAGGGGGTTCTGCTTGATGTCGAGGCGCGGCGAGTCGATGTGCGCCCCCAGGATGTTCAGCCCGTCGCTCATCGGCGCGGCCCCTACGTGCACGAGGATGACCGCCTTGCCCTGGGCGCAGGCCCACAGCTTCGCCCCCGGCCCCACCGGCGTGCCGGCGGCGATGGCGTCGGCCAGGGAGTCGTAGCCGGCCTCCTCGGCCGCGGCGATGGCGGCCGTGGCGCACTCCCGCTCGGTCTTGTTCGCGGAAATGAACTCGATGTAGTCGGCGGCCAGCGCCTCCAGCGCCTCGTGGGCCGCCTCGTCGTACTTCTTCCAGGCGATATCGCGTTCCATGCAAGCCTCGTTTCTCGAAGGTTTCCTCGGGTTGGCCCCAGTATGCTACGAAACCGCAACGGATGGGGCGCACGGCGCGGAAAAAGCAGGGAAGGTGCCCCATAATGGCCTTCGGTGCGGTGCCGCATCGCCGGAGAAAAACGGCGCGGTCGATCAACGTAAGGGGTTTGTGAAGGCCGCGCGATGTCGCCGGTGTTACGTGGGAGCCGCACTATAATACCCACGGCGTCCCGAGGGGCGCCGAACAAGAAGACGAGTCAGAAGGAGCGATTCCATGAATCTGCGCGATGTTATCCCCAACGCTGAGAATTCCACCAACTTCGACGTGGTGCCCGAGTCCATCACCGAGGTGGGCTCCACCCTGGAGAACCTGAAGGCCGCCGTGTGCGGCGAGACCGGCGCCTCCGCCAAGTACGCCGCCTGCGCCAAGGCCGCCAAGGAGCAGGGCTACGACCAGATCGCCCGCCTGTTCGAGGCCACCAGCGCCGCCGAGCAGATCCACATCGGCCTGGAGGCCGGCGTCATCACCGAGATGGAGCCGGGCTACGAGCGCCCCGCCGCCCCCGAGGCCGAGGGCATTGCCACCGACCTGAACCTCATCGCCGGCGCCCTGGGCGAGATCTACGAGACCTCCGACATGTACCCGAGCTTCATCAAGGTGGCCCAGGAAGAGGGCAACAAGAAGGCCGAGTTCGTGTTCACCCGCGCCAAGCTGGCCGAGTCGGTGCACGCCGAGCTGTACATGGAGGCCTACAACAACATCGACTGCCCCGACAACGACGCCTACTACCTGTGCCCCGTCTGCGGCTACATCCACAAGGGCGACGACTTCGAGAAGTGCCCCATCTGCTTCACCCCCGCTGACAAGTTCCGCAAGTTCTAGTTTGTTCCGTCGTTGCTGACGCAACGACGGACACGTCGACGCTGCGAGGCCCTGTCGCATTCCATCTTCGCCCTTGTTTTGGCCACGGCGCGTACCGAAGTACGCTTGGGCCAAAGGCAGGCGAATCTGGAACGCGGCAGGGCCTCTCGCTGTCTTTGCCGGGAATGTGAGGCTGTAACGCCCGATCAACGAGTGGCGGGGGAGGTCTTTCCGGGCACCCGTGCCCTTTATGATGAAAGCCTTACGGTGTTGTGCGGAAAGGAAGTGCCATGCGCTTGCAAGATAAGGTCATCGTCGTCACCGCCGCCACGCGCGGCATTGGGGCTGCCATTGTGAAGGCCTGCGCCGAAGAGGGGGCGCTTGTCTACATCGGTGCCCGCAACATGGAGAAGGCCCAGGCCGAGGCCGACTCGATGGTGGCCGCCGGCCTGCGGGTGAAGCCCGTGTTCAACGACGCCACCCAGCCGGAGAGCTATCAGTCCATGATCGACACGGTGGTGGCGGCCGAAGGGCGCATCGACGGCCTCGTGAACAACTTCGGCGGCACGAACCCGGCCCAGGACAAGGACCTACTCTCCACCGCCTACGGCGATTTTCTCGCCGGGGTGGACGCCAATGTGGGCAGCGTGTTCCTCGGCTGCCAGGCCGCGGCCCGGGAAATGGCGAAGACCGGCGGCGGTTCCATCGTGAACATCAGCTCCATCGCCGGCAGCGTGCCCGATATTAGCCAGATCGCCTACGGCGCGGCCAAGGCGGCCATCAACCACATGACGAAGTCCATGGCCGTGCAGCTGGCCCGCGCGGGCATCCGCGTGAACGCCGTGGCTCCGGGCATGACCGCCACCGACGCCGTGGCCGACAACCTCTCCGACGAGTTCAAGCACTTCTTCCTGCGCCACATCCCGCTGGGCCGCATGGCCGACCCGGAGCACATCGCCGCGGCTGTGGTGTACTTCCTCGGCGACGAGAGCGCCGCCACCACGGGCCAGCTTCTGGAAGTGGCCGGCGGCTTCGGCCTGGCCACCCCCATCTACGCCGACGCCATGGACGCCGCCGTGGCCCGGTAGGGACCACCGGCGGTCGTGGTCGCGGGCCATTCCTTGGAGTACGCCGCCGAAATTCCCGGAGCGGTCTGGTCGGGCGGGGGCTTCTCGGCCTATAATGAGACAATTACTCATAACGGGGAGCGTGGGTTGAACCACTCGCGCGGTTGTCGCGGCATGGGCGGCCGGCCGTTCCCCGTTCAGGGCACCGAGTGGAAGAAGGAGCGCAGCCGTGGCCTACTATTTCGATGAACCGTCCCGTACCTTCAACGAGTACCTGTTGGTCCCGGGCCATACGCCCGCCGACTGCGTGCCTGCGGCCGTCAGCCTGAAGACGCCGCTGGTGAAGTACCGCAAGGGCGAAGAGGAATGCCCGCTCAGCCTGTCCGTGCCCATGGTGAGCGCCATCATGGCCGCCGTGTCCGACGACAAGATGGCCGTGGCCCTGGCCACCGAGGGCGGCCTGTCGTTCATCTACGGCAACCAGTCCATCGAGGACGAGGCCGCCATGGTGGCCCGCGTGAAGGACTACAAGGCCGGCTTCGTCACCTCCGACGCCAACCTCTCGCCGGACATGACCTTGGCCCAGGTGGTCGACCTCAAGGAGGAGTTCGGCCACTCCACCATGCCCGTCACCGAGGACGGCACCGCCCACGGCAAGCTGCTCGGCATCGTCACCGAGCGCGATTACCGCCTGTCTCGCATGAGCATGGACGAGAAGGTGGCCGACTTCATGACCCCCCGCGAGAAGCTCGTGGTGGCGCCCGACGGTACGTCGCTGAAGGAAGCCAACGACATCATCTGGGACCACAAGCTGAACTCCCTGCCCATCGTGGACGCCGACGACCACCTGGTGGCGCTGGTGTTCCGCAAGGACTACGACTCCCACAAGTCCAATCCCGACGAGCTGCTCGATGCCCACAAGCGCTACATGGTGGGCGCGGGCATCAACTCCCGCGACTACGCCGAGCGCATCCCGGCTTTGGTGGAGGCCGGTGCCGACGTGCTCTGCATCGACTCCTCGGAGGGCTATTCCGACTGGCAGAAGTTCACCATCGAATGGGTGCGCGAGCACTACGGCGACTCGGTGAAGATCGGCGCCGGCAACGTGGTGGACGCCGAGGGCTTCCGCTTCCTCGCCGACGCGGGCGCCGACTTCATCAAGATCGGCATCGGCGGCGGCTCCATCTGCATCACCCGCGAGACCAAGGGCATCGGCCGCGGCCAGGCCACGGCCACCATCGAAGTGGCGAAGGCCCGCGACGAGTACTTCCGCGAGACCGGCGTCTATATCCCCATCTGCTCCGACGGCGGCATCGTGTACGACCACCACATCTCGCTGGCCCTGGCCATGGGCGCCGACTTCGTCATGCTGGGCCGCTACTTCGCCCGTTTCGACGAGAGCCCCTCGGCCAAGGTGATGGTGAACGGCACCTACATGAAGGAGTACTGGGGCGAAGGTTCCGCCCGCGCCCGCAACTGGCAGCGCTACGATTTGGGTGGCAAGAAGAAGAACCTCTCCTTTGAGGAGGGCGTCGATTCCTACGTGCCCTACGCCGGCAGCCTGAAGGACAACATGGCCATCACCCTGCTGAAGCTGAAGAGCACCATGTGCAACTGCGGTGCGCTCACCATCCCCGAGTTCCAGGACAAGGCGAAGCTCACCCTGGTAAGCGCCACATCCATCGTGGAGGGCGGCGCCCACGACGTGCTGCTGAAGGACAAGGCCCCCTACGCGAGCAACACCCGCTAGGGGAGCGGCCAGAGAGCTGCGAAGGGAGGGCGATTCCGCGCGGGTCGCCCTCTTTTCATGAGTGGCTGACTTACTAAATATCCGCTGGTTGTGTCTATAATTCCAATAAATTGTTGCCTGGTGGTTTCCTTTCTTGACGGATGCTATACTTCCTTTTCAATGGATAAGACCGTCTATTTTTGTGAAGAAACGGAGAGCACGTGGGCGACTTCTCGATCGGCATCGCACTGTTTGTGCTGATCATCGTCGTGGGCCTCATTATCGGGCTGCGCCTCAGTTCGACATCGCCTCAGCGCCGTGCCGTTGCTGCCGCTTTTGCCTCCATGGCCCTGGTGGCCGTGCTGTTTTGGCTGGTGGCCATGAACGCCTCCCAGGTGTGGACGGCGCCGTTCTTCGCCATTGCCTGCATTGTGGTGCCGCTGGCCTCCTACATGGGCGTGATGAAGGCCGCCAAGGCCGCCCAGGCGGCGCGGCGGCGCGAGGAGCCCACCATGCGGGTGCGCACCGAGCCGCGGACGCGCACCGTGAAGCCCGGCTCCGGGGTAGATGGGGCGCTCATGCCCGTGGCGCCGAACCATCCGGTCAACGAGTTCCGTTCGCTCAACCGTCCTCCCGTGGAAGAGGACGAGCTGCTCGAGGAGGAGAGCTTCGACGAGGCGATGCTGGCTGACGGGGAAATCGCCGCCGAGGCCGTTGCCGACGCTGCCCCCCATGCCGAGGGCGCCGACGAGGCGGAGGTGGCCGAGGTGGAGGCTGCTGCCGACGGGGCTGCCGAGGGCGTGCCGGCCGACGAGCCGACGGGCCCCGAGCCCGAGGCCGAGGCCTTTATCGAAGAGTACCTGGTGGAACAGAACGAGGGCGACGACGGCATGTTCGAGCCGGAGGTTTCCCCCACCTTGCAGGCGCCTCCCGGGTCTTCCCATAGCACTTCTACCATGATGCTGACGGTGCCGTTCGCGGAAGGCGACGAGCGCTATCTGGTGGTGTCCGACACGGAGACCGTGCCCAATCCCATCTTGGCCTTCAAGCGCACCACGTCGTCCCATTTGGTGCCGCTCGGATCGGC
>CANPHS010000005.1 GCA_947573925.1 uncultured Enterorhabdus sp. | reverse complement strand
GGAGAAGCGCCGCATCATCGGCACGCAGTTCTGGAAGGAGTTCTTCGCCGTGGCGGAGGATCTGGCTCAGGACGGGCGCCCGGTGAAGTACCTGGCTCAGGGCACCATCTACCCCGACATCATCGAGAGCGGCGCGCGGAAGACCGGCGGGAAGGCGAGCACGATTAAGTCGCACCACAACTTGATTCCGTTCCCCGAGGGCGTGCATTTCGATTTGATTGAGCCTCTGGACCACTTCTTCAAGGACGAGGTGCGCGCGCTGGGTACGGCGCTCGGGCTGCCCGACTACATCGTGCACCGCCAGCCCTTCCCGGGGCCGGGCCTGGCCATCCGTATCATCGGCGACGTGGACGCCGAGAAGCTGAGCATCCTGAAAAACGCCGACGCCATCGTCCGCGAGGAACTGGACGCTTACAACGAGCGCCTGTTCGCCGAGACGGGCGAGCGCAACAGCGAGCACAGCGTCTGGCAGTACTTCGCCGTGCTGCCCGACATCAAGTCCGTTGGCGTCATGGGCGACGAGCGCACCTACGCGCGCCCGGTGATCCTGCGCGCCGTAGAAAGCTCGGATGCCATGACCGCCGACTGGGCCCGCCTGCCCTATGACGTCCTGGCCCGCATCTCCGGCCGCATCGTAGCCGAAGTCCCCGGCGTGAACCGAGTGGTGTACGATATCACCAGCAAACCGCCTGCGACTATCGAGTGGGAATGAGAATATCGCAGTTGAGAATGATGTTTTTGCACTATCGTAAGGTATGTAGCTGGTAATGAGCTAATGAGATATGTCGTAAAGTGTGCACATCGTTTGAGGTGGTGGCGCGAGAGGCAGCGCTTTCGGAAGCTTTATAAGCAGAAAAGCGTTAACCATCCAGAACGTTTTCTATATGCTCGGCATCTTGAAAAGAAGAACTGCATTAAGACTGCAATGCATTATGTTGAAGTGTCTGATGTGCTAGATAACAAATCGTTGAATCGTGCTCTTAAGCGTTTGAAAAAGATAGAACGATATGACAATGTGCGAGATTTTCACATGTCATTTAGGGTTAGGAAGATTGGAAAATTTGACTACATTAGATCGAATTTATTTGGAACTAGCACCGGCCTCTTATGCGAGTTTTCTCTGTCAGAAGGAAGTATTAGAGAAGTTATCGTCTCATATACTCCAATAAGCGATTCTCTTCTTTTCGTTACATATAAGTTCTATTTTCGAAAAGTCTTAAGAACTCATGCCGATATGGTTGAAGTGGTTAACGAGTGGATTGATAGGATTCGGCTCAATCCTTCTTTTGTTACTTACGCAGATAAGAAGATAATAAGGTCTGAAATGTCAAATCGAGATCTTCTCCGATTGGATTCAGAGATATTTTTCGATGTGTTCCAAGGACTCGTATGCACGTATTCGTATTCGTCTATTGGATATCGAAATGGTCTGCCAATCACCCTAGGCCATTTCTTGCTCCGAAGTAATCGAAAAGTATTGCAAAGAATAGAGAAGCTGCCTTTTCGATCGGCATTACATAAGCGAGATGGGTCAAGCGTCCTGAGCATAGAGTTGTTGATGCCTCGAACCATTTGCGAAGTTTTCAGCATTGGAAGACGAATCGAGGATTCTCCGATATTGAGTTACGCGTCCTACTATGGATTTGAGTTCTACCTGACCTTGTTCTCGCGCTATGAGTCGGAAGAAGTAGAAGTGCGATTTGCACCGTACTACAACGGCTCTAAAAAAAGAGTGAGAAGGAAAGACCTTAGATGGCTAATCCGCAGGTTACATGATGTCCGCAATAGGCGGAATATGATTGCCGAATGGGAGCAAAATCAGCAAGAATGTCCTGTTAGACAGTGGAAAGACGATCCAAGGTTCCCGGTGTTCTCGTTTCCTCGCTACTCTGACAAATTTGAAAACATCTATCAGGAAAACCTGAGTTACATCGAAGCAATCGGCGGCCTACAAAATTCTTCGATTGTTACCACGATTGCCTCCCTGACATTAGTGGCTACGATTCTCGGAATAGCTGCAACGGTTTTCTGCTCTATAATGTTTGCATAGCGTTCCCCTAATGTGCCTCTGGCGTATCGACATGCTCAGCGGAGCTATTCTTTTGTAGTCAGTTTATTTGCCGAAGATTGGATTTCTATGCGACGATCCTTTGCTCCGCTTGGACTGAGACCACCATCGGCTATCGCTCGAATAAGCGCTATTTCGGGATTGCTCTTTCGGAAGGTATTTCCTCATGAGTTCCCTGGGGATGTGGCAGTAGTCGTTGGGGAACTTGTCCAGGCGGTTCTGGTGCTCCTCGGCGCTCGGGACATAGCGGGCAAGCGGCAGCACCTCGACGCGGATCCGGTCGCGGTCGGGCCTCGCCCGGATGTAGGCCTTCGCGTCGCGCAGGTGGGAGGGGTCCTCGCTGTAGACGCCGGTGCGGTACTTCTCGCCGACGTCGGCGCCCTGCCGGTTCACGCTGTAGGGGTCGATGATCTCGAAGAAGTAGCCCATCAGCTCGGCCACGGTCACGCGGCCCTCGTCAAACGTCGCCTTGACGCACTCGGCGTACCCGTCGTTGGGCCCCTCGAGGCTGCCGGTGGCCCCGTTCGCCCGCCCCGCCTCGGTGGCGACGACCCCGGGCAGCGTCTTGACGAACGCCTGCACGCCCCACAGGCACCCACCGGCAAAGTAGATTGTCTGCATACGTTGGCCTCCTGGAGTTCACGAGCACGCCAGCTGACTAACGACAGGATGCGTCGCCAGCCCCGCCGTCAGCTTCCTAGCAGCTCATTATCGCGTTAAAGCGTCGCTAGGCCGTCGGCAAAACCGCGGGTGGGTCACTCTTCCAGAAGGCCTGAGCATGAGCGCCTGGGGTATCGCAGGAGTAGCTACTCGTTCTCCTCCACGATGCGCTGGTAGGGCTTCGTGTCGGCGTAGATCTGGTCCTTCAGCGGGTTCAGCTTCAGCTTGCGGATGCGGTAGAGCTGATAGGCCGCCAGCGCCACGTTCGACGCCAGCGCGATCAGGCTCACCACGAAGAACGCCGTGGGGTTGTGCGTGGTCGGAATGGGGGCGAGCACGTCGGCGAACTGGGGTACCGTCATCACGAACATGATCCAGAGGGCCAGCGTCTGCGCCCGGTGCTGCAGCCATGCGCCGCGCTTGATGAAGAACGTCGGGATGGTGCACGCCAGAAGCAGCGCCAGCCCGCAGTAGGCGGAGTGATCCGAGATGCAGTTGTAGGTGTAGGCGAAGTTCCAAAGATCGTAGGCGATGACCCAGGCCCAGATCATGTCCGGCCAGATCATGTCCTTCGAGGAGTCCTTCGAGATGAAAATGCCAAACCAGCCGCAGATCGTAATGATGTTCAAGATGCCCGCGATGCCGTTCATGATGTTCCACGGACCCGAAATGGTCCAGAGGTTCTCGACGACGCCGCCCTCCCACAGCGCGAAGCCGAACACCTGGAAGTCGCGGATGACCGCCTCGGCGATGTTGATCGCCAGGATGAGCGGTGGGAAGCACAGCGCCCAGCGCTTCTCGTACAGGTAGTGGGTCTTGCCGTCCTTGCCACGCCATTTCACGAAGCGCAGGGCTATGAACCCGAGGCACCCCGCCAGTGCGGAATAGGTCTTCACCCAGTTGAACCAGGTGCCTGTGCCGTATTCGTTGCCAGGTGCGGCGGTTTCGGGCCACACGAAGAGCGTGAGCGCGATCGGCACAAGCGCGAATAGGACGAGCCCGCACCACAGCTTGACGCGCCCCAGCTCGTTGAAAGCCATCAAAGCGAAAAGGACGAACAGCCAAATGACCCAGTAAATCGGATCGGCTGCCTGGTAGAGGATGCCCATGAGGTCTCCTTTCGTCGGCATGTGCCCGCGCGTTTCAGAAGCGGGAATGCGGCTTGCGATGCGCCCGCGTACGGGCCGGTTCGCATGCAGTCTAGCAAATAGCGCTATCGCAATATTTCACAAAAGGCTATGATTTGTGAAGGACATTTCGCGGAGGAGAGACGGGGCGTTCCAGGGGATGACGACGATGCACGATTATGGGAAGATGACGCCGCTGCAGGCGGCCGGTTGCGTGCGGGAGAGACGCCGCGATCTGAGAGAGTCGCGGCGCCTGACCGACACGCCGGGTGCGATTGTGGCCACGGCGCGGAAGCTCTTCGAGCTGAGAGGGGTGCGGGCGACCTCCATCGCGGCCATCGCGAATGAGGCGAACGTCACCCGCGAGCTTATCTACTACCACTTCGCGAACCGCAACGGGCTGATTGAGGCGGTCATCGACGACTATGTGGAAGACTTGGTCGAAAGCGTGATCGTGTGGAACGAGGCGAGGGTCTTCGGCGACACGCCGGGGTCGCTCAAAAAGTGCATCCGGACGTTTCGGTACTCGCTCTACGACGGGACGGGGCGCCCGCGCCCGATGATAGGCGTGTTGGAGGAGCTGGGCGTGCGGGACGCCTTCGACGTGCGCGCCACGCGAGAGACAGCGGACTGCCTGGCGAACCACATCGCGAAAGAGTACGCGGCCTACCATCGGATCGAGATCGAGCTGGTGCACGAAATGTTCTGCGTCGTGATATTCGGCCTGGTGGGCCTCGTGAAGATGAACCCCCGGATAGAAGACGACGTCCTCATGAAGGTGATAGAGCAGACCCTGCGCCTCGACATGGTGCCGATTGGGAAGTGGGAGGGGTGAGAGCTCTACGAGTATCCGCAGACAAAGTAGATCGTCTGCGTGTGTCGTCTTCGCTTTTATGATTCGGCGTTTAGCTTCAGTTGCTTTCTCTAGGCTGGTCAATAGATGCGAACGAGGGGCAGGATTGCTCTTGTGTCCATGTCGGCATTGTCGTAGTTGTCTGCGGTAAGGCGAACGAACTGACCGAGGTTGAGCAATTTTATCGGCATGAGTGCCCGGTCTGCCCTTATCGAAACGTGTTAGCCGAGGCCCCCGAGCCCTAGCGTTCAAACAAGGAGCGGTGCATGTGCAGAAGTCCACGGACGCAAGCATGGGGAGGGTCGACACAATAGTGGCCAAGCTGGGTTCGAGGAGGGAGCCAAGCGCGTGCGACGGGGCCGCGGAGACGCTGGCCTGCATTGGGCTTCCCATGGGGCGCTGGTGGTGGATCCGCGTCAACAATGTCGACGAGATCCTGAACTGGGAGATCAGAGCTGCATCTTCGTGGTCGACACCTTTCTGGACGACAAGAGCGCGCTCACGCTGTGGAGGTTAGGCTGATGTACGTGGTCGACCGCGAATGGAAATTGAGGCGTTGTTTTTGCTCTGCACGCATGGGAGAATGCGGTATGGGCAAATTATTGCGTTTTGTTGCGGAGGGTTGCGTTTGTGGCAAGCGAGAGATTGACAGAGGGAACATTCAAAAAGTGCGACATGCATGTCCATTCGAGTTCGTGTTACAGCAGGAGCTATGATGAGAGCGCTTTTCTTTCAAGCGTGCTGAATTGCGACCTTGACGTCCTAGCGGTGACGGATCACAACAGCATCGATGTCGAACTGCTAACGAAGTTGCGTCCGGCTTTAGCTGAGAAGGGCAAGGTTCTTATAGGTGGCGTTGAAATTAATGTCAAACTCAAACGGGAGACGATTGACGCATTCCATTTAGTTCTTGGCGACGGCAAGAAGGGCGAATACTTTCATGCAATAGTCTGGTATGCGCTTGATAATGCAGTCGATATGTCTGAAATCATAGACGAGCTGTTCATTGCGGCGATACTATCTGCAGATAATCACGACGGCTTGAATGAGGAGGATCTTCGAATCCTACCGCGAAAGCAATTCTCAGAGAAGACCAGTGGGATAGCAATCTATCTTGAGGACTTCCAGGAGAAAGCAGCGTCTATACCGCATTTCTTCATTCCGCACGAGAACAAGGACAGGAGCTTATCGGATTATCTGCCGAATGGATCTCGTTCGAGCCCGCTGCATGCGAATCAGATATACAAGGACAGGCTCTTCTACTACAGTCATGCCATGGCGGTCGAGGGAGGAGAGAAGAGCCGAAAGCACATTACGGAAGGCCTGGCGCAAGAGCTTAATACTACGGTTGCGTCTCTTCTGTTCAGTGATGCACAGATCGCCAAGGAAATTGGTTCGAAGTACACGTGGATAGATTTCGACGGTGATCTCGATTCACTACTGCTCGCAATCAGCGATCCTGAAAGTCGTATCAAGACCTCTGACGAACACTCGACCCTGCCACAGTCAAATACCACGATGTTTCTCGAGTCCGTCACGTTCAACACGCTCGGTGCTGACAAGACGGAGGGCGGGCGTGAAATAACACTACAGTTTTCGCCTGGGTATAACGGCATCGTTGGCTCAAGGGGTAGCGGCAAGTCATTACTCGCGTGCCTGCTTGCGGGAAGGGGCTTGGACACATATACCCAGCTTGTGGATAAAGACAGCGTGAAGTTCAAGACGTGTGGCGGCATTCCAACCGGTAACCATCCTAAATGTCTGTACCTGGCTCAGGGAGAGCTTGAGAGAATCTACGCGGACGGCAGCTACGAGGAAATACCGTTTCTAAGAGAGCATGTTACTCCATTGAGAGAGATCGCCGAAGAGGAAACGGCCTCGGCGAGGGAACGATTGTCTCAGATATTCGAACTCGAGAAGAAGCTGCTTACGGCATTCCGCGAAAAATACGGTTCTGGTCTTGTTCGCCTGGATTACCTTGAAATGGAGATGCCGTCTGGCATCACGATAACATCACCGATAATCCCACAAAAGGATTTTCCCAAGGTAGAACAGGCAAAAGAGGCTATAGATAGGGCCGTGAAGTCGCTTCAAACCGCCGAAACTGCTGTCGGTGCAGCTGCTCTGAAGAGTAGCTACCCAGAGAACGCGACACTTTTTGGTGCCCTGGAAGGCGAAATCCGGGCAACAGAGGCGGTTATGCATGCCGCCACAGCCAGAGCAAGCCGACTCGCTCTTCTTCTTAGAGCGGTCAATGAGGGGTGGTTCTATGGGCGCGAGCAGCTGGTGTCGATGTTCGTCGCCACTCTCAACGTGCATAACAGGGCTAGCGATGCGACCACGCTTACCCAGTATAGCCAGCAGGCAGTGGAGGCCGCATCGTTCTTAGACGATCTTCTGGAGCTACGGTGGTTTTTGGCATACCTGAACGACGAGGCTAAGGTCGCCTACGAAAAGATGCACAGGCCAATCAACCCGCTCGAGCTGAGCAATGGCGAGGAGTCAATCGTCATTGGCCTCGTGCACAGCGAGGGCGACTCCTTCGAGGATAAGGTCGCCGCGTTGCTGAGCGCCTCTTCTTGCAGGAGCCAGCAGGCTCTCGCCGAAGGCCTGCTCTGTCAGAATGACAAAATGCGGCTGCACGGATTGTTCAACGGCACGAAGTTCAAGACTTGCAAGAATAAAGATTATTCAGCACATCATGCCAAGTTTTTTGAGCTACTTGAAGAGTCGATAAGCGGCTCTAGTGGACTAGAGACCGAAATTACGATAGACGGTAAGCCGATAGCCAGCATGTCGCCGGGCATGAAGGCGCAAGCGCTCCTCAAGCTGTTCCTTAACGACGGGGTCACGTCTGGCGAATGGGCATATATCGTGCTAGACCAGCCGGAAGACAACCTCGATGTTGCGACCATCAAAGACTTTCTTATCGACCGTTTGAAGAAGCTAAAGCTCGACATCCAGTTCTTCGTTGTGAGCCATTCCGCTCCCGTCATCGTGAACGGTGACGCTCGCACGGTCATCGTCTGCGAAAACGACGATGGTACAATCAGTTATACCCACGGCGCAATGAACGAGGTGTCCGTCAAGCAATCGATAGCGGATGTGCTCGATGGCGGAGAGAGGTACTTGAAGATGCGCTTAAACAAATACAACTTCCAGATAGGTGACGAGCGATGATAAAGACTGACGCAGACGGCGGAATTGTCGTTGAGGCCAACGGAACAACTTATAATTTGTCGAACGCGGAGTCGTATACGGCTTTCCTGATGTGGATCACATCGCCCAACGAAGCAAACGCCGTGCCCGTCAGCGCATTCGAAGTTGAGTTGGACTTGCATGGTGATCTTGCGGCAAAGGCGACACGATACTCCGAGTTTCTGAAAGACTTCGCGCAGCGGAGGGCAATCAAGCTTGAACAGCTCGGGGCATCGCTAACGAGCGCGCAACGTGAGAGCGCAATCGACGAGTTCATTGCTGCATTGAAAGGTGAGGACAAGTGACTCCGCTTCAGGCGCAATCATGCTGCAGAGAACTGATTCCAGCAATAACACTGAATTCGTTCGAGGTTTGACACCTTGCCGAGCACGACCATTGTCTTTGCCATCTCATGCTGTGCATCGGTAGCCTCGAACATGGCGGTCGCTGGTACCGGCGTCGATCCTGACTATGGAGCGTGCCCTCCCGAGGTGCATTGGAGTGTCAACACTTATCAGAACAAAGAAACCCAAAGAGGCAAGCGCGACGAGTCGGGCAGCTAGCGTGTGTCAGCGCAGCGCGGAACGGCGGGGCATTTCATCTGCAATAATCATTGGCCCCCTCCTAGGGTCTGCGGCGCACGACCCTACCGCTAGGCTCTGGGTCGTTGGGCTTTGATGCAATTCTGATGGACGTATGCTGCCGATGGACGTCTCAGGTGCCCTTGATCTCCTCGGACGGCTGCAAGCCGTCCGAGGAGATCAAGTCATCCCTAGAATACCATCATTTTGAACCATGGGATCACGCCGCCTTCCCGGGCGCTCTCCCTCGGCTATCACATCGCCGATGATGTGCGGCGACGCGGTATGATCGGCTGTGGTTCCATCGTGCGTCTGCGGTCGCCCCAGCCTCCAGCGGCGCGTGTCCTCACAGGCCTCCGATTCGACTCATCGGCGAACCGGATTGATAGAGCGGTTGTGACTGCTGAAGGATTCGTTCTTGTCGAACCTCTGCTCTATCGCGACCTTCTCAGCGCGGTTGGGCCTCCCGTAGAGCTTCTGTTTTCTCTCGGCAGGAATCTCCTTCCGCTCGCGAGGCACCTTTTCGGTGCCAATGCTGGGGCAGCCCCCCGCCCTCGGCCGCACGCGTCCAGTTGAGTTTTGGAAAAAAGGAGGGTGCGTGGAACGGCTCGCAAATCAACCTGAAAAATGTATAAAGTAGAAACTTACGAGATCATAATCTATGCAACTAACAAACATAGATTGTAACGTCTATAATTGAGAAGTGTGAATACGTTTCGACCTAAGGATACGTGCATGGGGAAAAGATCAGGTCAAGGAATAGACGAAGTTCAAGCAAAAGTTACGACTGTTCCGATTCAGCTACAGCTTGAACCTGCCGTTAGAGCCACCTTAAAGAAAGTGGCAAAAGAACGACAGATGACCTATGCAGAGCTGATAACCTCAATGCTAGAAAACCAGTATCCAGAAGTTTTAGCAAAAGCGCATCAGGTTGAAGAAATCGGATGGGATCTTTAGGTATGGCAGCTAAAACTTCTTCGAAAAGAATAAAGCCGATCTTGAAATGGGCGGGAGGCAAAACTCAGCTTCTCGACGAGCTTTTGCCACGAATCCCTGACGGCTACGGCAAATACATTGAACCGTTTTTCGGGGGAGGTGCATTGTTCTTTGCACTGCGGCCGGAGAGTGCTGTTATTGCTGACAGCAATCCGGAAATTATCAACATGTATGAGCAGGTGGCATCAAATGTAGAGAAGGTAATCGAACGTCTTAAAGAGTATAAAAATGAAAGAGATGCCTATTATGCCGTACGCGACCAAAGCTGGGAAGAGCTGCCAAAGTTCGAAGCCGCTGCGCGAACTCTTTACCTCAATCATACCTGCTACAACGGATTGTATCGCGTAAACAAGAGCGGAAAGTTCAATACGCCTTTCGGTGGGTACAAGAAGCCTAACATTTGCGATGAGACAGCGTTGCGGGCGGCATCAGAGGCGTTGCGAAAAGCGATCATAGTTTGTGGAGACTACCAAGACGTGTTGAGGGAGTATGCCGCTGAGGGGGATTTCGTTTTTCTCGATCCGCCGTATCTTCCTGTAACGCCGTCAGGTGATTTCAAACGATATACGAAGGAGCAGTTTCACGAGGATGATCATAGGGTATTGGCTGAGACAATTAAGGATCTTGAAGAAAAGGGTTGTCGCGTTGTCCTTACTAACTCGAATCATCCTGTCGTGATGGAACTCTATCGTGACTATCCCATGACGATCGTCCAAACACGACGACATGTTTCATGTAGGGGAGACAGCAGAAGTGGAGAAGATGTTATTGTCGATATAGGCGAGCCAAAGGTCAAGACCGATGTGTGTCAGCAGATAGATAAGTACCCCCAAACTAGATATATGGGCTCAAAGCAGAAGATGCTCGGTCCCATCGGTGAAGTTGTAAAGAGGTTTGGACCGAGTACGGCAATCGATTTGTTCGCAGGATCAGGAATTGTGAGCTACATGTTAAAAGCGCTAGGTATCCAGGTGCTTAGTAACGATTATATGTGGATGTCGTCAACCTTTACCAAAGCTCTCGTGGAAAACAACGATACCACCCTTGGCAAGGAGGCGTCGTTACGTCTCTTAAAGCCCTCAGACGACAACGATCATTTCGTGGCCACTAAATTCAAGGGACTTTACTACGAGGACGAGGAGAACGAAATGATCGATACCTTGCGTGCCAATATCAAAAAGATAGAGAATGAATATGAGAGGGCCATTGCCATGATGGCTCTCATCAGGGCATGCACGAAAAAGAGACCAAGGGGCATATTCACCTATACGGGACATCGATATGACGACGGGAGAAAGGATCTTCGGAAGAGTGTTGAAGAGCAGTTCATGGAAGCCGTCGAGCTAATCGACCGCGCTGTTTTTGATAACGGCAGGCAGAATGCTTCAGTGAACGGAGATGCCTTAGAACTTGACGCCCAAACCCCTGACTTGGTCTATATAGATCCTCCTTATTATTCAAAAAACTCAGATAACGAATATGTGCGTCGGTACCATTTCGTGGAGGGTCTTGCGAGAGATTGGGATGGTGTTGAAATTCAGGAGCACACCAAAACAAAGAAGTTCAAGTCCTACCCAACTCCATTCAGCACGGAGTTGGGTGCTGAGGGAGCTTTCGAGGCCATGTTTGACAAGTACAGCGATTCGATAATCGTTGTCTCGTATTCCTCTAACTGCTTGCCTGATCGTGAAAGGATGATTGAGCTGCTGGCCCGTCATAAAAAGCATGTAGAGGTGATACCCATAGATTATACCTACGGATTCGGGAACCAGGCATCCGCGAAAACTCATCGGAATAGAGTCAAAGAGTATTTATTCATAGGATACTAAGCATGAAAGAAAAACAGATAGATATCTGGCTGGTTGGAAATACCGGCCTTAGGAATCCCGCACGTATTTCGGACGGTTTCAAGCTATATGCTCAGTCTCCTTTTGTGGGCCAGTTGATTGGAGGAAAAAACGACGTAGCGTTTACGAAATATCTTTCGGAAAATGGGATAATCAACAACAAACAGGGTAAAGATACGACTGGAAGCCATGCGAGGAAATGGCGTTTGATGTTTGAGCGAAACGGCTTGATTTATCCCGATGTCAGACGGATCGGGTGTAGGCAAGAAGAATTAGGCCCGATTGGCCAAATAACGCCTTTCGGGTACATGTTTCTCCAAGCCGACACATATCCTGCTGAACAAGAATGCTTCCTGCGGGCAATGAGCGTCGAACAGATTCCGACCACGACTGATAACGGTAAGTTGTTCTCGCCATTGCGTTGGATCCTTGCTGTGATGCTCGAATTGGAGAAGCGCACTGGCTCTAGCGAGATCACAAGAACCGAGTTTGCGTTGTGGGGCCATACGACAGATCCAACCTATGATCTGCAGTACGTAGTGGATAATATCTTAGATTTACGGAGAAGAAGGGCGGTTGCGCCCTCGAAACGCGTTTTCGATCATAACGAGATAAACGAGCGCAGCAAGCAGTACTCGAAGAATAAAGGCAACTTTTTCGACTATGCAGATATGAACATGCGTTATCTCCGGATAACCGGAGTCGTGCAAAGAAAAGGACGCGGTCTGATTATTGCGCCCATGAAGCATGTCGTTGCTGATAAAATGGCCAAAGCCACCATAGGCAGCAAATCGCTATTTAACGCAAAGACAATCCTTGCAAATGGTGCACCGCTGCCGAGTGATGACTTGGCGATCGCAAAAGAACTACTTGCCAGCGTAGAAGGGATGGCTAAAGATCAGAGCGTTTATTACGACATAAGCGATCTAGATGTGAACGATACTGCGGCCGTCAACATTGCGCGGTATCGCGTGGAAGAGGCGCTCCAGCTAACCAACGAAATAGCATATGCCGACAAGCAGCGCGATCAATGGCGAGAAATTGCTGAGTATATGAGACTTATCGAAAGAGGCGGCGGTGTGAGTCGCGAAGAGGATGAAGATTCAAGAATAGAAGTTCCAAAAGATGAACTTCCAGCTTATCTTGAGTGGATTCTTTGGAGAGCGGAGCTTGCCATAGACCATATGATCACGGAGCCAAATGAAGTCAGAGGATTCAAGATCGACTCAGATTTTTTGCCTGTGAGCACGGCCGGAGGCGGCAGGGGTGATCTTTGCTGCGAGTACCAGGACTTTATGCTGGTGACAGAGGTTTCGATGTCTACCTCGTCGAGGCAGGAAGCAATGGAAGGTGAACCTGTAAGAAGGCACGTGTCAGATGCGATAGATAGCTCAAATTGCCCTGTCTACGGTCTGTTTGTCGCAATAAAGATTGACACTAATACAGCAGAAACTTTTAGGCATGGCATTTGGTATGACAAACGCGATAACAAGCGGAGATTGGACATCGTTCCGCTGACGCTGGCTCAGTTTAGAGAGCATTTTGTAGCGATGTTTGAGTCGAAAAATGTCAGTCCGGAAAAATTGAGAGATCTTATTCGCGAATGTGCAATAAGACGCGATGCTTTAGATGGGCCTGAATGGAAGTTATATATAGAACGGACAGTCCAGAATAGGACGCATCTCATTAGGGAGGGGAGACTCGAGGAGGGCAACTCTGACAATTTGATCGTTTTGCCAGGCATGACGGTTGATCACCCTGTGCTCGGAACGGGGCAAGTTCTTCTCGCCGAAGTGATCTGTAGAGATAAGGGTAATTCTCTCGCAACTATACCTTTCGCTGGCCAACTGCCTGATGAAATCAGGATATTGCCCGATGGGATGCGCCTCGAGCATGCGGACAAGGGGCTGATGGATGTGGTCGCCTACCAGGTCGCGTTCGGCGATAAGCTGTGGTATATGAAGAGAGAAGATCTGCTGTCAGCAGTCCGCTTATATTATTGAAAAAAGATCTTTGCGATCATGGAAAAATGATGAGACGACGTGGTAAGTGGGCGCAGCAAGATATGCGAAAAAGAAAACTCCTTCGAGCTAAATAGATCATAATGACAAGAGCAATGAGCAGAGACGTTCGGCGGCCATTCGGTAGATACCGCAGGGGAAACGAGGGCACAACCCGCTCGTTCGCCTGTATGGGTGGCGAAGAGAAGAAGATGATTTCAAGACGGGTGGCTTTCTGGAAGGGTGGAAGGCGATGGCTCAATCGGCAACTTTGACGGCGCTTGGGGAAATAGTGCAAGAAATACGAGGCAAAGGCCACTTCGGAAATTGCCAGAAAAACTCGCAAGAATATGTAGATTGGTGCTCGTGGATCCTGGGTACAAGAGAGAGGCTTCTTGCGCTTGGAGCAAAACTTAGTCTTTCTACAAACGAGGCGATCAAGGGTGTTGATTTCGACTGGGATGATTGGATCTCGGTTAGCGCGGCGATAGAGCGAATTCATGCGATTGCGTATTTGGTGGAAGACGATGTGCGTATGGCCGGTCAGGAGACAGGCGCTTCAAACTCGTTGCGTCGCTTTGAAACAACTAGGCATTCATACGAGAAGAAGCACTCTCTGGGAAACGGCGGAGCGGGGAATGTGTTTCTTGTTGAGCGCGACGATGGCGAGTCTTTTGCGCTCAAGATACTGAATAGTCAGTCTTGCGCTAATGGCAAGAAGATGAAGCGCTTTCTTAGGGAGATGGCGTTCTGCGAACGAGTTACTGATGCGCCATTGGTGAAGGTTGTTGATCAAGGATTCAAGCAGGAGGGTGAACTTAAGAGGCCGTTTTATGTGATGCCCCTTTATGACAATAGCCTAAGAAAGCTGATGGAAAGCCCCAAAATTGAGCGTGCTTCCATTTTACGTATGCTTCTCGCGCTTCTCAGTTCATTGGAGAGCTTTTATAACGACGGTCATGTTCACAGGGACATAAAGCCGGAGAACATTCTTTTAGACAAGGATGCAAATCGATTAGTGCTAGCTGATTTTGGTGTTGCCCATATCAATCAAGATCTGCCCGGTTTAACGCTGCAAACAACTCGCGCAGAAAGGCTTGCCAACTTCAAATATGCTGCACCCGAGCAACGCATCGCCGATGGTGTGATTGATCACCGCGCAGACCAATATGCGTTCGGATTAATAATCAATGAATTGTTTACCGGTGCAGTTCCTCAAGGAACTGGCTATGCCGAAATCGCAGGTGCATCGGAGCGGTTTTCGTATCTTGATCCCATCGTTGCAAGAATGATTTCTCAAAATCAAGACAGTCGTTACGAAGGTATTCCGATTCTGCTTGCGGATATTGAAGCGCGAAAGAATATTGAAAAGATAGAGGATGAAGTTTTGGAATTTGAGGCTTGCGTTCCGGAGCCATTTGAGATTTCAATTGTGAGCAAGGAATGGATTGAGCCCAACTTGGTTTTCAAATTGAACATGAGTCCCGGCGCAGATTGGGAACAAGCTTTTAGATCATACATGGGCGTTACGAGTTTTTCCACAGATGGGTTTTTCTTAGACCCTCAGCGGTTTACGGTGAATGGCGATAAGATTCTGGTTCCAAATACGCATGGAGATAGGGGGCATTTGGCAGATGCTTGCAAGGAGATGCCTCGTTTTATTGATTGGGCAAATGAGGTTATGAGGAAGCGTCTCGAAAAAGAGAGGCGAGAGACCCACGAAGCTTTGGTGCGTGCGAGAGAGGATGAAATCAGAAGGCAAGAAAGCAGTGCCGATATCAATAGCTTTTTGAGTACGCTTTAAATGGCTGTTGGTTAAGAAAGTATCAATCTCAAATCGGACTAGTGGAACTGTTGAATGCGACTGCTGGCGCCTGGTATGGTGGAGGCCATCGAATGATCGGCGCGAGAAAGAGGTGGTCGCGTGGAATTCACATCGGCTAGTGCCAACAAATACCTGCGGAGGCTGCAGGACGAGAAGGATCGGCTCCTGCGGACCGAGCAGGAGGTGAGCACCTACGTGCTCGCGGAAGGGGAGGCAGCCGAGCCTCCTGCTTACGACTACGGGGCCGTGCGTGAGAAGGTCGCGCAGATCGACGGGCAGGCGCGGGCCATTCGCCACGCCCTGCACCGATTCAACATGCAGACGGTTCTGCCCGAGCGGGGCATCACTATCGACGAGGCCCTTATCCTGCTCGCGCAGCTGTCGGGGCGCAAGGATCGCCTGAACTCGCTCGCTTCGCGTCAGCCCCAGGAGCGACTGGGCAACCGGTACTTCGGCAGCAGCAACGGGCCCATCGAGTATCGGTACGCGAACTACGACGTCGCTCGGGCGGAGGCGGACTATCGCGCCGTCGCGGACGAGATTGCCGCGCTGCAGCTTGAGCTGGACCTAGTCAACCAGACGGAGGTCTTCTCGGTCGAGCTGTAGGGGCTCGCCTGCTTTCCGGATCTGCGGCTTTTCCCCGCAAAGGATACTTTGGAACGTTGCGGTTTCGCGTTGGAGTTGTCGGGTAGTTCGTTGTCGGCAGTGCCGTGCGGTTTGAGCGTTGGCATCTTGCCGGTAATTCTGGCCTCCACCCATTCCGCCGCAGATCGAAAGCTTCGGGCGCCTCCTCGCGAGGTCGCCCGCGATGCCGAAGCACGGTCATAGGCATCACTTTCCGCAACGGCTCGTGGCGGCTAGCGAGATCTCGGCTGAGTTCGGCCGCGTCGAGTTGTAGGGGCGGCGAGCCGCCCCCTGTTTTAGCGTAAGCGGTACCTTGTCCCGCGCGCTGAGCCTTCGGACGCAATAATGCCCATGCCCAGCAATTCGGCGATGAGCCCCTTGGCCTTGGTCGCCCCGCAGTTCAATGCGGATTCAACATCTCTACGTGTGAAACCTCCCTTTTCTTGGGCGACTTCTACGATTTTTGCGAGATCGTGGGAGAGGGCAAGTTGTGGAGCGGGCACGGATGGCTGGGCAGAGCTGGAAGAAGCCGGCGTGTGGTTTGTCTCGGAGGGAGAGCTATTGCTGGGTGCGTCGGTGTCAAGATAGAACGCAGACAGCTTCCCTGTGTAGACTTTTACCATTACGCGGTCTGGGTTGAAAAGCTCCTCGATTTCGGGCGGGGGAGCGCTTGCCGCTTTCGCAGCGTTGCTCATTACGTCGAATCCGCTTCCCATTCGCTCACAAGCGCTGATAAGCCCGAACATTCGCATCAGAGTCGGATTGCGCGCATCAGAAATTCCGCCCGCTCTCACCACATCGAGCGCTACGCGCGAATTGCCGGGATTGGCTATTTCGATTCGGTCAGAATATCTCAGAGCGACGATGCCTCTTCTTCCATAGTAGTCCGAATGAACGAGTGCGTTCGCGAGTGCCTCTCTTATTGCGGCGTGCATTTCGGTGTCTTCGATGCGCTGGAGATTGTTGTCGAGCGCAAACGGCTTCTTAAGGCCGCTTGTCAGTCGCGGTAGCGCTTCCGTCCAAAAATCGAAAAGGTTTCCCGTCCATGTTCCGTCTTGCGATGTGATGCGGTCTGCCCATCGGCGTTCTTGATCTGCTTCGCGATAGTCTAGGAAGTAGTTCGCATATTCCTTTGCGATTTCGTACTCGAAACCGAACATGAGAAGACCGGCACGTGTTGGATGAAATTCTCCCTCTCCATTTGTTCGTCCAATGGCATTCAGCTTCACGAGGAACTCCTCATCATCGAGCTTGAGCCACGGATGATTCGGTCGGGCAGCTGACACCACGGCTCGATATCGGCTTACCGTGTCCCACGAAAGAGCATCTAACGGGAACTCTTCAAGCACGGTGTCGTCGAGCGGCTCGTTGCTCGCATCGCGAATCATGGCAACGATTTCTTCGGATGAGCAGCGATAATCTCCCTCGCCATCTCGGCGGTAGGTTCCCTTTTCCCGATTGCCGCAGATGTAGATAGGTCTCAAATGACGGTTGGCGCGAGGAACTTGAATGCGGATAATGTCGCAGTCGTTAATTGTCTCAATGGTGATCGAATCATTTGTGAGAATGTTGGCGCTGACTTTCGAGGGATTGTGCACTCCGTCCCAGAATTTCTTAACGAGCTGTTCAGGGTTCGGGACTCCGACGTACTCTACCTCTCCTTTTGGGCCTTCTTCTGCGCCGAGGATGATCAGCCCGCCGTTGGTGTTCGCGAAAGCGGAATAGGTTTCCCAGATGCTCTCGGGCACACCGCCTTTGGCGCGTTTTGCTTCCAGCTGACCATTCTCGCGCAATGTCATTACGGTGCCATCTTTCATGTTGCCCCATCTCTTAGTTAAAGTTTCGATGGCATTATCGGTCGTTATCGGTCGTTATCGGTCGTTATCGGTCGTTATCGGTCGTTATCGATTTGCTGGACGAGAGGCGCCCGCTTCCACCGCCGCTATCCTTCGGGCGGTGCGCAGCAGGTCGTAGTCATGCGCGCTGCGGGAGGGGAGGGCGGCGGCGCGCACGGCTTCACGGCAGACGTCCATGAACGCGTCGGCTGCTTCGCAGAAGCACGTGCGAGCGAACTCGCTGGTTCCATGGGCACACTTGAGACCGTCGGCGTAAAGCGTCCACGACTGGGGCTCGCGCTCGTCGCCTTCGCAGGCCAGCTGGAGCACCCGCGGCTCGCCGTCATCGGCCAGTTCGGCTTCCAGACGTTCCACGCTGTAGCGCATCTGGTGGCCCAAGTTGGACTTTCCCGTGGCCGAAATGTAGCCCGTGGGCTCATCGAGGAGGTGCATCCTCGGCTGCTCGACGCTCAGGTTAAGGAATTCGCGCGCATCGCGCACAGAGACGTTGTCCATGGCAGGACTCCTTTCATCGATGTTGGCGGGACCACCGTGCCGCGCGGCCGGTTGGTGCCGGGATCGTCGAGCCAACTCTCTACCCCGACTCTGGATAAAATGCGCCAGCACTCTCGCTGACGGAAGTGCAGTCTAGCAGCAGAAGGGCCAACCGCGCAAGAGGGAGGGCCGGGTATTGGTATACTCGTTTTCCGCGCTGGCCTGCGATGTTAATTCCCGTTGCTAGCGGCGTGGGGAGCGAGTAGCTACTATGGGCTCGCGAAAACTCGAAGAGAAGCGAGTGGAGCATCGGCTATCTGCGCGTGCTAAAGGCGCTCAAGATCGCTAAAACAAATCAAGGGCGCTAAAACAAATCAAGATTGCTAAAAGAAATCAAGAATGTTACGATCTTCCTGTTGCGGTGGGCAGATGGCAGGAGGTTTCCGTGGCAGACAAGATTGCGAAGGTGCAGCAAGAGACCTTCAACCCATTTACGCCGGAATTCGGAAAAGTGCCCGCTTATTTCGCTGGTCGCGAACAGGTGCTCTCGGATATCTTGAGTGCCTTCGAAGAGCAGACGATGAATCTCTGCGCATTATTTGTTGGTCCGCGCGGATGTGGCAAAACGGCGCTCCTTACCTATCTCGGCAACGAGGCGTCTCGGCTCGGATGGGTAGTGGCCAACGTTTCGGCAACTTCGGGTATGCTCGAAGATATTGTCCAGCGCACCGAGGAGTCGGCTTCGCACCTCATTGCGGCCTCGTCCGAAAAACGTCTCACGGGCGTGAACATAGCGGGTATAGGAGGAGCGACTTGGGACGCGAAAAGCAACACGAAAGCGAATTGGCGCACCCGCATGAACAACCTTTTGGAGCGTCTCGGCGAAGCGGATATTGGCCTGCTGATAACCGTTGACGAAGTGGACGTGTCTCTCGACGAGATGAGCCACCTGGTTTCAACGTACCAGCATTTCGTGCGCGAGAATCGTAAGGTCGCTCTTGTCATGGCGGGGCTTCCCTTCCATATAAGCTCGCTTCTGAGCGGAAAGAACACGTCGTTTTTGCGCCGGGCTCAGCGGTTCGAGTTGGGCCCGTTGGCCCCCTATGAAGTTGAGGAGGCTTTCCGTCTGACCGTGGAAGAGGGCGGTAGGCTCATCAGCGAAGAGGCCTTGGGCGAAGCCGTTGAAGCCATCGACGGGTTTCCCTTCATGCTGCAGCTTCTGGGCTACCGGGCGTGGCGAATGCATCCCGATGACGCCTTCCTGAGCGTTGACGATGTCCGTGCCGGTGCGCAGAGGGCTCAGCGCGAGTTAGAGGATCGCATCTTCGATGTCACCTATGCGGAACTCTCCCGAGCGGACAGGGCATTTCTTGCGGCAATGGCTCAAGATGGGAAAACAAGCCGCCGCATCGATCTGATGGAACGGCTGGGTAAGCCCTCGGGGCATATTTCCACCTACAAGAAGCGGCTCGTGCAAAGTGGCGTTATTGGCGAAACTCTCGATGGCGACTTCTACTTCGCATTGCCCGGCTTCAAGGAGTATGTCGAGCGGCGACAGGGGTAGTCGGTGCTTTTAGTGGCGCGGCCCTTAAGTTTTGATCGTTAGCAATTTCCTACGTAGACGTGCTTCAAATAGCGCCTCGCTACGTTGGCCAGGTGGTGTACGGTTTCGGGTGGGGTGGCGGGGCGGTCGATAAGGCGGTGGCAGGGGAAGAAGCGGGTCAGGTGGTAGGGGGTCGACGGATCCAGCGAGGCGAGCCATTGGGCTGCCTCGGCGATTTCCTGATCGCTGTCGTTCAGGCCAGGGATGACGAGGGTCGTCACTTCCAAGTGACAGGTGGACGTGGCGGCCAGCACTTCTATGGTGCGCTTCACGGTGGCCAAGTCGCCGCCGACGAGGTCGTAGAAGCTCTGGGTGAAGCCCTTCAGGTCGATGTTCGCGGCATCGATGAATGGTGCCACCTCATGTAGCGGGCCGTCGTTCACGTAGCCGTTGGACACCAGCACGTTCGCCAGGCCGCGCTCGTGGGCAAGGCGCGCGGTGTCGCGGACGAACTCGAGGCCCACGAGCGGCTCGTTGTAGGTGAAGGCGAGCCCGATGTTGCCCTCGGGCGCAAGCGACGCGGCCGCATTCACCAGCTCGGCCGGTGCGATCTCGCGCCAGGGCACGTCGCTTTCGCCGGCGCAGGCGATGGAGGCGTTCTGGCAGAACGGGCAGCGCAGGTTGCAGCCGTAGGAACCTACGGAGAGCACTTTGCTTCCGGGGCGAAAGCGGGCCAGCGGCTTCTTCTCGATGGGATCCAGCGCCAGCGATGTGATGCGTCCGTAGTTGGCGTCCACCACCTGTCCGCCCTCGGCGACGCGCGCACGGCAGAGCCCCGTCTGCCCCTCGGCCAGCGCGCAGGCGTGTGGGCAGATCGGGCATACAGCGCGGTCTGCGCCAAAGTCGCGGGGCTCTTCCCCTGAAAAATCCTGCGCTGCGACTCTGCCTTCGGTATCTTCCACGACGCCTCTTTTCTCGTCTGCTTCGGCCGTCTTGCTGCCATAGTAGCGCAAGGGCGCCCCGCTGGCTTTGGCGGCTCGCATGCGCCGCCAATCCGATACCGACGCCCCGGCTGCGCCATTGCCAAGGGAGATCGGGCGCGCGGGCCGGACGGGACGCACCGTCGCATTCCATTACTGCTAGAATCATCGAGGCTGGCTGGCCATAGTGCGTAGAAAGAGGGAAACCATGGATCGTTTGAAGGACAAAGTCGCCATCGTCACCGGTTCCACCAGCGGTATCGGCACGGGCATCGCGAAGATGTTCGGCGCCGAGGGCGCGCGCGTGGTGGTGTGCGGCCGCAACGAGGAGCGCGGCGCGGCCGTCGTGGACGCCATCGCCGAGGCGGGTGGCACCGCCTGGTTCCACAAGCTGGACATCACGCGTCCCGAAACGGTGGACGCGCTGTTCGCCGACACCAAGGAGAAGTGGGGCTCCATCGACGTGCTGGTGAACAACGCCGCCGGCATGGCGCTGAAAGACGGCCGTGTGGACGAGATCTCCCTGGAAGACTGGGACGCCGTGTTCGCGAGCGACGTGCGCTCCACGTTCTACTGCACCAAGACGGTGCTGCCCTTCATGCAGGAGCAGGGCGCGGGCTCCATCATCAACATCGGCTCCATGGCCTCCTGCGGCGGCGACTTGGGCTCGACGGCCTACGCCTGCGCCAAGGCCGGCGTCGACATGCTGACCCAGTACACGGCCCTGCAGTACGGCAAACAGAACATCCGCTGCAACTGCGTGCGCCCCGGCCTCATCGTCACGCCGCAGAACGAGGCGAAGGTGCCCCAGGCGCTGAAGGACATCTTCCTGGACAACATCGAGGTCGCCCGCTACGGCACGCCCGAAGACATCGCCGCCATGTGCGTCTATCTGGCCTCCGACGAGAGCTCGTACTTCACCGGTCAGGTGGTGACGGTGGACGGTGGCCTGAACTCCCACGTCTCCACGGTGGCCCAGTTCCGCGCCATGGCTTCCCGTACCTGGTAGCAGGGCGAGCGAGCGGCAGCAGAGCTGCTGAGCGTATTCAGCATCCGACGGCCCCGCACCAACATGCGGGGCCGTTTTTCATGCGTCGAAGGGCGACTTTCGGCCGAACGCGGGTTCTCTATTGCTGGGCGATTTGGTCAGCGATAGAATGCGGCCTCGTGTCTTTCCGCCCGCGACGACCCAAGGAGCCGAGTTTTCCCGCCATGCAGCAGCGCGATAAGTTAAAGCCCATCCTTTTCAGCATCATCAAGCATTCCAGCAAACAGGAGCTGAAGGAGCAGGTTCCCAAGGACATCGTGGCGGGCATCGTGGTGGCGGTGGTGGCGCTGCCGCTTTCCATCGCGCTGGGCATCGCCTCGGGCGTGTCCCCCGAGCAGGGCCTCTACACCGCCATCGTCGCCGGGTTCCTCATCGCGTTCCTCGGCGGCAGCCGCGTGCAGATCTCCGGTCCCACGGCGGCGTTCGCCACCATCGTGGCCGGCATCGTGGCCACCGACGGGCTGGAGGGCCTTGTCGCCGCCACCATCATCGCCGGCATCCTGCTCGTTCTCATGGGCCTGTTCAAGCTGGGCGCCATCATCCGCTACGTCCCCTTCACCATCACCACGGGGTTCACGGCGGGCATCGCCGTCACGCTGGCCATCGGCCAGCTGAAGGACCTGCTGGGGCTCACCTACCCGCCCGGCACCGCCACCGTGGAGACGACGGAGAAGCTGGCCGCGCTGGCCGGCAACATCGCCACGGTGAACGTGCAGGCGTGCGCGGTGGGCGCGATCTGCCTGGCCGTCCTGTTCCTCTGGCCGCGCGTGACCGAGCGCGTGCCCAGCTCGCTCGTGGCCCTGCTCGTGGGAATCGCGCTGGTGAGCGGGCTCGGGCTGGACGTGATGACCATCGGCGACCTCTACGTCATCAACAGCGGACTGCCCGAGCTCCACATGCCGCAGCTTGACCTGACCCTCTTCCGCGACCAGTTCGCCAACGGCGTCACCATCGCCATTCTGGCCGCCATCGAGTCGCTGCTCTCCTGCGTGGTGGCCGACTCCATGATCAGCGGCCATCACCGCGCCAACATGGAGCTGGTGGCCCAGGGCGTCGGCAACATCGCCTCGGTGCTCTTCGGCGGCATCCCCGCCACCGGCGCCATCGCGCGCACCGCCGCCAACGTGAAGGCCGGCGGCCGCACGCCCATCGCCGGCATGGTGCACGCGCTGGTGCTCGTCGCCGTGCTCGCCTTCCTCATGCCCTATGCGGCGCTCATCCCCATGCCCACCATCGCCGCCATCTTGCTGTACGTCGCCTACGGCATGTCGGGCTGGCGCAACTTCGCGCACCTGTGCAAGACGGCGTCGCGGGGCGCCGTGGGCACGCTGGTGCTCACCTTCGTGCTGACCATCGTGTTCGACCTGGTGGTGGCCATCGGCGCGGGCATGCTCATCACGGTGGTGCTGTTCATGAAGATGGTGAGCGAGGAGACCGAGGTCAAGGGCTGGAAGTACTACTGCGACGAGAACTCGGAGGTCACGCATCTGCGCGAGCTGCCGAAGAGCGTGCGCGTGTACGAGATCAACGGGCCGATGTTCTTCGGCATGACCGAGCGCATCGCCGACATCTCGGTGAAGGACTTCACGCGCTACCTGATCATCCGCATGCGCGGCGTGCCCTCGCTGGACGCGACGGGCATGAACGCGCTGGAGAACCTCTATGATTACTGCCACGCCCACGGGGTGAGCCTCATCTTCTCCCATGTGAACGAGCAGCCGATGAAGACCATGCGCCGCGCCGGTTTCGTGGAACTGGTGGGGGAGGAGCATTTCCGCAGCTGCATCGATGACGCCATCGCCCACGCCCGCGAGCTGGTAGGGGAAGAAGCGCCGGCGACCAACGGGTAGCGGGCTGAGAGGACGTCGAACGGGTGGGGCCGTCCCTCACTCCTCCGGCGGTTCCCGGTGCTCTTTCAGGGTGTTGCGTTCCACGGCCACGAGGGTTTGGGCCACCACCGAGGTGATGAGGGCGCGGCTGGCGGTATCCAGGTCGCCGGCGGTGCAGTCGACGGCCACGACGCCGAAGATGCGGCCCTTCATTCCCAGGGGCAGGAACTTCTCCGGCACGCCGCGGTAGCCCACCTCGCCGTAGCCGGTGGGGATGCGCTGCTCGTAGCAGTCGCGGGCCGCGGGCGGCGCGTCCGGACCCGGCTCGCCCAGGGCGATGGTCACGCCCCGCTTCAAAATCTTCGCCAGGAACTCCTGGGAGAAGCGGCAGGCCTCCTCGGGGGTGGCGCTCTCGAAGAGCCCGGCGCTCAGGCGGTTCAGGCGGCTTAAGGCCGCGGCGGTGCGGTCGGCGGCCTGCACCTGGCGGCTCATGCGGTGGGTGATGACCCCCATGATGAGCGCCACGGCCACGAAGATGATAAGGGCCACCACGTCGGTGCGGTTGAGCACCTTCAGCTCCAGCACCGGGTCGGTGAACAGGAAGTCGTAGGACAGCAGGTAGGCGAGCCCCAGCGCCCCGCCCCACAGGCCTGAATCGGTTTCAAGGCTGGCGATGAGCACGCCGAGCACGAACACGGGGAAGACCACGAGCGTGCTCACCCCCATGAGCGAGAACCCCCACACGGCGGCCAGCCCCGCCCCGTACAAGATGGCGCATACGACAAGGTTGCGCACCCTCCGCCGGGCCGCCGGGGAAGGCCCTTTGGCGGGGCTCGGCTTGGCGGCCGCCGACTTCCCCGGGCTCGCGGCGGCGGCCGCCGGAGCCGCGGCCGCCGGCCCCTTCGCTTCCGGCGCCTTCGCGGCTTCCAGCTCGTTGCCCGCCCGGGCGGGGTCGCTCTGCTTAGGAACGGTCACGGCGAACTCCTTTCCACGCCAGGGAGGCGAGGGCCTTCACGCCCAAAAACAACGGAATGATCTCCAAACGGCCGAGCAGCATGCCCGCGCACCCGACGAGCAGGGGCGCCGGCCCGCTCTCGGCGCCGATGAACCCCGTGCCCACGCCGGTGCTGCCCAGACAGGAGATGAAATCGAACAGCGCCTCCTGCAGGGTGGCGCCGCACAGGATGAGCAGGAAGGTGCCCACGGCCACGAGCAGCAGGTACAGGGCCACGAAGGTCTGGGCCTCGGTCACGTCCTCGTCGGTGAGCACCGAGCGCTTCCCGAAGCGGTTGATCTTGATGCTGGTCACGTGCCGTTTGTTGCCGTAGCGCCCGTACAGGTCGTGGGCCAGGCCCCGGGCGGCCACGGCCACGCGGTACAGCTTGATGCCGCCGGAGGTGGACCGGGCCTCGGCCCCCGCGATCATGAGCAGGCCGAGCAGAAACAGCAGCGCCGGGCCCAAGTCGCCGAAGGAGGGAATGGTCTGGAACCCCGTGGAGGTGAGCACCGACACCACCTGGAACAGGCCCTGGCCCAGCGCCTCGGGCACGTCGGCGGCGATGCCCTGGGCCAGGAACAGGCCCGCCACCACCGGCGTCATAAGGGCGATGGCGCCGAAGTACAGGGGCGTCTCGATGTGGGTGAGAAATGCCTTGAACTTCCCCCGCAGCAGCAGGAACAGCAGAAGGAAGTTTGTGCCGCCGGCGATCATGAGCACGATGGTGATGCCGTTGATGAGGGGGCTGTGCCAGTAGGCGATGCTCTCGCTGTGGGTGGCGAAGCCGCCGGTGGGCACGGCGCACATGGAGATGTTCAGGGCGTCGAAGGGGGTCATGCCGGCCAGCCAGTAGGCGACGGCGCCGCCCAGGATGAGCCCCGTGTAGATGAGCAGGATGAGCCGGGCGGTTTTGGCGGCGCTCGGCAGCAGGTGGTCGGTGTGGCCCTCGGCGTTGTACACCCCGAGGCCGCCCGTCTGGCTGACCACGCAGGTGAGGATGAGCACCAACCCCACGCCGCCGAGGTAGCAGGTGAGGCTGCGGTGGAACAGGAAGATGGCGGGGCACGTGTCCACGTCCACGACGCTGAGGCCCGTGGTGGTAAGGCCGCTCGTGGATTCGAAGAGGGCCTGCACGGGGGTGAGCAGCCCCGCTGCCACGTAGGGGACGGCGTACACGACGATGGCCAGCACCCAGACGAGCACCGTGCACGCGGCGGTCTGCCCCCGCGTCAGGCGCACGGCGGGGCCGGGGTCGGGCACGGCGAAGTACACGAGGTAGCCCACCACCGCCGCCCCCAGGCCGGGAAAGATGAAGCAGGGGGCCAGGGGCACCTCGGCGGGATGGGCCGGCAGCACGGCCAGGGGAACGAGCCCCGCCAGGCCGACGAACATGACGGCCACGCCCACGTAGCGGGCGAGTGGCGCCAGGGGGTGCGGCCGCCCCTCGTTCGCCTCGCCCAGAACCACGCTCGGCGAGACACCGTTGCTCCGGAGCTTCGCCATGGCGGCTACCTCCGGTCTTTCCCGATCCGGTGCCAGGAGCCCAGAAGCGACAGGAGCGAGCCGGCGCCCGGGGTCTCGTCCTCGTCCTCGTCCGCGGTCCCGTCAGCGTCCGCGTCGGCGTCCGCCCCGGCGGTCGCGCCGGGCTCGGGCCCGCGCCGGGCGTCGCCTTCCGCAGGCGCTTCGCCGGCTCCCAGGTTCGCGGCCCCGATGGCCTCGCGGATGGCCTGGGTGAGGGCGGCCGTGGCGCTGATGGCCGCGGTCACGCCCAGCTGGCGGAAGATGCGCGTGTTCTCCGGGTTGGAGACGATGCACAGCTGCAGGCGGATGTCGAGGAAGCTCTTGGCCACCTGGCAGATGGCCAGGTTGTCGGCGTCGTAGCCCGTGAGGGCCACAATGGCGTCGAAGCCGGCCACGCCGGCATCTTCCAACACCGACCGCTTGGTGCCGTCGCCCCAGATCACCGTGCCGTCGTGGCGGCTGGAGAGGTACTCGCAGAAGCGGCGGTCGTCGTTGATGACCACCACGGCCTCGGCCTCCTCGGCGAGCGCTCCCATGAGGTAGTCGGCCCGGGTGCGGCCGCCCACGATGACCACCTTCATCGGGCCTCACCGCCTCGAGTCAGGTCGGTGAGGCGGAAGAACTCCGCTTCGCAGATGCGGTGGGGGCAGATGGGCTCGATGCCCCGGTCCTCCAGGATTTCCACGAAGGCCTCGTCCTCCACCAGGGGCAGCACGTGGGGCACGCCGAATACCTCGCTGGCCACCTCGGCGATGAGCAGGTTGGCGGCGTCGTCGCTCGTGGCGGCCACCAGGTGCGTGGCCTCGCGCACGCCGCACTCCTCCAGCACCTGGGCGCTCTTGCCGTCGCCGGTGATGATCTCGCCGTCGAAGTCGTCGCCCAGGGCGTCCAGGGCGTCTTCCTGCATGTCCACGGCAATGACGTCGTGGCCCGCGCCCGAGAGCGCCCGGGCCACGGCCGTGCCGAACATGCTGCATCCCACGACAATGATGCGGGCCCGCTTCGCCATGCTAGGCCTCCCTTCCGTTCGCTTCGCTGAGGGCGGCCGGGTTGCCCGGATCCGTCGCGGCGGTTGCCCCGGCGGCTCCGGCAACCCGTGCGGCACTTTCCGCCAGCACTTCCTCGATCCACGCGGCCACGTCGGCGTACACGAGGGCGTGGCCCGTCTCGTTCAGAATCTCGTGGCGCATCTCGCCGTAGAGGATGAGCCCCACGTTCTCCACCCCGGCGCGGTGCAGGCGCCGTTCGGCCCGCTCCACGTCGCGGCCGTTGTCGCCCACGGGGTCCTGGGCCCCGGCGATGAACAGCACCGGCAGGTTGCGGGGCACGCGCCGGGCCGTGCCGTGGGACATGGCGATGCGCCCCAGCTTCATGAGCGTGTAGGAGGCGCCCAGGGTTATGGTGAACCCGGTGATCTCGTCGGCGATGTAGGCCCGCACGTTCTCGGCGTTGCGGGATATCCAGGCCAGAGGCGAGTTCTCATGACGGAATTCCTTGGTGTAGGTGCGGTTCGCCAGGTTGTTGAAGAAGGTGGCCTTGGCGTGCCAGCCGCGGAAGAGGGCCGCCGCGCCGATGAGGCATTGCCCGAACAGGGGCACGATGGCCGGCTTGTCCGCCGTGCCGCACACCACGGCCCCGGCCACCCCGGCGCCGAAGTAGGCGATGTAGGCCCGCACCACGAGGCTGCCCATGGAATGGCCGAAGATAAAGTAGGGGACGTCCGCGCCCACCCGCTCCTGGGCCGTGCGGCGCATGGCGTCCACATCCTTCAGCATAACCTGCACGCCGGTGTCGGGCGGCAAGTAGCCGTAGCCGTCGCCGGAGGCGCTGCCCCCGTGGCCGATGTGGTCGTTGGCGCACACGGCGAAGCCCGCCCCCGTGAGGAAGCGGGCGAAGTCGTCGTAGCGTCCGGCGTGCTCGCTCATGCCGTGCACGAGCTGCACCAGGGCCCGGGGCTGGGCGCCGTCTGCCAGGTCGGGCATCCACAGGTAGCCCGAAATGATACTTTTCCCATCGCTGGAGGGGAAGTGCACGGTCTGCTTGGCGGCCCCCGCGGCCATCGGCGCGGCCTCAGCTTCGGTCGCAGCCTCGGTCTCAGCCTCGGTCGCCGTCTCAGTCGCCGGTGCGGCGGTCGTTCTGTTCGTCGTCTCGTCCATGACTGCCATGGTAAGGCTTAACCGCCGCTCCGGATGCCCCGCGCCCCCATTGTTCGCAACTTGGCACTTTGGGGTGAAGGAAGGAAGAGCTCCGGGACCTCCCGGCTCATGAACGCCGCGCGGTTGTTCTACGCCTCCAGCGTTTCAGTTGGGGAAGGACGGCGCCCAAAAGCGACACGGCCTCGTCTACGGTGGCGAAGGAGCCGGACTGCACCATGTAGGGGGCGCAGCGCTCGATCATCTCCTCCATGGTCTCGTCGGGGTTCACGATGGCACCGTCTTCCACGCACCATTTGCACCAGTCGGCCTCGGGGGTGCCGTCGGCGGCGCGGGCACGGTCGTCGTCGCCGGTCAGGTACATGCCGCAGCTTTGGCAGAAGAAGCCCTCGGGCGGCATTTCCAGCAGCTCGGTGATGGGGGCGCCCAGGGTGGTGGCGATGAGCTTCGTCATGTCGATGCCCGGGGTGGTCTCGCCGGTTTCCCAGCGCGACACCGCCTGACGGGTCACGAACAGCTTCTCGGCCAGCGCCTGCTGGGTGAGTCCGGCCCGTTCGCGCAGTTCGGGCAGCTTGTCTTTCAGGGCCATGGCGGCCTCCTTCTCTCGGGGTTTACGCGGATGCGCGAACAATGGCCGCGCGGTTCCGCACAAGTCCATTGAACCACGGCGCCCCGCCCCCGTAAAGCAACGGGCTGTTGCGCAAGGCACGGGGCGGCGTCTCGGGCGTCTCGGGTGCCTTGGGCGGCTATGACGTCTCGGGCGACTCCCGCGAGGCTCGACATCGGTGTTCCGGTTCTTCTCGAATGGACAACGGTCTGGGGGCGCGGGCCCGGACGCTCGGAGGACTTCGTACAATGGGGGCTATCGAAGGCGGCGAAAGGGGATGTCCCATGGGCGGAGCGAAGACGACGGGCGCATCGGGCGCGGGCGGCACTGCGGGCCCGTCTGCCCCCGCGACACCGCTGTCGCCGCGGGATGGCCGGGCGGTGATCGGGGTCATCGTCGCGGCCATGATGTTCAACGGCTTCATGGTCACCCTCATGTCCGTGGCCCTGCCCGCCGTGGCCCGCGCCTATGGCGTGACCGTGGCCCAGGCCAACTGGGTGGTGCTCGTCTTCGCCATCGTGGCCGCCACGGTCATTACCATGGGGGCACGGCTTCTGCACCGTTGGGGGCTCAAGCGCCTCATGGTGGTGGCCTGCGGCTGCATGGCCGCCGGCGGCATCGTGGGCTTTCTGGCCGTGAACTATGCCGGCATCATGGCGGCCCGGGTGCTGCACGCTTGTGCGGCGGGGCTCCTGTACCCCACGGCCAGCACCTCCATCATGAAGGCGGCGCCGTCCGACCGCCGCACCTTCTCGCTCTCGCTGAAGACGGCCGCCGGCGGCATCGGCTTCGCGGCGAGCCCCTTCCTGTCGGGCCTCGTGCTCACCCACTTCGGCGTGAACGCCATGTTTTTGCCCACGGCGGTCATGGGGCTCGGGTGCCTGGTGGCCAGCGTCGTGTTCGTGAAGCCCATCGGCGAGCGCGACGCCGCGCTCAAGCCCATCGATGTGCCCAGCGCCCTGCTCGCCTTCGTCGGCTTGGGTTGCGCTATGTTCGGCATCTCGGAGATCAACCACGCCCTGGCGGTGGCCCTGCCCCTGCTGGCCGTGGGCGCCGCGGTGCTGGGCCTGTTCGCTTGGCGCCAGCGGGGCCTGGCCGTGCCGCTGCTGAACCTGCGGCCTTTGGCCAACCGCACCTTCCTCGTGGGCGTGCTGCTCGTCATGTTCAGCTCCTTCGCCGAGCACGCCCTGCGGCTCACGGTGCCGCTGTATTTGGAAGGGGCCGCGGGCTTCACCGCCTCGGCCGCGGGCCTGTTCATGCTGCTGCCCCAGCTGGCCTACGCGGGCAGCGCCATGGTGGCGGGCAAAATCGTCGACCGGCGCGGCATCTGGCCTTTGGTGCCCGCGGGCTTCGCCATTATCGTGGCGGGCTTGGCGGCGCTGTGGGGCTTGGCCGAGGGCAAGGTGGTGGCGGCCCTGCTCGTGGTGGTGTTCGTCATCTTGGCCGGAGTGGGCACGGAGACGGCCCCGAACCGCGAAGTGGCCCTGGCGGCCCTGGACGCCGAGGCTCTGGCCGCCGGATCCTCCATCTCCTCGGTGTTCGTGCAGCTGGCCTCGGCCCTGTCCTCGGCCCTGCTCGTGGGCTTCTTCACCAACGAGGTGGCGGCCCAAACCCACGCCGGCGCCTCGGAAGCCGCCGCCTACGTGGGCGGGTTCCAGGACGTCATGCTCATGGCGCTGGCCATTGAAGCCGTCATGCTGGTAGCGGCCGTCCTCTACGCCCGCAAGCACCGCCGCGCCCGCGGCGGCCGGTAGGAGGGGGCAGCCGTGACCGTGCAGTCCCTAAAAGGCTACCGGCTCGCCGACGTGCCCCGCGACCTCGTGGCGGGGCTCGTGGTGGCGGCCCTGTCCATTCCCATCGCCATGGGCTATGCGGAATTGGTGGGGCTTCCGGCCATCTACGGGCTGTGGGCCTCCATCATCGCGCCGGTGGCCTTCGCCCTGTTCACAGCCACGCGTCGCGTGGTATTCGGCATGGATTCCGCCGCTGCTGCCATGACCGCCTCCATGCTGGCCACCGCCGGCATTGCCTCGCAGGACGACATCGTGGCCGCCATGCCCCTGCTCACTCTGTTCACGGCGTTGTTCCTGCTGCTGCTCGCCTGGGCGCGGGCCGGCCGGTTCATCCGCCGCATGCCGCTGCCGGTCATCCACGGCTTCATCTTCGGCATTGCCGTCACCGTGATCATCGGCCAGGTGCCGCTGCTTCTGGGCACCACGGCCCACATGGCGGGGAGCATCGTCGACAAGTTCCAGGCCCTGGCCGCCTGCCTGCCCGCTGCGTCGCCGGCCTGCGCGGCGATATCGGCGGCGAGCATTGCGGCCCTGGTGCTGCTGAGGCGCCTCGCGCCCCGGGTGCCCGCGGCCATCGTGGTGCTTGCGGCGGCTTCCGCGGCGGCCAACCTGCTGGCGGCGGCCGGCGCCTCGGTGGCGTTTCTGCCCGCGGTGTCGGGCACGCTGCCCGCGTTGGCGTCCCTGTGGCCTGCGGGCCTCGATGTGCCGGCGCTGCTGCTGGCCGCCTTCGCCATCGCCGTGGTGGTGTCGCTGGAGTCGCTGCTGTGCGTGGAAACCTTCTCGGCCGGCGAGATGCCCGCCCCGTCCCCCGACGACGAGATGCGCGCCTTCGGAGCGGCCAACGCCTGCGCGGGCCTGTTCGGCTGTCCGCCGTGCTCGGCTTCCATGTCCCGCACGGCCGCCGGCATCGCCTCGGGGTCAGTCTCGCAGATGGCCAGCTTGTGGGCGGCCCTTATCGTGGCCGTGGTGACCGTGGCCGCCGGCTCCTTCATGAACCTGCTGCCGCGCTGCGCCCTGGCGGCCATCGTGGTGGTGGCCCTGCTCGACATCGTCGATTTCCGGAAGATCACCAGCTACGCCCTGAAAACGCGGCGGGAGTTCGTCGTGTTCGCGCTGTCGGCAGCCCTGGTGGTGCTGCTCGGGGCGGTGGCCGGCATCTTGGGCGGCTTCATCCTGTCGCTGGCCCTGCGCTCGGCCCGCGAGAAAATTACCACGTCGGGGCCGGAATTGCTCGGCGCAGTGCCCTACAAGCCGGCTGATTTGCCGCCCAAGAAGGACATTGACGTGGGCTATCGGCTCGGTGTGGCGAAGCTGGCCGGCGACCTGTCCTTCATGAACATCGCCCCGGCCTTGGAATCCGTCGAGGCGGCCGCGGCGGGCAACGAGGCCCTCATCGTGAAGCTATCGAAGCTGAACACCATGGACACCACGGCCGCCGACAAGCTGGAAGAGACGCTGCACGCCCTCATGGAGCGCGGCATTCACGTGAAGCTCGTGCGCCCTTTGCGGGAGACCGCCGACCACTACACCCGTTATGAGCTGCGACGCCTCATGGCCGACTTCAAGTTCTACCCCTCGGTGCGCACGGCCATGGCCTCCCTGGCCGAGGCCTACGCGGCCGATGCGGGCCCGCGCACCCCGGAGGCGTGGCTGGCCGAGGAGCCGCCGGCACCGGCGCCGGTGACCGAGCGGCTGCTCCGGCGCAAGGCGGCCGCGGTGGAAAACCCCATCATTCCCGGCGATCGCCCCGTGGTGGCCATCTCCGGCCTGCGCGATGGGGCCGGCGCGGTGCTCATCGACGAGGGCGAACCCTTCCTGGAAGATGTGCGCGGGAAGCTGTCATTCATGCAGTCCCGCCGCGCCTTCCAGTTCGCGGCGGATTTCGCGGAAGGGGCCGCCGACGTTCGCGGCGGTGCCTCGCGGGCCTTGTCGGGCGGCGGAGCAGGCGTCGCGGCTTCGGAAGGCGCGGCCGGTGAAGGCGGCGAAGGTGCCGGAAGCAATGTAGGCGCGAGGTCGGTCGGCGACTCTCACGGTTTCTCGAAGCTGCTGGTATGGGACGATAAAACCGAGGAAGTGGTGCTCGACTACCGCCGGGGCGCCCTGCGTCACTGCCGCAGCGAGGAAGAGGCCGCCGCCCTCATGGAGCCCATCGACCGCACCATCCGCGAATTCGCCTTGGCGCGATAGGGAATAGGGCTGTGCCCCAATCGGCGCTGCCCCAAATCGTCGATGTGAACCGTCGTATCGGCGATTTGAGGCAGCAACACCTCCGAAAGAGACTGTCATCGGAACAACTCTGCCGCAAACGGACGGTGTGCGCAGTCACATCGGCATTTTCAGACACAATCGTTTTCGAAAAGGCCTGCCGTCATGCTGATTCAGTCTCAAATGTGCGATACGCTCAGTCACGTCGGCGATTTGGGGCAGCGTGGTCCTGCCGACTTCCCGGCGTGATGGGCCGGCGACTGCGAAGGGAGCCTGCTTCCGGTGCTATAATGAACGGCCCCATGGACGGAAAACCGCAGCGAAAGGGCGTGAACGGTGGACAAGACGCGCAAGAAGGAACTCATCGAGGCCTACAAGAACCGGTGCCCGGAGATGGGCGTCATCGCCATTCGCTGCCGCGAGACCGGCGAGTCGTTCCTCGGTGCCTCGCGGGACGTGCCGGCCGACTTCAACAGCGCCCGGGCGAAGTTGGGCCTGGGCGGCCACCCCAACAAGCGCCTGAGCGCCCTGTGGGAGGAGTACGGCGAAGAGGGCTTCGACTTCGTGGTGCTGGAATCTTTGGAATGCAAGGACCCCACCAAGGACTACGGCCCCGAACTGGAAGAGATGCGCGAGCTCCTCCTCGCCGCCGACCCCCAAGCCCAGAAAATCTGGCGATAGGAGTGCCCCATGGCGTTTGACTTCAAGAAGGAATACAAGGAATTCTACCTGCCGAAGCGGAAGCCGGAGCTGGTGACGGTGCCGCCGATGGTGTACGTGGCGGTGCGGGGCGAGGGCGACCCGAATATGGAAGACGGCGCCTACAAGGAGGCCGTGGGGCTGCTGTACGCCATGGCCTACACCATCAAGATGGCGAAGATGGGCGACCACGCCATCCCGGGCTACTTCGACTTCGTGGTGCCGCCGCTGGAGGGCTTCTGGTGGCAGCCCGGCGTGGCGGGCGTCGACTACGCCCACAAGGCCGACTTCCACTGGATTTCCGCCATCCGCCTGCCCGACTTCGTCACGCTCGAGGAATTCGCCTGGGCCCAAGGCGAGGTGGAGCGGAAGAAGAAGCTGGACGCGGCCCCGGCCGAGCGCCTGGTCATCGACGAGGGGCTGTGCGCCCAGATCATGCACCTCGGCCCCTACGACGACGAGCCGGCCACCGTGGCGCTCCTGGACACCTTTGTGGCCGAGCAGGGCTTGGAAAACGACATGTCCGACACGGCCGCGGGGCGCCACCACCACGAGATCTACCTGTCCGACCCCCGTCGCACCGCGCCCGAGAAACTGAAGACCGTCATCCGCCACCCCGTGAAGCCGCGCGCATAGGAGGCGCGCCCGTTCTCCTTTTGCAGATGATCGGCTGTGCGAGTTTCGCCCTCATGGAACGGTGTTTCGTGAGACAATGGCGGCAAGCGAATGCTCTGGAAAAGGAGAAGCCATGGGATTGTTCGACAGTTTCAGGCCGGCGGACATCAACGCCGGGGTGCAGGAGTTCCGTGAGACGCCGGGGGCGAAGCTCATCGACGTGCGCACGCCGGCGGAGTTCGCGGAAGGCCATATTCCCGGCGCGGCGAATGTGCCGTTGCAGCAGCTCGGCTCCATCACGGCGGTGGCGCCCGAGGCATCCACCCCGCTGTTCGTGTACTGCCTGAGCGGCGGCCGCAGCTCCCAGGCCGTGGCTGCCCTGAAGCGGGCGGGCTACACCGATGTGCGCAACATCGGCGGCATCAACGCGTGGCGCGGGGAGGTGGAACGCTAGATGAAGGTCGTCATCATCGGGGGCGTGGCCGGCGGCGCGAGCGCGGCGGCCCGGCTGCGGCGCCTGGACGAGGGCGCCGAGATCGTCATGCTGGAGCGCAGCGGGTACGTGTCCTACGCGAACTGCGGGCTGCCCTACTACGTGGGCGGGTCCATCGCCGACAAGGCCGCACTCACCCTGCAGACGCCGGAGCGCTTCCGCGAGCGCTTCAACATCGATGCCCGGGTGGGCCACGAGGCGCTCGCCATCGACCGCGCGGCCAAGACGGTCACGGTGCGCGAGTTGGAGACGGGCCGCACCTACGAGGAGCCCTACGACAAGCTCATCCTGGCCCCGGGGGCCGCGCCCGTGGTGCCCGCGGGGGTGCCGTTGGACTCGCCGCGGGTGTTCACCCTGCGCACGGTGGAAGACGCCCTGGCCCTGCGGGCCTTCGCGGAGGAGACGGCGCCGCGCCGGGCCGTGGTGGTGGGCGGCGGCTTCATCGGTATCGAGGCGGCCGAGAACCTGGTGGAGCTGGGTGTGGAGACCACGCTCGTGCAGCGCCCGCGACAGTTGCTGAAGCCCCTGGACGTCGACATGGCCGCCTTCGTGCACGCCGAGATGCGGGCCCACGGGGTGCGCCTCGTGCTCGGCGGCTCGCTGGAGGCGGTGGAAGAGGGGCCCTGTGGCCTCACCGTGCACCTCGGCGACGGGGAAGTGCTGCCGGCCGACCTGGTGGTGCTCGCCATCGGCGTGGCGCCCGAGGCCCATCTGGCCGCCGAGGCGGGGCTTGATCTGGGCCAGCGCGGCTCCATCGTCACCGACGCGTCCATGGTCACCTCCGACCTGGACATCCTCGCCGTGGGCGATGCCGTGGAGGTGACCCACGGGGTGACCGGCACCAAGGCGCTCGTGGCCCTGGCCGGCCCCGCCAACAAGCAGGGGCGCATCGCCGCCGACGTCATCTGCGGCCTCGACAGCCGCTACGGCGGCTCCTGGGGCTCGTCGGTCATCAAGGTGTTCGATCTCACGGCGGCGTCCACCGGCCTGAACGAGGCCGCCGCCCGCGCCCAGGGCTACGACTGCGACACGGTCATCCTCACGCCCGGCTCCCATGCCGGCTATTACCCCGGGGCCCGGCCGCTCACCATGAAGGTGGTCTTCGAGAAGGGCACGCTGCGGCTGCTGGGCGCCCAGATCGTGGGCGCCGAGGGGGTGGACAAGCGCATCGATGTTCTGGCCTGCGCCATGCAGCTGGGGGCCGACGGCGTGCGCCTGAAGGACCTGGATCTGGCCTACGCGCCGCCCTATTCCTCGGCGAAGGACCCGGTGAACATGGCCGGCTTCATGATCGAGAACGTGGCCGCGGGCCTCGTGAAGCAGGCGAGCTACGACGAGATTCCCGCCCTGCGCGAAGCCGGCGCCACGCTGCTGGACGTGCGCACTCAGGCGGAATGGGAGCGCGGCCATATCGAGGGCTTCACCCACATTCCCTTGGACGAGCTGCGCGACCGCTTGGGCGAGCTGCCGCCGGACGCGCCGGTGTACGTGACCTGCCAGTCGGGCCTGCGCAGCTACCTGGCCTGCCGCATCCTGGCCCAGCACGGTTTCGACGCCTACAACTTCCGCGGCGGCTACGGTTTCTACCGCGTGGTGGCCGCCGACGGGGCCCCGGCCCGCAGCACTTTCCCCTGCGGCGCCGAACGATAGAACGATCCTGCGGAAACCAAGGAGACTGGCATGGAACTAACGGTGAAGCGCTTCGACGAGTTGGGACTGCCCGAATACCACGAACTGCTAAAACTGCGCTGCGCGGTGTTCGTGGTGGAGCAGCAGAGCCCCTACCAGGAGGTGGATGACGCCGACAAGGAGGCGCTTCACCTGTACTTCCGCGACGAGGCGGGCGAACTAGCCGCCTACGCCCGGGTGCTGCCGGCCGGGGTGACGCACCCCGCGGTCTCCATCGGCCGTGTTATTGCCGCACGGCGGGGCCAGGGCGACGGCCGCCGCATCATGGAGGAGGCCATCCGGGTGGCCGAGGAGGAGCTGGGGGCCGACGTCATCACCATCGAGGCCCAGGTGCAGGCCCGCGGCTTCTACGAGAAGCTCGGCTTCGTGCAGACCTCCGACGAGTTCGACGACGGCGGCATCCCCCACATTGAAATGCAGCGCCGCCGCTAGGCCGACGGTGCGGGCGGTGACGGAAAGCGCCCCTTCCCGTCGCGCCCGCTACTCTTCCAGTTCCCGTTCCAGTTCGTGACGGCGGCGGATGGCGTCGCGGAACAGGGCGGCTGTGCCGGTGCCCGATACTCGTTTGCGTTACAGGTTTCGGATGCGAGGGCGCGGGGCGGGCGCGGTGCGCGACAATGGGTGGCCGAGGCGTGCGAGAAAGGAAGTCCCTATGCGTCCCTACGAAGAGCTCATCGTGGCCATTCCCGATTATCCGAAGCCGGGCATTGTGTTCCAGGACCTCACGCCGGCCTTCGCCGACGGGCCGTCCCTGGCGGCCATGGCCGACGATTTGGCCGCCCCCTTTGCCGATGCCGGCATCACCAAGGTGGTGGGGGCCGAGGCCCGCGGATTCATCATCGGCGCGGCCGTGGCCCTGCGGTTGGGGGCGGGGTTCGTGCCCTGCCGCAAACCGGGGAAGCTGCCCCGCACGGTGCTGGCCGAGTCCTACGCGCTGGAATACGGTACCGACACCCTGGAGATTCACGCCGACGCCCTCGGGCCCGACGACAAGGTGCTCATCGTGGACGACCTGGTGGCCACCGGCGGCACAACCACGGCCATGGTGCGGCTCGTGAAAGCGAGCCGGGCGCAGCTCGTCGGCCTCGGCTTCGTCATGGAGCTGGCCTTCCTGCGGCCCCGCGCGGTGATCGCCGAAGCCACCGACGCCCCGGTGGTCTCGCTGGTCACGGTGGATTAGCGGCGACCATCGCGGTTGCGGCGGCAGAACGCTCCCGGCTGCCGACTGCGGTTCCGCCCGCCTTTGCCAACCCGTTCCCGCCGCACGTGAACGGGCGGTGACGGGGCGCCAACAGGTCGGTTGACGTTGGGCACGGCCGGGGCCCGTCGGCTGCGGGCTCCGCTACCATGGCCCAATCGAGACGGCGCGGTGCCGTCCCGCGACCGAGCGACCCGAGCAAAGGAGTGGTGCATCATGGCAATTCTGTCGAACCCCTTCGTGATGGAAGTTCCGCGCAAGCTGACCGACCGCGAGTTGGCCAACGCTATCCGCCAGGACCTGGTGGGCGAGCTGGAGGCCATCCACGAGTACGACGCGCACATCGAGGCCACGGACAACAAGGACGCCATCAAGGTGCTCTCCGACATTCGCGACGAGGAGCGCGAGCATATGGGCGAGCTGCTGGAGCTGCTGGAGCGGTTGTGCCCCGACGAGCGCGGCCTGCACGACGAGGGCCGCGAGGAAGTGCGCGAGATGCTCGACGGCAAGAAAAAGCCGCGCTAGGCCGACCCCTTCTCAGACTGCAACGCCCCCGTCGGCCATCCGGCGGGGGCGTTTTGCGTGGGCAGGATTCGCTCCCGCGCCATGGCCTCGGCTGCCGGTCGTTTACCCTAAGAACAGCAGGTTCATCAGCACGTTCAACACGAACAGGCCGGCGATGATGAGGCAGAACAAGCCGATGCGGCGCGTATCGCCCACGGCCAGGCCCGTGCGGGGGTCGCGCGGATGCGCCTCGGGGTTCTCGCAGGTGAGGCCCCCGTACACCTTCTTAAAGATAACGTAGGCCACCACGCCCGAGGCCAGGAACGCCACGGTGGCGAAAAAGTTCCCCACGGGGTTCAAACACAGGGTGAAGGTGGCGATGCCGAAGGCCAGGGCCGCGTACAGGCGCACGCCCACCTTGCCGCCGCCGATGACGTACATGTCGGCGGGGCGGCTCTCCACCGGGTACATCTTCCGCAGACGCAGCACGATGAAGCCGAGGAACATGTAACGGGCCAGGATGAAGATGATGTTCATCTCGATGTTGGTGGTGAAGTCGAACTGCGAGAACAGAAACGACGAGGCGGCGATGGTGAGCACGCCCACGTAGGGGCTGCGGCCCGATTTGTCCACCTTGCGGATGAACCGGGGGAAGAGGTTGTCCTCGGACAGCACCCAGAAGCTGCGGGAGCCCGAGGCCAGGTAGGTGTTGTAGATGGTGCACTGGCTCATGATGGCGATGACCAGGAACAGCACCACGCCGGAGTGGCCGAGCACCATGGAGAAGATGGTGCCGTAGCCGAGCACGTCGGACGAGAAGCCGCCGTCGATGCCCCACTGGGTCCAGGAGCCGGCCGGGTAGGCGGCCAGGCACGCCAGGGTGGGCAGCACGTAGGACAGGGCGATGAGCGGCAGGGCGATACGGAAGCCCCGGGCCACGTTGTGGGAGGAGTCCTCGTACTCGCCGGACATGGCGGCGATGCACTCGTAGCCGCAGTACATCCAGATGCCGATGGACAGCGAGTCCACCAAACAGCCCATGGGGGCCTCCGGGGTGGCGAAGATGGGGTCGAAGGGGTTCGTCTGCCAGTTGACGAGGCCGAACACCACGGCCATGCCGAAGACGATGAGGATGAGCACCGAGAAGAACGAGCTGATGCGCTCCACTTCAAGCAGCCCCACGAGGTTCACCACGGTGAAGCAGCCCACCACGAGCAGCTTCACCACGAAGGTGCCTTCGGCGTCCAGCATGAGCAGCTGGGAGGTGTAGCCGCCCACCATGGCGATGTAGGCGCCCGAGGAAATGTAGGTGTCCATGGAGGTCCACCAGCCCGCCTGGAAGCCCCAGAATTCCCCGAAGGTTTCCTTGGCCCAGGCGTAGATGCCGCCCTCCCGGGGCAGGATGGCGTTGGCCTCGGCCACGAGCCGGCTGATGGGCCGCGCCCAAATGAAGGGCAGCACCATGAGAATGATGAGCGTGAGGCCCGGGCCGGCGGCGGGGATGATCTCCTCGATGCCGAAGGCGCCGGCCGACACCAGGCAGAACAGCATGAACGCGATGCCGAGGGCGCTGATGTTCGTCTTCCTCAGATTGCCGATGGAGCCCTCCGGCGGTGTCGGCGGGAAGAATTCCTGCTTCCCCGCAGGCAGCGTGTTTTTGGACACGGACGAACCACCCCCTCGCAGGTTCGGCGACAGATGCGTTTCGCAGTGTATCCCATTGGCCGGAAAGCGGCGCGGGGACGCCGCCCCCGACGGCAAACGGACACCTGGGGCGGTGGGGCCCGTCTCAGCCGATGAGGGCCCGCAGGCTGCCTTCCAGCACGCAGCTGCCGTCGCCGTTGCGGTCCGTCACGGCCAGCGGCAGCCCTTCGCGGCCCAAAAAGCCCTCGTAGAATTCGGTTTCCCCGGCAAAGAGCAGGTCTTCGCCCACTGGCTCGGTGCTCCGGCACAGCAGGATGCTGCGGAAGTCGCGGGCCAGGAAGTCGTCGATGAAGCCCTCGGCTTTCGCCAGGGCCTCGTCGGCGGCAGCGGCGAAGGGGCACGGCGCCTGCCCCGGGATGCCGAAGCGCAGCAGCAAGGTGCGCTCGGCGGTGCAGGCGTAGTCGAGGCGCACGGTGACGTCCGGCGGCAGGACGAGGACCTCGCGCAGGTGCCGTTCGCGCTCGGTGGCGCCAACGGGGCGCAGGGCGAGTGCTCCGAAGTACACGGCGGCGCTGAGGTAACCGGTGCCGTCGGCCCCAGCGCACGCCCATCCCGCGGCGTCCAGGCAGCCGCCGGTACGCTTGAGGTACAGGGCCAGCTGGGGAGCGTCGGGCGGGACGGCGAAGGGGGGCCAGTTGAAAACGTCGCTGTGGCTCATGGCTGCTCCTTGGAATGAAAGGCGGGCGAAGGCGGAGGCTCCGGGGCGGGCGCCGTGGCGCGGCCCCGATAGCGTTGTGGGTTCACCATAGCGCACCGAGCCGGCGGAATCTATAGTCGCATTAGTCCGATTTTCGATAGGTCTTTCCCCATGAAAAAGGGCCTCCGTGGGGGAGCGGAGGCCCGTAATACACCCGGTAGATACCGTAATGGGACTACTGTCCCTCGGCGATGAGACCACTGTTGTACGCTTCAATGAGCCGCGTCAATTCCACGGCCCGCGCCCGCAGGGCCGCCCCCTCGTCGGTGTCGGCCACGGTGCGCGGCTCGTCGTAGCGGGCGAGTACCCGGCGGGCGGCCGCAATGTCGGCGTTGGCCTCAATGGCGGCCTCGCGGCTGGCCAGGGGCTCGTTGGCGTCCAGGAACAGCCCCTCGGCGTTGGACACCAGGGTGAACCCGGCCAGGCCCGTGGTCTTCTGGTAGGCGCTCGAGAAGCCGCCGTCGATGCAGAGCACGCGGCCGCCGGCCTTCACCGGGTCCTCGCCGTCCTTCACCTTCACCGGCACGTGGCCGCAGATGATGCGGCTTGCGGTTGGGTCCATGCCGAAGTCCTCGAAGATGCGGTCGATGACGGCCCCGTCGTCCAGCAGCGAGTAGAACGGGTTCTTCACTTCCTTGCGGGCCGCTTTGTCGGCGATGAGGTACAGCTCGAAGGTGGCCATCTTGCTCTTGGCGAACAGGGGCGAGCCGGGACCGAGCCACAAATACCACAGCATATCGAGCCCGCGCTTGCGCTCGGCCTCGTCGGCGGCCAGGTAGGCGGCCCGCACCGAGGCGTCCACCATGTCGTAAAGGCTCTTGCCGCGGTAGGTCTCGCCGAACAGGGTGACGTCCAGGAGGCTGCCGTCGGCGGCCAGGGGCACGCAGGCGTGCAGCAGCAGGTTGCCGTTCGCAATCTTGTACAGGCTGCCGTGGTCCAGGAAGAAGCCCATGTGGCGCTGCAGCCGCTCGCTGCCGGTGAAGGCGGCGCACAGCTGCTCCATGACGGCCTCCTCGCCCGGGGTGAGGCGGTAGGGGTCGTCCCAGTCCACGGTGGGGAAGACGGTGTCGGTAAGCTCGTATTCCACGCCGTCCACCACCACGGTGCCGCGCTCGCGGTCCACCCGGTGCAGCAGGTTGCGGTCGTCCAGGCCGAAGGAGGGATTCTCGGCGATGAGGCGCGCCTCCACTTTGAACTGGATGATGGCCATGGCCTTCTGAATCTGCTCGGTCAGGCGCGTCTCCGCTTCGGAGAGCCCGGGGTTGCCCTTGAGGGCGAAGGCGGCGCAGGGATCGTCGGCGTAGGCCTCGGCGGCGAAAGTGGCCAAGGGGCGCAGGTTGATGCCGTAGGCGTCCTCCAGGATGGAGAGGTTGCCGTAGCGGGCACAGATGCGCACCACGTTGGCCACGGATCCGGGCTGGCCTAAGGCCGCGCCCATCCACAGGATGTCGTGGTTGCCCCACTGCACGTCCACCGAGGGGCACACCAGAAGCTCGTCCATGATGGCCTGGGGCGCCGGCCCCCGGTCGTACACGTCGCCCACCAGGTGCAGGCGGTCCACGGTGAGGTGCTGCACAAGTTCGCCCACCGTCTCGGCCAGAGCGATGCCGGCGCCGGCGTACACGGCCCCCTCGATGAGGGCGCGGGCGCAGGGGCGCTTGGCCGGGCTGGCGGCCAGAAGCTCCTGGACGAGCACGGCGAAGTCCTCGGGCACGAGGGCGTCGGTCTCGGCCAAGAGGTGCCGCTCGGATGCGGCGAGGGCCACGGCGGCCAGGTCCTCGATGAGGTCGGCCAGGGCCTCCTCGCCCCCGTCGGCGAGCACGAGCTCGGCCTTCTCCGCCGGGTAGCACACGGCGCAGGCCAGGGCGGCCCGCCCGTCGGCGTCAAGGTCGGGGAAGGCGGCGGCCACGAGCCCGCGCACGGCGCCGGAGCCGTTGCGCAGCAGGTGGGAGAACGCGTTGTACTCGCCGTGGATGTCCGAGGCGAACAGCTCGGTGCCCCGCGGCAGGGCGAGCGCCCCTTCCAAGAGCGCGATTTCCGCCGCCGCTTCCTCGGCGGTGGGGTACAGCTCGGCCAGCGCCTCCAGGCACGCCAGTTCGGTTCGCTCCATGCAGCAGCCTCCTTGCAGGGCCGCCATCGGCCCCGTCGCGTCACGGAAGAGGCGCCGCGGCCGGGCTCCTCTTCCCTTCAAAATTCTCTGGGGCCATTGTAGCCTACCGGGTCGCCCACAGCCGCCGGGCTTCGGCCTATGACTGCGCCGTCTCCGCCTTCCAAGCCTGGGCGTAGTCGTCCAACATGGCTCCGATGGCGGCTCCGATGGCGGCGTAGTCCTTGGTGTCCAGGTTCGCCAGCGACACGCGCACCGACCACTCCGGGGCGTCGAAGCCGGCGCCGTCCATGAGCACCACGCCGGTGTCGCGGGCCAGGCGCACCACGATGTCCAGGGAGTCGTAGTTCTTCTTCAGCCACGCGAAGAAGTCGGCGCCGTAGAGGCGCGTGGCCCAAATTTCCAGGTCGATGACGGAATAGTAGCCGGCCCGCAGGGGGTCGGGCTCCAAGGTCCAGCCCAGGCTCTTCCACAGAAGGCCCAGCCGTCCCTGCACGAGGCGCTGCATTTCGGCGCGGTAGGCGTCCTCGGTGTCCAGTAGGCAGTACAGGGCGAACAGGCTCATCATCACCTGCTGCGGCGTACCGAGGCCGGCGGTGCCGTTCAGGGCCACGAGTCGGGAGTCGGCCACCATGCGGTCGGTGAACTTCACCGACTCGATATGATCGGTCAGGCACGCGTAGCGCTTTACGAGGGCCTGCTTCTTGTCGGCGGGCAGGGCGGCGATGCGGTCGTCGAACACGTTCTTCGGGGCCGTGGCGATGACGGCCAGACGCCAGCCCGTGGCCCCGAAGTACTTCGAGAACGAGTACACCGAGGCGGTGTTGTAGGGCAAATCGGCCAGAAGCGACCGGTAGTGGGGCACGAAGGTGCCGTAGACGTCGTCGGTGATGATGAGCAGGTTCGGGTTCTTCTCGCTCACGATGGCGACGAGTTTTTGGCGCGAGGCCTCGTCCATGGCTACCGACGGCGGATTCGACGGGTTCACCAGGCACAGCAGCTTCACGGCGGGGTCGGCCAGCTTCTCTAGCTCCTCGTCGGGGTACTGCCAGGTGTGCAGCCCGTCGGCGTTGCGGGTGGTGGCGTTGATGTAGGTGACGTCCAGGTCGTAGTCGTTCAGCGTGGGGATGTTCAGGTAGGGGGTGAAGATGGGGGTCATGAGCGCGATGCGGTCGCCGGGGTTCACGAGGTAGTTGCACTTCAGGCAGTAGAACAGGTAGCACATGGCCGCCGTGCCGCCCTCGGTGGCGAACAGGTCGTAGGGGGCCGCCGGGGCGTCGCCGTCGTCCAGGGCCTTCACGAGGTAGCGGTTCACGATCTTCTGGGTATAGGGCAGGATGCGGTCGGGGTAGGGATACAAGTCGCCCGAGATGCCGCTCGTCCACTCGTGGACGAACTCGTCGGGCGCGAAGCCCTCGGACACGAGGTAGTCGTAGCAGCGGCGCAAAAACTGGGCCGGCTTCTCGGCCTTGTGCGCCTCCAAAAACGTGAGGAAGCGCTCGCCGCAGCCGGGTTGGGCCGGCATGCCCGCCAGGTCGTAGGCGGGGATGCTCGCGGTGCGCCGCGCCTCGTCCATGGCGAAGGTGCCGAGCAGGAAGAAGGCCTCGCGGGGCAGCGTGTTGATCCAGTTGGGGTTGCCGCGCCCGGCGTTCAGCAGGGTGCGCGAGGTGTCCTCGGTGCCCTCTTTGGCGTAGGACACCAGCAGGTTCTTCACCTCGAAGGGCGACATGGCCGCCAGCGACTCCTCGAAGGCGTGCTGGTCGTTGGCCAGGATGGCCCGCTCGATCCGCTCCCGATTGGCAGCGGTGGAGGCCGAGGCGGCATCCTGCGGGACGGCGGCGCGGTTGGTTTCAGTGGACATGCAAGTTCCTTTCTTCCTGTCAGTACTTCTCCCAAAGCTTCAGTTCCAGGTAGGAGGCGGTGACGCAGGCGATAAAGCCGATGATGATGACGGCGAAGACGATGTTGGCGGCCCGGGGGCGCAACAGCGCGAAGCCTTCGCACACGAGCGGGAAGATGAGCCACACGTACAGCATGGCCGCCAGCCCGATGAAGAAGTCGTTCACGAGCCAGGCCTGGCCGAACACGTTGCCGGGGAGTTGGGAGTTGTCCCAGAAGGGGTACTCGCCGGTCGTGGGGTCGGGCTGGTTGATGAGCCAGCCCATGACCAGTTCCAGCACCATGGCGATGAGGATGGCCACCACGAGCGACTCCAGAAACGCGCCCCAGAGCGTCTTGCGATGCAGGATCAGGCGCTCCTTCAGCGGCTCGATGAGCAGCGTCATGAACACGGCGCCGAAGCCGTAGACCCAGTAGGGGTGGTACCAGGGGTCGGTCCACACGGCGTAGTCGTCGGCCACGATGCCGAAGAGGTTGTCCATGAGCCAGCAGTAGGGCATCTCTAGCCAGTGCCCCAGGATGCAGCACAGGCAGAAGCACACGGCCAGGGCACGCCAGAACTGCCAGGTTCTGGGCGCGAAATAGCCGATCTCGTCTTTCTCGGTGAGCTTGCGAATCCTGAGGAATGCCCTGGGGAGCTTCTTCGTCTCGTGCGGTCAATGGATTCAGAGTACTCCCCGGACGGAGGTTTCTGGCCGCCCCTCCCGCGCCATTCCCGAGCCTTCAACTCACCGTTGCCGGAGCGTTGCCGGGGAGGGTTACCGAAAGCGGGGGTTTTCCGCGCAAAGGGCGGGTGCGGGCGGCGCGATCCGTCAAATCGTGGTACCCTGCACCGTGAAGCAAGCGCGCTGTGACTGACGGGTAATCGCGGGGAACCGCGGGGGAGCAGCGCGCCATTCCCGCCGACCGTCTGGGCAGGCTTCCTCGGAAGGGGAGGCCTGCCCTTTTTCGTGGGCGGGATGCGGGGAACGCGGAAGGCGCCGGGCAGCGAAGCGCGAGGCCCGGGCCGTGCAACGCGTGAGGCAGCGCGGAGGGCGCCAGGCGTCGTTCGCGCACAGCGAGAAGAAAGGGACGTGCATGCAAGATCTCGTCGAACTGCTGAAGGGCAACCCCTACCCGGGTCGCGGCATCGTGGTGGGGAAGGACACCGTGTACTACTTCATCATGGGCCGCAGCCAGAACAGCCGCAACCGCATCTTCGCCGTGGAGCCCGACGGCATCCGCACCGAGGCCCACGACCCGGCGCTGCTGGAGGACCCGAGCCTCATCATCTACCACCCGGTGCGCACCATGGGCGACGCGCTCGTGGTCACCAACGGCGACCAGACCGACACCATCGTGGAGGCGGACGACTTCCGCGCCGGCTGCATGCAGCGCGAGTACGAGCCCGACGCCCCCAACTTCACCCCGCGCATCTCGGCCGTCGTGAACCCCGACGGCTCCTTCGAGATGTCCATCCTGAAGCACGGCGCCGACGACCGCTGCATCCGCGAGTTCTTCGCCTACGAG
>CANPHS010000004.1 GCA_947573925.1 uncultured Enterorhabdus sp. | reverse complement strand
ACTATGTCGCAGAAGCGCAGGTCTGCATCACCGACTATTCCTCGGCCTCTCTCGACGCCTCTTTGGCCGGAGTGCCAGTAATCTATTACCAATTCGATAAAAAAGCTTTCTTCAGTGGTGATCACGGGATTGAAACCGGCTATTTCGATTTCGATCGAGACGGCTTCGGTCCAGTTGTGAGCGAAGTCGACCAATGTCTCAACGCCCTTGAGGCCATTGCAGCGCAAGACTTCTCAATGGCACAACCTTACATGGAACGAGCCGAAGCAACATTCACCATGGCCGACGGCCATTGCTGTGAGCGAGTGTACGAGGCAATCGTAAATCTTGGGTAGCGCCCTTATTTGTCTGCCGCGAAAGCTTTCTTAATCTTTCGCGGCAGACGCAGCATCGCTCGCCCCAGTTTGTAGACCCATTCGACCTTAGAAAATTTGCGCCGTAGTTGATCGTACTCCCTCCTCTTCCGCTGCAACTGCGTGTCCAAAGCTTTGTTCCGTCTCCTTTCCTCTCTCATCTTTTGACGAAAATCGAGTTTCTTTGCCCCCTCTGCCTCCAGATCGCGAGCGGCCGTATACAGCATATGCGCCATAAAATCCGATTCGCTATCTGAAAGAAGTTGTGCGACGAACACGTTGTACCAAGGAGTGTAATAGTAGCCTTCGGGACGCACCCGGAGATCCAACTGGCGGACCATGTTGTCCCTCGCAAACTGATAACATGCAGCAAAAGCGGTAGCTGTAGATACATTGCGAAAACAGTGGCGCATCACCCCCAGTACCTTACAAACAAAGCTGCGCTCAGAACAACCCAGATCGGTACCTATCTCTTCCCACACGCTCATCCACGCACGCAACGGATCCACAGCTGATTCAGCCAACGTTCCGACCAGGCTATCAGGACGATCGATTCTGTAGAAAACGAGCGGCTCCTTCACAACAGTGATGCGCTGCGCAAGCCAGAGCGCCATAGCGCAGATATGAACGTCTTCCCCGTTTCTGGTGTGCCCGTATTCCAAATGGTGATCGCGCAGGAATGAGAGGCGAAACATTTTGTTGAACATCATGATGGTAGTGAAGCTGAATATATGATCCGCATTCGTATATCGATTGAATGGCATTACCTCAGGAATGCGCTTCACTTCAAGGTATCCCGGCGAAGGCACCGTCAGCCCAAGACCTTCATAAAAGCGCTCTCCAGCACATACGCATATATCTGCATCGTCTGCTTTGCATTGGGCGTACATTTTCTCCAAGGCATTGGCAGCCAAATAGTCATCGGAATCGCAAAAAACGATGTACTCGCCTCTGGCGTGCTTCATTCCGTTGTTACGTGCCACGCCAGCGAAAGAGTTACTCTGAGTGAGGACTTTAATGCGAACATCAACCGATGTATACCTCTCCAATACCCCCAATGAACCATCAGTGGAGCCATCGTCCACACAGATGATCTCAATCTCGTTTAACGACTGGCCAAGCAGACTATCGAGACACTCGGGCAGGTACCGCTCTGTGTTGTAAACAGGAACCACTACCGAAACAACTGGTTGAGAGGACGGATCCATCATGCAAACACCTTCTCGGTCAAAGTAAGATTTCAGACGATTGCTGATCAAGTATACCGCTTCGTACTGCCGTTCCGGACAGAGAAACTCCAGCGGAATATGCGACGTTCAAATCAGAGTGTTTTTCCGCTATCATACATAAGGTTTGTCTCACCGAGTGAAAGCGTTGCCCTATGGTCTTTTCCAGCTCTGTGTTTCTCTTCGCCTTCCTGCCGGCGTTTCTGGCAGTGTACTTCCTCATGCCGAAACGGGCGGCGAAGAACATCGTGCTTTTGGCCTTCTCGCTTTTGTTCTACGCCTGGGGCGAGCCGGTCTACGTGTGGCTGATGGTCTTCTCCATCGGCTTCAACTGGGCCTTCGGCTTCGCCATCTCAAAGAGCGCGACCCCTCCCCTGCGCAAGTTCCTGCTCGTCGCCGACCTCTTCCTGAACCTGCTCATCCTGGGCTTCTACAAGTACCAGGGCTTTCTGGCCGAGAACGTCAACCGCGCCATCGGCGAGGAGTTCATCGCCGAGCTTAACCTGGCGCTGCCCATCGGAATCTCGTTCTTCACCCTGCAGGCCATCACCTACGTGGTGGACGTGTACCGCGGCCAGGTGAAGGCGCAGAAGAACCCGCTGTATCTGGGCATGTACATCGCCATGTTCCCGCAGCTGGTGGCCGGCCCCATCGTGCGTTACTCCGACATCGAGGCCGAGATCGACAACCGCCGGGCCACCCTGGCCGGCTTCGCCCAGGGGCTGCGCCTGTTCTGCGTGGGTCTCGGCAAGAAGGTGCTTTTGGCCAACACCGCCGGCACGCTGGCCGACTCGCTTTTGCCCCGCGAGGCGGCCGAGATCGGCTTCGTGGGCTGCTTCTCGGGCGTGGCCGCCTACACCTTCCAGATCTACTTCGACTTCTCGGGCTACTCCGACATGGCCATCGGCCTCGGCAAGATGATGGGCTTCGACTACCCGCGCAACTTCAACTACCCCTACACCTCCAAGTCGGCCACGGAGTTCTGGCGCCGCTGGCACATGTCGCTCGGCGGCTTCTTCCGCGACTACGTGTACATCCCGCTCGGCGGCAACCGCGTGTCCACCCCGCGGTTCGTCCTGAACACCATGATCGTGTGGGGCCTCACCGGCATCTGGCACGGCGCGGCGTGGAACTTCGTGCTGTGGGGCCTGTACTGGGGCGTCCTCATCTTGCTGGAGAAGTTCTTCATTATGAAGGTGCTCGACCGGCTGCCCGGCTTCGTGAGCCACATCTGGTGCGCCGTGCTGTTCTTCTTCGGCTGGCTGCTGTTCGCCGTCACGGGGCTCTCGAACGTGGCCGAGTGGTTCTGCGCCATGTTCGGCGCCTACGGCTTCACGGGCACGAGCACGCTCTGGGAGCTCCAGTCGTGGAGCTACGTGAGCCTCATTCCCATCTTCATCGTGGGGTCGCTGCCCTGGGCGCCGTGGCTGCGCAAGAAGCTTCAGGCCTGGGCCGAGGGCGACCCGCGCCGCGCCGTCATGGCCGCGCCCGCCAAGGGCAACGAGGCCGTGCCGCCCTGCCAGGCCGAGCTAGCCGCTCCGGCGGCCTCCCCCGCCCGGGCCCGCGCCGTCCTGGCCGTGAACATCGCCGTGGACGTGGCGCTTCTGGCCGTGCTGGTGCTGTCGGCCATGTCCGTAGTCTCCAGCTCCTACAACCCGTTCATCTACTTCCAGTTCTAGGGGGCAGCCATGAAAGTACGGAATGCCATTGTCGCTACAGTTTTCTGCCTGTTCCTGCTGGGCCCGATGACCCTTTGGGTGGCGCAGACGCACTGGAAGCTCGATTTGCCCAGCGACCTTACGGCCGAAGACTCCACCTATCTTTCGGGCGGCTATGAAGAGGTCGATCTTCTGGAACATTTTTCCCTGAAAGGCTTCTCGGCCGAGAAGTTTCAAGATGACCTGAACACCACCGTCGAGAACAGCATCCCCTATCGCGCCGTCATTCTTCTTCAGAACGCCGCGATGCAGCGGAGCGCCATTGCAGCTTCGAACGCCCTCTTCCGGTTCGAGGCGTATCCCACCTTCTTTGGCAGCGAGCAGATCTACCTGCCCGCCAGCGACGCCTTGGCCAAGATACCCGAGCATGCAAAGAAAAGCAAAACAAAATCGACCGAGGAGTTCGTCGATGGCCTCATCGCCACGGCGAACGCCAACCCCGACAAGCAGTTCTACATGGTCGTTGCAGATCAATCAGATACCTCGAATGCCAATCCCGCAGCGTTCCTTGTCTCTCAACGTTATTCAACTGATGATTGCGTGAAGGTACTCGAGCGAGCCGTGGCCGAGGCCTCCAACGTTCGGCTGGTCAGCATCCGCTACGATCAGCCCGAGGAGTACTATCGCGATTTCTACCGTTCCGACCACCATTGGAACGGCTATGGCGCCCTTCGCGCCTACAACGCCTTGCAAGAGGTCGCCGGCCTCTCCAACCGTCGCGACAACGACGCGGAAACCGTCGATTTTCCCGGCATCATTACCAACGGATCTTACGCCCGCAAAGGCCTCATGCTCATCAACGAATCGGCTCGGGAACCTCAGCTCGACCTAACGGGCATCGAGGCAACCGGTCCGCGCATCCCGCCCATCGTTGAGCCCGATGGGCCCTCCCTCATCCACGACGACGCCATGGGATCAGTGTTCGACTTCTATTCCACATGGTACGGGTCTACCAACGTAACTGCCGATCTAACCGTTACAAACTCCACTCCCACCACCGATCAAAAGGCCCTTATTGCCATGGATTCGTTCGGCGATGCCTTTCACTGGCTAGTCGCCCAAGACTATCGTGACAGCCAATGCGTTCTCGATTTGAAGAACGACAACGAAGGACCGGAGACCCTTCAGGGCCGCATCGACGATTCCGGCGCCGATGCCATCTACTTCATCGGCAATCCCCTGGCTTACGCCCGCGTCACGAGCACGCACCCCCAGTACTTTGATCGCCCCTAGCTTCGGGAGCTTGGCGATCAACCCAGCGACCGATGCGTGCCTTCATCTCATCGAAGACACGTTGAGGCCCATCAGACATGCTGAGCAGCAACGCAAGAACCGTTCCCAGCAACATGAGAGCTGCCACTGCTCCAACGGGAGGCAGCAAGGCGAAGACATTCTGGGTGAACCTGACAGAACTTAATGCGTAGTAAACAAACGGGTGCAAAACATAGATCTGGAGCGAGCGCGCGCCCGCATTAGTAAGCATCGGCACGCGTCCCGTCGGCAGAAGAATAAAAAGAGCGACGCCAATAACCGCGATGGCAGCATAGGACAACAACCGCAGCAGCATACAGACAATCAGAGGCAAATCGAGCCCCGACGCGGACAGCATGTCCGCGTAAGAACACTTTCCATAAAACATATTGAGGAAGAATTCCAATTTTTTGAGTCCGCAAAACTGGAAAAACATGATTGCAGCAGCAATTGTTATCACCGCCGCCCCCGCAACAAACCGACGGTGAGCCAGGTTGCCTCCCTTCATGCGGGCAATAATGGTGTCTGGCGAAAGATAGAAACCTGCCAAGAATACCGGCAGGAATGTAACAGCCCGCGATGCTGAAAGCATATTGGTACCATCAACCAACCCCGCAAGCACGGAAATTGCCAGACCCCCCCCCCAGAGCCACGACGGGCCTAAGCCGCACGAAGAAGGGAACGCCCAACACGTAAAAACCCGCAACCATCAAATACCAGGGAATGCGTCCGTTGAGCGTTAGGTAATTGAAGGAAACATGCGCCCCCAAAAGACACTTCTCAACCATAAGCCCCGTATACAGCAGAAAGCAAATGGCGAAGTAGAACAGAGGCACTTCAGCCCGGAAACGGCCCTGTCTGAAGACACCCTTACTGAACAGCCCAGTCACGAAGATGAAGAGAGGCATATGAAACATATAGATGAAATCGAGAACACGAAAACCCGCCAAACCCTCGCTTCCCAACCGAGCACATGGTTCGAGCAAATGCCCGATAACCACCAGAATGATCAACACGCCTTTCAAATTGTCGAAATATGCCAAACGCTCCTTAGTCACCGGATCCCCTTACACTCAGTTTATCCCATGCAATGATAAGTAATGCGAGCCAACAATGCTATCATCTCTCCCCAGAAACGTCATAACGCTGAAAGTGAAAAACCGGCGTCGAAAGGCAACTGGGCTATTTTCCCTCGACACAAGTAAGGCAACGCAATGAATCTTCGCAACCGCGCCTATGCCCTCACATTGCGCTGGGCTCTCAGGAACTCGAACTCCGGCTTGACTGACGTGGAGCGATATCGCCTTGTGGCTCAATCCCTCAGGAAGCTTGGGCTCAGCGACGACGGTCGCACCGTTACCGATTACTATTTCGAAAACGATGTGGAAGATAACACCATCATGCTGGTGGGTCTCGGATCGTCCGTTCGGGGAAATCTCTTTTACCTTTTGGAGGAGCTCAATAGCTCCGAGCGGTTTGAGGACTACCGCATCTACGTAAAGGCCTCTCCGGAAACCATCGACCATCTTCGTGAGCTCATTGACCGGTACAACTGGCACCGTACCACGCCCGTTGCCGACCCTGTGGAATACGACCAGCTGCTCGCCCGCGTCAAATACGTTCTCACCGAGGTCAACATGCCCACCAGCTGGGTAAAAAAGCCCGACCAAGTTTACATTAATATCTGGCATGGCACGCCGCTGAAAAACCTCGGCAGTGACAAGCACGCTCGTAACAATCATCTGTCGGGGGTAAAGCAGAGGGACTTCGTCAACGCCGATTACCTTCTCTACCCCAACTACTACACCAAAGACCATATGGCCGAGGCCTATCGCGTGGGCAATCTCTTGCAGGGCAATGCCCTCATGTTGGGATACCCGCGTACGGGAGGCATGCTGCAGGCAGCAGAAGAAACATGCGAGGCTCTACGGGAACAACTTGCCCCCAACGGCGAGACGGTTTTCGCCTACATGCCAACCTGGAAAGACTACCTTAAACCCGAGCAGGTTGTCTCCGAATGCATCGAGTTGCTTGAATACCTCGATGGGCATCTGAGCAACGACCAGATTTTGTACGTTAACCTGCACCATAAGATAAACGACTCGGTGGATTACGATCGCTTTGAACATATTCGACAATTCCCCGCAACCTTAGACACCTACCAGGTGCTTGCTGTCGCCGACGCTCTCATTTCCGATTATTCGAGCGTTTTCTTCGATTACCTTGCCACCGGCCGCCACATCATCCTCTATTGCCCCGATCTCTCCCTCTACGAGAAGAAGCGCGGGATGTATCTCGACATCACCAACCTGCCCTTCGATATCGCCCATACAAAAGAGGCGGTTTTCGAAGCACTTTCACAGGGCAAGACCTACGACGACGGCAATGCTCGGGAATCATTCTGCCCCTTTGACACCCCGGAAAACACACGGAAGCTGTGCAGCCTGTTCCAGGAAACCCCCGATTCCGATCTCGCCATCGAAACCCTGCAGTCAGAGGGTGCGCCCAACATGTTGATATTCGCGGAAACGTGCGACGATCACCTCCAAACCGCCTTGCTCCAGCAGTTAGTGAGTCACCGGGACAGTGCTCATTGCAATCTTTTCGTCGGATGCGACAAGCGGGCCGTGAGCCAAAATCGAAAGACAGCCTATCCGCTTCTCTTCAACGTACCCGTCATCGGCATCGATCCGGAAATTCGACTCAGCAACGCAGGAAAAAAGATCAGGCAACTTGCAACATTGCGCCTGCTGCCCTTCTCCGTTGCCATGCGCTATCTCCAACAAGAATATCGTTTAGCGGCAGAGCGCATGTGGGGACGGATGCCCTTTTCCCTCGTCCTTGCCCTCGATGTTCGCAACATCGACATCCTCCTGGCCCTTGCCTGCGCCCCCTATCCATTGCACATCTTCTTCACCGATGAGCTTAAGCACGTATTGAGCGATGAAGGGGACGGGTTCTCGTCCGATGCCGTAGCCTATTGCCTTCGTCATTGCGAAAAGGTGTTTGTCGATAGCCCCCGGGATGCCGAGATCATTCGAGAAATCGGCAGCGCAGTCGAAGTGATCGACTGCGCGAGCAACCCCGAAGCGCTTTTCGGAACAGACCCAGATTGCGACAACGCATAGCTGCCGTTGCGCCCTACGATCGACCGAGCCCCCTTCGTAACCGTCGACCGATACGCGCCTTCAGGCTCGGATCGGCACGCCACGCTCCTTGAACGGCAATGCGCTCAATATCAGTAGAAGGCAACACGGGAAGAGCGGCGCCCGGAGCAATGAGCTGCCGTGCCCTATCGCGTTCCGGAGACCACTGGTCCGCAACCCTAAGCGATCCGTCGTCCAAGAGCCAGTACCACACGTCCCGCACTTTAAGTCGCAGGTACCACCCCTTGAAAAGATAGCCTTCCCGCACGAACGGCTCAATCATGAGGCGCCCGGAACCGTCGTTCGACATCATCTGGGACGCAAAGAACTCGATTGACCCGCTTTCCAAGGTATAAACGTCATCGGCGGCAACCTTGGCGGCAGAAGAGGTCTCGCACCCCTTTGCCCCGCTATTGTAAATCACCTCAAACTCCTCTGCCCCAGCCGGCTCCCACAAAGCTTCCGCCACCATCATTCCTATGTGGTCAACGGGTATATAGGGAATCCGCGCCCGTTCCTCAAAGCGCTTCACGGGAATGTCGACAGCCCCATCATACTCACTGCAAAGCTTGAACGAGCCGTCTTCGAGATACCAGAAATAGCGGTTGTCGATGCGAAAGCGCATCTTCCATCCCACTGGCCTGCAGCCACGGCGGTAGAAGCCGTTGGGAACGAAACGACTGAGTCCATCGTTTACCATTTCTTCCCTGGGACGGTATTCGATAGATCCGCTTTCCAAATGTGCCCGCGGCTCTCCGTCGGCGCCAAACGTCCCAAAGCAACTTTCTTGCTGGCTGTCGCACAGATAGCGAATGGGATAATGCTGCTCGCGTTTCCACCACTCGTAATCAGTGGACTTCTGCAAAGAAGAAATCTTTTCAATGGCACCCAGCAGAAACGCCTCCGAATCGCGACGCTTCTCCTCAAGAACGCTCCGCACCCGCCCGTAGTCGATGGGCGCCACCGACCGCGCAAGCACTTCGTCTTCCTTTCCAAAGCGCCTATCGCCGAGATCGAACAGATCGAGAATATTTGTCACCTTATCCCCGCTCCGGGGACCGACGAAGAACTCCTTCTCAAACAAGATGGAGAAACACGACGCATGGAATGAATTGGTGAACACTACGTCGGCATACTTGAAGTACCCGAGCCACTCCTCAATGCCAATATCGTAGCGATACACCACTCGAATATCATCACGATCGCCCAGCATCCCGTGGGGCAACGGGCGGTCAGTGACTTCAACGATGGTCAAATCATGCGCCTTGGCATAGGCGGCTGCTTGAGCCAAAGTGTCCTCCGCGCGCTCCATCACATAATACAGAAACAGGTATTTCTCCTCCGATGGCTTCACCGCCAGAGCATCGTAAAAATCGCGCTCATGCAGCAAGACTGGATCGAGCACAAGGGCCACCTCTTTATCGGTTCCCTCCTCCAGATACTCCTTCAAGCTGTTCTCGCGTACCCCTATGAAGTCGATATCGTCGACCCAGTGCAGGAAGCGGCGTTCGTCCTCGTTGGTCTGACTGAAATGGACGCCGCGACTTGCCGCATAGGCTATCTTGCCTTTGTTCTCCATGGCCTTGCTGGCCAAGAAAAATCCGCGATCGAAATCTTTAGTCGGCTCCTTTTTCCAAATTACATCCGTCGCGCAAATATAGCAATCGAAGCCGGGGTCTTCTATCTCAAGCAAGTCGGAATTGTAGCAGCGTTCGGTCTTATCGTAGTGGCAGTCGATGAAAGATTGGAACTTATCGTGGCGTACCTCTTGTTGACGTCGAAGAGCCCGATAACCGTCTCGCTTTTCAACCAACTCGGCAATTTCTCCGTCACTGGCCCCTTCCTTCTTCCTGCGATCGACCAGCTTTGTGTAAGACTCGTCAGGATGACGCAGGTCAAAATCGCCATAGTAAACCGGCTTGTAGTCGATAACCTTGCTTGCAATGCCGTTCTTGGTCAAAAACCGCTGGAAAGCAAACGTATGGAGGGGGCAGGCGAAGTTGAGTCCTTTGGTGTACATGTTGATGGAAATGATGCCGATGTTCACGGAGGGCCTTTCGCGAGTAACGGGGTTTAATCTGATCGAATTGAACGGGCTACTTCTCGAAGAGTTCCTCTTGGGGAAGGTTCAGCTCCTGCTTGATCTGGGTTGTGGAAATGCCCTCCGTGCGATCGAGATACACAACGTCGCAATAATCGCGCAGACACTCAAAGCGAGGGTCGTCGGCCCAATCGCTGCCCATCACCACCGTATCGATGGCGTAAGTTTTCACATCGTCGACCTTCTGCTCCCAGTCGGTCTCGGGAATAACCAGATCGACATAGCGCACCGCCTCCAGCATTTCCTTGCGGGTCTCGTAGTTGTGATACGCCTTCTTGCCCTTTGTCGCATTGAACTCATCAGTGGAAATGGCCACAACCAAATAGTCACCCATGGCCTTCGCCCGCTTTAGCAACCGAATATGCCCGTAATGGAGAAGGTCGTAGGTGCCGTACGTGAGAATTCGTTTCATAAAGCTATTCGCCTTTCTCGATGTATTCCAAAATGCGCTCCGTAGAGTGGCCATCGCAGCTGCTCATAAAGCGTTGCCGAAAAGCAGCCACCTCCGATGAATCGAAACCGTCGCGCTCGATTGACTGAATGTAATCGATAAGCTCGTCGGTGGTATAGCACAAAGGACCAGGGGTAATCTCATCGAAGTCGTAATAGAGGCCCCGATCGTCAATGTATTCTTCCAGGTCGTACACGAAAAACGCCATAGGACGCTCGAAGATGGAGTATTCGAACACGAGCGACGAATAATCCGACACGCAAACATCTGCCACCGTCATAAGCTCGTTAATGTCCATGCCCCAGCCGCGGGTCACGTCCCACGCAAAGGACTGATCGTAGGGTTCGGGCACCGGCGGACATTCCTTTGCCGTTTGATGCTGCTTAATGAGCAAAACGTGCGTATCGGCAAGTTTCTCAGCCATGGCGGGAATGTCGAGCTCATTGGGAGCCACTCGGTTGCGCCCGACTCCGCGATAAGTCGGCGCATACAAGATGACCTTCTTCTCGCGAGCCTCGGGGATACGCTCGTAAAGTTTCTCGTAGCAACGGTCAATATAGGCTGGATCGAAGAACTCGTCAGTGCGACTCACTCCGAGAGGCTTTATAATGCCAGATTCCTTGGAAATACCCATGAACTGTTCAAACACCCAGGAAAGCTCGGGACTCGCAATAGTCACGCAAGAGTAGCAATTGTATTCCGGATAAACGCGGTAGCTTTTCTCACTCTTATAGCCAGGCATGCCGGCAGTGTCCAGTCCTATCTTCTTGAAAACACCGCAACCATGCCATAGCTGAACAACCCTCGAATCGTCGCGAACATCAACATATCCAAACAGGTTATTCGATTCATGAAAGAAAACTACCTTGGCAGTAGCCGCTTGTCGCGCCATCTCTTCGGCATTGCGAAAATATAGGGAAAACGGTACGTCGCCGCGATGGAGTTCGCATAGCAGCGGCTCATAAGGGCCCTTCTTCTCGAGCCAGTTAAACATATACTTGAAACTTTGATTCAACCCTTCACGCGGCTGAACAAACACGGCTTTGGCCCCTACGGGTTGGGAGCATGCATCGCGATAGGCAGCGGGAATACGCTTCTTAATGAAATCAGTTTTGAGACGGCGCATATATGCCGGTGTTTCACGAGAGGCCAGTGCCTCCCGAAAAACCAGATCTTGAGCAGGATCATCTTCGTCAGAGAAGGCCGCTGCTTTCAAGTAGTCATCGAAACGCAGCTGGAAATAGTCATACGCCTTCGCTATCCCCCAAGCCTCCTTTTCCTCTATGAAATCCATCATAGAGAAGATTCCTTTTTGAAACTCAAGGACCATTTCCGATGTCACTTCGGCCTTTTCGGCGGGCAGCGGGCATCGGCTGGCAATTTCTTTCAATTCGCGCATCAAATCGCGCACTTCTCGCTCACGTCGGCGCCGTTCGCAGCCCTTGCGAACAGTCTTCGTCAGTCCCTCTTTTTTCACATTGCGCACAAGCGCCTTGATGCCCACTACTAGCCCTCCAAATACTGAATAAGGTTCTCGTACATTTGCGACAGATCCTTGGTCGGCTGCCAGCCTAAGCCTTCAAGGGCGCTTACGTCGAGCGGCAGATGGTGCTCGGGCGGGAAGGGGGCGCTCGGATCGATCTCGCAACGTACCTGCACATTCTTTTCCGGGAAGAGACCGGCCACCATCTCGGCCATACCCTTCACTGACGAATAGGTGCTCGGATTCGCCGCGTTGTACGCCCTTCCAGGCTCACCCTCCAGCAACACCGCCAAGAGCGCGGTGACGGCATCGGCGGTGTATAGGTACATGCGCGTGCTCGCGCCTGTGGTCTTCAGCACAATGTCCTCGCCGGCCATGGCATTGCGCGCGCACAGGGCGAACAGACGCGTATCGTTTTTCGGAATGCCCGGGCCGAACGTCTGAGCGAGCCGCACGATGGTGGCCGGGGCACCGTACTCACTCGCATAGGCCGCACAATACTGCTCGGCCATGCGCTTCCCCTCGGGATAGCAGCTTCGCACCACAGTGGGGTTCACGTAGCCCACATCGCCTTCGGTAAGCAGATGATCGAGGCCCGCTGCATCGTTGCCATCTCCGTACACTTCCATGCTGGACACGTACACGAAGCCTTTCACAGAGGCAGCCTTCGCCAGATCCAGCATATGGCGCGTACCGAGGACGATGGCATCAGCCGTTTCCACAGGATGCTCGGCGAAAAAGCGCGAAGCCGTGGGGCACGCGGAATGAATGATGAAGTCGGGACGGCAATCTTCAACGGCGCCGCCGAGAAGGTCGCCCTCGATGATGGTCAGGCCATCTCCCTCGTTGTAGCCAGCCAGCGCCTCACGGGCCCGCGCCTCGCTCCGCGCCAGTCCCAGCACATGGATATCGCTCCCATCGGCCCGATTGCGCTCCAGAAGCACTCTCGCGCAGGCCGATCCAATCAGACCGGTAACGCCCGTTATCAGAACCGTGGCCCCAGACAGCTTCTCCCACGCAACCATCGGCGATTGGGCCACCGCCTGCGCCTCAGCTCTCAAATCAAACATGAATCTCCCTCTGTCTATAGACCGAAAATCTGCGAATTCTCCTGTGCGTCCACGAAAGCGCGGAAAATGTAGAAGTCGGAAGGCGTGGTGATCTTGATGTTCTCAGGGCTGCCCTCGACAGTGTAAAGATCGTGCCCGTAATGACGCATCATACTGGCGGAATCGATAAAGTCATGAAGGCCGTCAGCCTCCGCTTTCCGATGGGCTGCTTCCAGCTCCGCCAACTTAAAGCATTGAGGTGCCTTGGCCAAGCGGCATGCTTGCCGTTCGATGACGTTGGTCACCATGCCATCCGATTCCTGGACGATAGTCTCAATGGCCGGCGTCACGGTAATGGCACTTCCCCGCTCCTGCACCGATTGAATGCAGTCAGTGATGGTTTCAGGACGCAGCAAGGGCCGCACGCCATCGTGCACGAGCACCGTGGCATCTTCGTCGGCGTGAAGCATGAGCGCGTCAATACCATGGCGAATGGACTCTTGCCCGGTAGCGCCTCCGGGCACCACGTCGATCACTTTGGCAATGTCGTAATGGACAAGCTTCTTGCGCAAAAACGGAATCCAGTCTTCCAAGCACACAACTACAATTGCATCGATGTCGGGGTGGTTTTCAAACACCTCGATGGTGTAGATGATGATCGGTTTTCCATGAAGCTCGAGGAACTGCTTTGGCCTTGTTTTTGTATTCATACGCTGGCCAGTGCCGCCAGCGAAAATAAGCGCGCAATTCACGAATGACCTCTTTTACCTCAACGGTATGTTAACCATGTTATTATCGGCCATGGCCTTCAAGCCAACAACCGGGTTCTGACAAGTCCACGCAAACCCCAGCCCGTTAGGCACGCTTGGCCTCTTTCGCTATCTTAACGGATGCGCGGCTCCCCGACACTGAAACTTTGCCGCCTTCAATGCGCACGAGTGCCAGCGATCGCTTACCCGTGAGCTTGTTGCCTTTCACAGACACACGCTGGTTTTTAGCCTTCTTGTTTACGTACACTGCGTACTTGCCGCACTTGGAAACCTTGTTTTTCGTAATGCTCGCGGGGCCTTTTATGTCGGCTACTGCAATGCCGTACTTCTTCGCGGAAGAAATGGTGTTGCCTGACACGCTCTTTACCCGCGCCTTGGACTCCAAAGTAATGCCAGCCCCCTTTGAGGACGATATCTTGTTCTTGGTCATAGAATCGACACGGCCGTTTATGAGCACCGATACCCCCGCAGCGCCCGACTTGCTGATGCTGTTCTTCGTCATGGCGGTGACAGTGGCGTTCTGAACACTAATGCCGCATTTGCGCGGAGACTTGATGGTGTTGCTCGTAATAGTCTTCACCTTCGACTTCGACGTAACCAAAATACCGTGGTTCTTCATGTTGGATATTTTATTGGCTTTGATATAGTCAATGCGGGAATCGCTCAGAGCGTAGATGCCAAAGTACGACGCGCCACCCGTTTTCGACCCCGTGTAGGTAATTTTGTTGCCCCGTACCGTGGAGTAGCGCGCGTTATCAAAGCGAATGCCATGCCCCGTCGTCTTAATGGTGTTGTCAGATACCGCCACGCCGCTGATGTAGTAGTTGCCCTTGGGTATGGCGTCGTTTTCCGATCCCTTCTTCAGGTTGCGGCTGAAGCTGTAACCGCACACGAAAATGCCTTCCACCGTGCCCCCGCTGTAAATATGGGAGCCAGACACCTTAATGGAGTTCTTGCGAATGGAAATCTTTTGGTTCTTGTACGGCGCTTTGTAGGTGGTTTGAGTACTCGTGGGCACTCCACCCTCGCGGGCCAAACTAGAAGCGAGGTACATTCCCTTGGTATGCCCCATGTAGGCGGCAATACCTCGGGGAGCATTCTCAATTTTATTGCCTTCGATGCGGCAGTTGTAGAAGTTCATAATGCGAATGGCATCGCTCTTCAAATTCTTGAATTTGTTGTTCTTTATAACTACGTTCTTCACATACCGATTGAGCACCGCCGTATGGGCGCCAATGCCGCGAGGGACGTTCTCGAACGTGCAGTTCTTGATAGTGATGTCCTTCATGGGCAAGTCTTCGGACCGGTATCCCGGCATATGCTTCTGGTTGAGAATATCGATCTGAAGCGCTTCGGCGATATCTTCGGATCGCGACACTTGCACCTGATCGCGAAACACGCACCCTTCCACGGTCAATCCTTTAACCCCCGCAACTTCCATAAGGTGGCCGTCGCGGGTGTTTCGCATAGTAACGTTCTTGATCTTGATGTTCTTGCCGTGAGCTAGTTTTATGGTGGTGTTGCTCTGACCTCTGTGATTGAGATCGCCTCCAACCACCGTGATATTCTGATAATAGTAGCCCTGCTGGGTATCGGTGCCATCTCCCAAGCGAATCATATTGCTGCGCGTGCCCGAACCATGGGAAAGAGACACCCCTTCCAGCTTGAGCGTCGTGTTGCTGTACAGCTTGAGGCTATGGCCAATGGTGTAGGTTCCCGGTGTCACAGTAATGGTGTACGGGCCTTTCTCCGGTTGCTTTTTCGCCAAATTCAACTGCTTCTGAATTTCGGAGTAGGCGTCGGGTCGTGTGGGCGTCACCTCGATGGTGGTAGCCGCGTAGGCATTGGGCACCACGATCAGCTGCAGCGTCACGCACAGAAACAGAGCCGATACGGCGCCAATCAAGTTTCTCTTCATATTCCTTCCCTTGCGGCGTGAAGCTGAGCTCCGCGCCAACTGTTCGACAGCCGACCTCATGAAGCGAGAACGACGTGCGTTCTAGTGCAGTCGCTCATCGCTTCATTTGATGCAAATCGGATGCAGCCTACTTTATAACAATATCCTTGTAAGCCGAAACAATCGTATTGCCCGTTACTGTTTTAGGCCGGGAACCCTCATCGACATAAATGCCGTATTTACCGGCCTTGGTTATAGCATTACCCGTTATAACGCCCACACACGATTTCCGATGAACCATGATGCCGTTTGCCGACAGGTTGGTGAGCCTGTTGTTCACAATGCGATCCGCCGATGAGCCATTGTAGACCGAAATGGCACTTCCCTTGGAAACGGTAGAAACGGTGTTGCCCTCAATGGCTCCGGCAGAGCCGCCATTCATAATGTAAATGCCGATAACACCTGCATTGGACACTCGATTAGCCGCAATGTGGGAGGCCTTCGACTCCAGAACCACAATGCCGTAACTGCCTGCATCATTCACGCTGTTGTCCTCAATGCTTGCGGCAGAGGACCCAGCCGACACCACGATACCATGGGTGCAGAAACGCGACACCGTGTTCCCCTTGACCACATTGCCCGTACTATTGTTGAGCAACTGAATACCGTAGAAACCCGTCTTGACCTTCTTCGGATTGCCGTTAAAGCTCATGGTATTATTTGCTACCGTGGAATTACGGGTTTCATCAAGCCGAATACCATGGGCAGCTGTCGTGATTTTGTTCCCCTCGATGGTAACGCCGCTCGCATAGTAGCTGCCTTTGGGAATAGCGTCGGTCTGACTCGTTTTCTTCAATGCCTTCTTGAGGCGACAGCCCGCTACGCGAACGCCTTCGTTTTCCACCCGGCCGAAAAACGGGTCGGCGCCCTTCACCGAGATGGTATTGTTGCGCACCACAATGTTCTGATTGGCAATGGGCTTTTTGTACTTACGGGAAACCTTCGACTTCACCTTACCCTCTTTGACGGCCGTGGAGGCCAGGTAGGTGCCTGTCTCGCTGATCGTTTCTATCACGACACCACGAGGAGTGCTCTTGATTGTATTGCCCTCGATCAGGCAATTCGTATAGCCGCGCGTCTGAATTGCCGAGCTCTTGCAGTTGGTGAACGTGTTGTTGAGAATTTTCACATTGGTGGTGTAGCTATTCAAGAATGCCGTATGGCTCCCCACAGCACGCGGAACATTGTTGAACGAGCAGTTCTTAATGGTTACATTCTTTGTGGGAAGCACCTCGGATCGATATTGCTTCATATGCGTATTCACGAGAATGTCTAGCTGAATAGCCTCCAAGGTAAGCACCTTGGCCTTTTTGTTCTGTTTCTGGTCGTAGAACTTGCACTTTTCCACAGTCAGCCCATTGACACCGGCCACCTCCATGAGATGAGCGTCTTTGGAGTTGTGCACTTTCACCCCTTGCAACTTGACGTTCTTCGCATGGGCCACCAACACAGCAGTGGCCTTGTTGCCGTTGTTGTTCAGGTCGCCGCCCTTGATGGTAATGTTCTTGTAAGCGTAGCCCTTCTTGTTGTCTTTGCTGGACGCCCCCACCTTAATCATGTGGCCGCCGCGCTTCGTTGCCTTCAGCTTCACCCCGGAAAGATCGAGCGTCGTGTTGCTGTAGATGCTCAAATGGTGGCTCAGCCTATAAGAACCCTTTTTAACCTTGATTGTGTATTTGTTCTTCGACGAGGCCTTTTTGCGAGCCTTGTCGAGCTCCTTCTGAATGACCTTATAGGCGTCGGCGCCCTTCTTGGGCTTAACGGTAACAACCGTGTCGGCGTAGGCGACCGTCGCTCCCGCGCCAACCAAACACACTGCAAGCGCCGCCACCGCCAAGCACTTCCCCAGCATTGCCCGCATGCCTGCCCCTTTCATCCTGTCAATAAGTTGCGTCATTGTAGCACGTTTGACCAGATCAGAAAAAGAGTTGACACGCAGTTTTTCGGTCAAGTTTTCTTAAAAGAGAACTGCGCGACAAGGACAGCGCCACCCAAAACGCTCTTCCTGCCCAGGGCACTTTGGGACCTATTTCCCTTTCCTCACACCCGGCACGTCCCGACCCAACAGAATGGTGTCGATCGCGCGATCGCTCGCCAGGCCCGACCGCTCCAAACAGCGATCCAGCATGGACGGGTCGGGTTCCACGTCAACGTAGGCATCGGTGGCCAGTACCTGTATGAAGTCGGCGAAGGTGTCGCACACCACGCCCGGTGCCATCTCGTCCACCGTGCGCTGCACACCGCGCGTTACCTCGTACATTACTTTGTCGGGCACGTAGAACACCACGGGCTTGCCCAGCAGCAGGTAGTCGTAGAAGCAGGACGAGTAGTCGGTCACCAGCACATCGGCCACGAAGAACAGCTGGTTTAAGTTCTCATCGGAAAGATCAAAGATCCGATCCTGAAAGCGCTCGGGTATCTCGGGGCGCTCCTCGATGAAGTGATGCATCTCGAACACAAAGTAGGTGTTCGTGTCGTAGCACATCTCGTACAAGGCTTCCATGTCGAAGTAATCTTCGTAGGGGTAGTGAGCCGTTCTCTGGCCCGCGCCGCGAAACGTCGGCGCGAACACCACCACCCGGCCCTGTTCCATCCACGGGTAACGGCCCAGCAGCTCGGACCGCGCTTCCCGGTCGTGGCCCTCATCCAAAAAGTGATCGAGTCGCGGCATGCCGGTGGCAAGCAGCGCCTCCTCTTCGATGCCGAACACTTCTGCGTATATGGTGCGCAAATGCTCGTTGCCCACCAACGCGTAATCGTAGCGACGGTGAGCCGACTGATACGGATCGGGCGAGCCCTTAATGCCGAAACGGGCATAGCCCACCGATTTGAACCCCACCCCCGCGTGCCACACCTGGGTCAGCACCGTGTCATCACCGGGATCGATAAAGTTGAATACCGGGCAGTAATCGTCGATGAAAATATAATCCGCCCGCGCAATGGCCACAATATCGCGCGTCCACGAAAACGGGTTCTGATGACGCCCGAAGGTATTGCGATAGCGCTCGGCGATCACGTAGTCTTTATCCAGCCCGCGTTCGATCATGCGATCCCGCACCACAGCCATGTTCTCCGTGGGCTCGTCGCCGTTCTCCTTCAGAAAGAGCACGCGATTGCCCTTGTGGGGAAACAGCCTGTGGACAATCCGATAGAACAGGGCAAACACCTGCTTTTCCATGAACCGCAAGCTGAAACGGCGTATGCGCGGGTTCTTGTTCTTCAGATAATAGTCCACGGCCAGCACCAGGTTGCTGTAGCCCGTCACATCGGTACGGGGAAGCAGGGAAACAGCGCAGGCGTACTTGCCGTTCACATAGCGGAACACCCGCGACAGGTCACCCAAGCGGCACAGCAGCTGCGAGTCGTACTCGATGTTGTGGGTGTTGTAGGGGTGCTCATCGATACGGGCCGCCACAGCCTGTTCGTCTATGGGGTATTCCCGCCATGTAATGTCCTGCGCCGCAGCCCGGCGACGCACACGCTTCGGCAGGCTGCTCCACACGCGGTGGCGAACCTGATCCACCAGCCATGGCATATGTTGGGAAGCCCATTCCACTGTCAGAGGTTCCTGGTCGATGCGTTCGCACAGCAGCCATTCACCATCGTCGAAGGGCTGCCGATTGCCTGTTTCCACAATGCTCACATGGGCTTGCACCGTCTCAGAGCCGTCATCGGCAATCGCCCGCTCTTCCATGAAGGGCACAAACCGCTGCGAGCGCAAACGATAGAGCATCAAGTGCTCTCCCGATGTTGCCCGATAGCGAACGTTCATAAAGACGCGGTTCCACGCAATGTCTTCCACGGTGATAGTCACAGGTATCCTCCAATTCAGTGCGAAAGTCATGATACCATGGTCGATGCTTTCGATATCATTATGACCGAGAAGGGCACGATAATCTGTGTTGAAATTGGCCGTGAACTTTGTCTCTTTGTGCCTGAAGGCGCTTTATGGGCTCTGCCGCCTCTTCCCCGTGCGCAATCGTCTGGTGTGCATAAGCCGGCAGAGTGATACGCCGCCCTTGGATTTTCAGCTCATAGCTGACTATTGCCGCAACCGCACGCCCCCTTTGGATGTAGTCATTCTGGCAAAGCAGTTGCACAACCCCCTCTCCTACCTTCCCGAAATAGTCCGCCAGGTGTTCTACATCGCCACAAGCAAGGCCGTAGTGCTCGATTCCTACTGCATTGTCGTGAGCCTGCTGGGAAGCACCATCAAAACTCCCGTCATTCAGATTTGGCATGCCTTGGGCAATATGAAGAAGTTCGGGTACACGGCTCTTGACGAGGCATCGGGGGAAGGGCGCAGCCCCAAACTCGCCCGCCTCATGCACATGCACGAAGGCTACGACGCCATCGCCATCTCATCCCTTGATTTCCGAGAAGATTTCGCCGCTGGCTTCAATGCCGATCCTGCCATTATATTTGAGGCGCCTCTTCCCCGGGTCGACCTGCTGCTCGATTCGCATCGGCGCGCCCGGGCACGTGAATTGTTCCGCGAAGCCCACGCGCAGCTCCAGGACAAACAGGTTATCGCATACTGCCCCACCTTCCGCCGCACCCGGGACTCGGGCACATCACACGCCATGGAATCCCTCATGGGCGCCGTCGACTTCAATCGCTATGCGCTCGTCTACAAACCTCACCCGGTGAGCACGCTCGCCATCGACGATCCGCGCGTCATTACGGCCAGCGCTTCCGATCCCGATCCACTGCTCATTGCCGATTATGTCATCAGCGATTATTCCACTATTATCTACGAGGCCGGACTGCTGGGTGTGCCGGTATTCCTGTATGCCTACGATTGGGAGACCTATCGGGAAAAACGCGGTCTCAACATAGATATCGCCCGCGAGGTGCCCACACTGTTCACCAACGATGCGGTGGCCATCCTAGCGGCCATTGAGCGCGACGAGTTCGATCACGATGCCTACCAGCAATTCACAGCCCGCAATATAACGTTACCCACCCACGGCACCTGCACCGAGTATCTTTGCGAACGCATCATCACCTTTGCCGAATCGAGTTGTCGACCGTAAAAAGTCTGATCTCAGAAATTACCCTCGTAGAACGCCATCGCGTCTTCAATAGAGCCGTCGAAAAGCTTGCGGCCCTTATCGAGCACAATGCCGCGCTTGCAAAATTCCTCTGCCGCGCCCGTGGAATGGGTGACAAACAGCACCGTTACGTTTTCATCCTCCATGATTTCACGCACCCGCGCGTAGCACTTCTTCTTAAACTTCTTGTCTCCTACGGCTAGCGCTTCATCCACCACAAGGATTTCCGGGTCGGACGACACCGCGAAACCAAAACCGAGACGCGACTTCATACCCGAGGAATACATACGTACTGGCTGATCGATATAAACACCCAAATCGGCAAATTCCACAGCGCGAGGTTCAACGGCGCAAATCTGCTCCTCTGTGAAACCGAGCGCCTGACCGCGCAAGTGAATGTTTTCGCGCCCCGTAAGCGAGGGGTCGAAACCGGCCTTCAACTCCAGCAAAGCGCTTACATGACCGTTCACCGTCACCGTGCCGGAAGTGGGATAGGCCACCCCGGTTACCAACTTCAACGCCGTCGACTTTCCCGCGCCGTTCTCACCAAGGAAGGCCACCGCCTCGCCCTTCTTGATTTCAAAAGATAAATCATTGTTGGCATCGATGGTTGTCACCGAATCGCGTTTCTTCTTGCTCCAGAAAATACTGGCGAAACGCTGGCGGTCGTCCTTGTACAGTTTATATGTCTTGGTGACGTGATCGAACTTGATGGCAATATCCTCGCTCACCATGGCAGGAGATTGATTAGAGGACATCGGGCACCTCCTCGGCGGAGCGCTTGTACACCACAATCATAAGTACAAGCGTGAGCGCAAACACCACCGCGAATCCGACAATCGCCATAGGCTGCTCCCAAATCCACGTGCGATCGAAAATAGCGCAGCGGTAAATTGTAGCGATGAAGGTTATGGGATTGAACATGAGAATGGTTTCGAGCCAACCTATGCCCAGGTCGAACACATTGAAAATAATACCCGAGAGCCAGAAGAGGGGTGTGCTCAGAGTAGCCATGAGGTTTTGGAAATCTTTGCTGATGGCCGAAAGCAGGCTCGTTGTAAGAGAAAACATGTAGAAGAACACAAACATGAGCGCCATGCCCAATGGAATCTGCAGAAGATGCACGTCGAGGGGCTGTCCGCATACGAAATAGGCAGCGAGCAAGAACAGCACGAGCCCGCAATGCACTATGAAAATCGAAATGGCGTAAATAGTCGGAATGCCAGCAAGAGGAAACTTTATCTTGTTTACAAGGTAGGAAAACCGGGTAAACACATGGGTTCCCGTTCCCAGCATGTTCTGCATGTAAAACCAGGGAATGAGCCCCGCCATAAGCCAAAGAATGTAGGGGGCTCCGTGCTCCGAAGATGAGCCCGTCTTTAGCCCGATCTGAAGAGCAAACCAAAATACAAGGATGTAGACTACCGGCTTCGCGAAAAACCAAAACCACCCGAGAACAGCCCCGCGTGCCTGCTTTTTAAGGTCGAACAGGGCCAAGTTGAAAATCTGCTCCCGTCGCTCCCATTGGGACTGGATGATGTTCAGCAGTGTTGACACGTTCCTCGATTCTCCGAGTTAACAGCGAGCCCCTATTTTACCATTCCGGCGCCCTGCCCGCAGGATTTGCACAGTCCCAGCAAGCCAGTGGCGTCTGCCGCCGAAACATCGGAGCATCCTCAACCCTCTCGCCCCTCTCGTACTAAACCCGTTACTTTGTACGCCTCTATGCCGAAATACTGCATATTATGGGCCGCTTTGTACGTTTCAGTTACAAAAAGACGTGCATTTGCACTGATTTCATCAGCACAGACACCGACTCGGCAGCAGTGCGCCCCGTTACCGGCCGTGCTTGCCGTACCAGCGAGGCTTGTCCTCCTGGCGCAGGTGGCGGCCGTGGTAGTGGTGACGCAGCACTTTGTCAAACATGCCCAGCCTCCACAGAATGAAGAACGAGATGATGATAAGACCGCCGAGCACCATGAACACGGCCACACCGTGGGAGTGGGACATGAGGAAGGCCCCCACGCCCAGCACGATGGTCCAGGCGTACACGATGGCCACCGACTTGCGCACGCCGTAGCCCTTGCGCAGCAGCATGTGGTGCAAATGCTTGCGGTCGGCCTGCTGGATGGGCTGGTGGTGGTACAGGCGGCGCACGATGGCCGCCCCGGTGTCGGCAATGGGAATGGCCGCGATCACAATGGGCACCGCCATGACGATGACCGTGGGCGAGCGCATGACGCCCATGAGCGAGATGATGCCGATCATGGCCCCCAGCATGAGCGAGCCGGAATCGCCCATGAAAATGGTGGCCGGGGCGAAGTTGTAGCGCAGGAAGGCCAGGGTGGCCCCCAGCAGCACGATGGACAGCATGGCCGTCTCTTCCAGGGCCTTGTCGCAGGCGATCACGAACAGGAAGAACGCCGCGATGGCTGCGATGCCCGCGGCCAGGCCGTCCAAGCCGTCGATGAGGTTCATCACGTTCATGAAGCACACCAGGTACAGTACCGTGAGCGGATAGGCGAACCAGCCGAACTCAATGAACCCGGCGCCGAAGGGGTTCGCGATGCTGGAGAGCAGGCAGCCCGACGCGGCGATGATGGTGGAGCCCAGAATTTGCCCCGCCAGTTTGATGCCCGGTTTCAGGGAATACACGTCGTCGAGGGCCCCCACCAGCACAATGGTCAGAAGCCCCACCATGACGCCCAAGTGGTTGATGCCCCGGTTGTCACCGGTGATGTAGAAGCCGGCCCAACCGAAGAAGTACTCGCCGAGCACCTCGATGATGATGGCCGCGAAAATGCCGCAGGCCATGGCGATGCCGCCCATCCGCGGCGTCGGGCGTTTGTTCACCCGGCGCTCGCTCGGATAGTCCACCGCGTCTAAACGCAGTGCGAGCCTTCTCGCCAACGGGACGCAGATGTACGTCACGGCGAAGGCAATCAGGCCCAGCACTATCAGATGTCGCAATGTTACTCCCACGGAGTTCAGTATAAACCAGAACTCACGCCGCGCAACCTAGAACTCAAGGCCTTGCAGCCATTCGGTGAGTTCTTGGAGGGCCTCGTCGGACACGCCCATGCGCTGCTCCCGTTCCTGGAGGTACTTCTCGCGCTCCACGAACATGGCCAGCTGCTCGTCGCTGTACTCCGACAGGTCGATGTCGCGGGCCTCCACCACGCGCTTGGCGAAGTCCGGCAGCTTGTCGTTCATGGCCGTGATCTTCACCACATCGCCGGTGTGCGGCGCCTCCACGTAGTACCCGTCGCCCAGGTACATGGCCACGTGGTGCACGTCTCCCCCGTCGTCGAAGAACAGCAGGTCGCCGGGGAGCAGCTCCTCGAAGGGAACCTCGGTACCCACCTCGCACTGGTAGTAGGTGGTGCGGGGCAGTTCGATGTTGAACACCTCGCGGTAGCAGTACTGCACCAAGCCCGAGCAGTCGAAGCCGTTCGGCGTGGTGCCGCCCCACAGGTAGGGCACCCCCAGAAACGAGGTGGCCAGCGTGGTGAGGTCGTTCAAATCGCGGGCCTCGCGCACGGGCAGGGGTTCGCGATTGGCCACGAGTTTGTCGAACCCTTCGAAGCGGGCGGCATCGATCTCGTTCTGATGCTGCTGCATGGGGGTGTCGGCCGCCGGCGCTGCGGGCTTCTCCAAATACACCGGCACGTGGTACAGCTCTTCGGCCGCGGCCACCTGCTGTTCCCACTCGCGCAGCGACGCCTGGTACTCCTGGTTGGCGTCCACGTAGGCACGGTACTCCTCCACCAGCGCGTCGTAGGCCTCCTTGTCGGCCTCCGGGTCCAGCACCAGATCGAGCCCGGTCACCTCGTCCACGACGGGCAGCACGAAGGTCTCGGTCATCTCGTAGGTGAGCGGCACGTCGAAGCGGGTGAGGTCGTAGGTCTCGATGAGGTCCTGCAGCTTCTCGGAGTAGAAGATGTCGGTGGCGTAGCGCCCCACGAGGAAGTCGCAGGCGTCCACGAACGAGTCGGTGTTCGACTTGCGGGCCCCGGCGTAGAAGTCCCCCATGGAGTTCGACAGCAAATCGGCGTAGTCGGACAGCGATTCTTCCACAGTATCGTACTGGCGGAAGTCTGCCTTGATGGTGTAGGTGTTGCCGGAGCCGTCGTCCTCGCGGGTGGGAAGCTGCACGCTTTGGCCCTTGTAGGTGCCCTTGATGCCGAACAGGTTGTTGTTCGGCGCCTGGGCCAGGGTGGAATTGCCCGAGGCCGATTCCAAAATGGCCTGGGCGATCATGACCGAGGCGTACAGATCGTTGTCGGCGGCGATGGAGCGGGCCGACTCGCCCACCAGCGAGATGAACTTCTCGGTGGTGAGGTCTTCGCTGTAGTGGCGCGCCACGTAGGAGGAGTTGTCCATGTGGGTGAAGCTGATGGACGGCACCTTCACCGCCACCTGCTTCAGCGGCGTTTGGGCCTGGCCCTTGTTCACGGCCGCCGTGTGGCTGCCGCTCGTGTTGCCGCCGGCCCCGCCGGAATTGGGCTTCTGCACGCCCGAGTCCACCGGGTTGTCGGTGTCCACCGGGTCGCTCGGGGCGGGCTTGTCGGGCTCGGGCGCCGGCTCCGGCTTCGGGTCGGGGGTGTCGGGTGCCGGGTCGGCCGGTTTCGCGCCGTCGGAAATGACGTACTGTACCGCCGACTCGGCCTTCACCGTCTCGCCGGCGGCGGGAACGGTGCGGATGATGCTGCCCTTGGCCACCGTGTCGCTGTACTCGTGGAGGGGCGCTTCCTCGGAAAGCGTGAGCCCCGTTTCCTGAAGGGCGGCCATGGCCTCGGCCACGGTCTTGCCGGACAGGTCGATCATGGGGAACTGCTCGGGACCCCGGGAAATCTCGAGGATGTCCACGGCCGTTCCCGCTGCCACCTTCGTGCCGGCGGCGGGCGACTGGCTGATGACGTTGTTGCGGGCCACTTCGTCATGGAAGACGAGCGACGGCTCCTTGTCGGAAAGCGTGAGGCCCGCTTCTTTCAGCTTCGCCTCGGCGGCTTCCTTGGTCATGCCCGTGATGGCGGGCACCTCGATGTCGGCCACGGGCTCGGAAGGCGTCGTCTCCTCGGGCGCAGGCTTCTCGGGAATCGTGCCCTCGGGCATACCGCCGTTTTCGGCGCCCCCGGTTTCACCGGCGCCGCCCTCGCCCCCATCGCCCTCCATCGTCGCAGAGCCCTCGCCGTCGGCCGTAGCGCCGTCGTCGGTACCGGGCTCCGTGGCCGCGGCATCCTTCGCCTCTTCCTCGGCAGCGGCCAGCTTCGCCTGCTCGGCGGCTTCCTTCTCGGCCTTCTCGGCCGCGGCAGCCTTCGCCGCCTCTTTCTCCGCCTTCTCGGCGGCGGCCTTCTCGGCAGCCTCCCGCTCGGCCTTCTCGGCTTCCTTGGCGGCCTTCGCCTCCGCTTCGGCCTGGGCCTCGGCCTCGGCCACGGCGGCCAGGTAGTCCTTCAGGTACTGGCGCAGGCTGTCAATATCCACGTCGGCGATCTTGCCGTCGGCCCAAGCCTTGTCGAGGGCGGCTTCCTTCGTGAGCTTGCCGCTCTGAATCCATTCGATAGCCTGCTCGGCGCTGTCGGGAATGGCGAGACTGCCGTCTTCGTCCTTCCCCTTGTCACCGCCGTCGTCGGCGTAACCGGTATCGTAAGTTGCGGCAACGCCGCCCACAGGGGCAACGACCAGAGCGGCAGCCGTCAGAAGCGAGACGGCGTTCTTCGGTGTGCTCATGGTGCCTCCTCTTGTACTCATCTCCCGTTATGGACGCGCCCCCGCATATTTGGGTGCGCGAACCCAAGGCAAAATCCTGCCTTGAAGCTTGCATTATAACGCAATGAGCTGCCCTGTCTACCAAACGGGAAGTTCACAATAGAGGTCATCATAAACCTGAAAGAGTGATTCAGATTTCTCTTAAAAACGAAAAATTGTTACTGAACTGGCATTTCTTCATTAAGGAACTGACGCGGTGTCATAAAAGTTGAAATTGTGGAGAATCGTAAACTTTGGTCTGACGTGCCGTTTTCCTTGATGAACGGGGTCATGGATTATGCCGACACTCGGCGAAAATGCCCGGCGGGAGCGCAAAAGCCTCCCCGCCGGGCAGTCCGCATCTCGGCGGGGCTAAAGGCAGCCCGCATCTCGGAGGGACTACATGATGCGGCGGGCGAAATCGGGGGCGAAGTAGTCGAAGGTGGCCCGCATGACGCGGCCGCCGCCCGTGGAGGCGTGGATGTACTCGCCGTCGCCCGCGTAAATACCCACGTGATACGCATCGCCGGCACCGCCCCAGAACAGCAAATCGCCGGGAACCAGGTCGTCCAGCGACACCTTCTTGCCCAGGACGCTCTGCTCGGCGGCGGTGCGCGGCAGCGAAGTGCCGAGGGCATGCTCGAACACCCAGCGGGTGAATCCGGAGCAATCGAAGCCCGCCGGCGTGGTGCCACCGTACACGTAGGGCACGCCCAGCTGCTTGTCGGCCTCGGCGACAACCGCCTTGCGATCGGCCTTGCGCTGCTTCTTCTCCGCCGCCTTGTCGGCCACGGAACCCACGTAGTCCTTGATCTCGTCGGCGAACGTCTCGACCTCGGTGAACGGGCTCGTGATCGCGCCCTCGGCGGCGTGGGCCGCAGGGGCGCTCATCGCGACCATCGTCGCGGAAAGGGCGCAGGCGAGCACCAGCGTGCGCACCCGCTTGGAAAGTGATCTGTAACTAAGCATGACGGGCAGTCTAAGGGCCGCCCGTCCCGATGCCAACCCACTTCACAACTCGACCGCGAGATGCCAACAGCCCGTTCACGCCCAGTTCGCACCCCGTCCACGCCCACTCCGCAAGCCCTTCATTGCTAAGGAAGAAGCTAATAAATAACGCAACCGAGAATGGCCAGATCAGCAACAAGAGTTGAGCAGGGATCGGATACGGGGTGCCTTGACCGAGCGAGTTCCGCAGCGAACGGAAATGTCCAGTGGACATTTCCGCCGAGCGAGGACTGTCTGAGCGAATCAAGGTACCGCGTAGCCGAGTCCCGAAGGGACAGAGCAACCGCGCGGCCGGCCCCGGAGGAACAGAGGGGGTCCGACCCTCTAAATGTCCCGCGGCACTTCCCCGGTTTCCAGCAGGTGCAGAAGGGCCGCCTCGTCCAGCACGGGCACGCCCAGCGACACCGCCTTGTCGTACTTCGAGCCGGCCGACTCCCCGGCCACCACGAAGCTCGTCTTCTTGGAAACCGACCCCGACACCTTCGCCCCCATGGCCTTCAGCCGTGCCCCGGCCTCGTCCCGGGTCATGCCCGAGGCGGCGAGCGTGCCCGTGAGCACGAAGGTGAGCCCGGAGAGCACCTGGGGCACCTCCTCGCCGGCCTCCATGGCCTCGGCGGCCATGGTCACGCCGGCCGCCCGCAACCGCTCGATGACCGAGACGTTGTCCGGCGTGCGGAAGAAGAGCCAGATGCCGTGGGCCATCTTCGGCCCCACGCCGTTCACGGCCGCCAGCTCGTCCTCGCCGGCGGCGGCCAGGACCTCCATGGAGGGGAAGGCGCCGACCAGAAGCTCGGCCGTGGTCTTGCCCACGTGCCGGATGCCGAGGCCGAACAGAACCCGGGCGAAGGGGCGGCCCTTCGACGCCTCGATGGCCGCGGCCAGCTTCTTGCCCATGGTGTGGCCGAGGCGGATGGGCTCGCCGTCCTTGTTGACGCGGCCCATGTCCAGCACGGCGAGCTCGTCTTCCGAGAGCGAGTAGTAGTCGGCCACGTCGGACAGCCGCCCGCTCTCCACGAGCCGGCTCACGATCTCCTCCCCCATGCCGTCGATGTCCAGGGCCCCGCGGCTCGCCCAGTGGAGCAGCCGCTCCAGGGCCTGGGCCGGGCAGTCGATGGAAATGCAGCGGAAGGCCACCTCGCCCGGGTCGCGCACCACCGGGCTGCCGCAGCTCGGGCACGTGCTCGGCATCTCCCAGATGCGGGCCTCGGGGCTGCGCAGGGAAAGCACCGGCCCGAGCACCTCGGGGATCACGTCGCCCGCCTTCCGCACGATGACCGTGTCCCCCACGCGCACGTCCTTGCGGTGCACCTCGTCCAGGTTGTGCAGCGTGGCCCGGGCCACGGTGGAACCGGCCACCGACACCGGCTCCAGCTCGGCCACGGGTGTGAGCGCCCCGGTGCGGCCCACCTGCACGGTGATGTCCCGCAAAAGCGTAGTCTTCTCCTCGGGCGGGAACTTGAAGGCGATGGCCCAGCGCGGCGCCCGGGCGGTGAACCCTAGGGCCCGCTGGCGGGAGAAGGCGTTCACCTTCACCACCACGCCGTCGATCTCGTAGGGCAACGCGTCGCGGCGTTCGATGGCCCGCTCGCAGAAGGCCCGCACGGCCTCGGCCGTCTCGCAGAGGGCCACGTCGGGGTTCACGTGGAAGCCCGCCTCGCGCAGCCACACCAGAAGCTCCCATTGGCCCTCGATCTCCAACGCCCCCTCGTCGGCGATGGCGTACATGAAGGTGGACAGATCGCGGCCCTGGGTGACGGTGGCATCCTTCTGGCGCAGCGAGCCGGCGGCGGCGTTGCGCGGGTTGGCGAAGGGGGCACGGCCCTCGGTCACGGCGGCGGCGTTCAACAATTCGAAGCTCCTCTTCGGCATGTACACCTCGCCGCGCAGCTCCAGGCTGCCTGTATCCGGGGCCATGGCGGACCGCGCCGCGTCGCGCAGGCGCAGGGGCACGTCGCGCACGGTGCGCATGTTCACGGTCACGTCCTCGCCAGTGGTGCCGTCGCCGCGGGTGGCGGCCCGCACGAGCACGCCGTCCTCGTAGGTGAGCGCGATGGAGCTTCCGTCGATCTTCAGCTCGCAGCACAGAGGCGGCAGCTTCCCGCCCGAGGCCTCGGTCACCCGCTCCATCCACTCGTCCAGCTCGCCCAGATCCATGGCGTTGTCCAGCGAGTACATGCGCCGCTCGTGGACCACCGGGGCGAACTGCTCGCCCACGTAGCCCCCCACGCGCTGGGTGGGGGAAGACGGGGTGACCAGTTCCGGATGGGCGGCCTCGATCTCGCGCAGCTCCCGCATGAGCGAGTCGAAGGCCGCGTCCGATATGGTGGGGTTGTCCAGGGCGTAGTACTGGTAGCTGTGATGCTCGATCTCGCGCCGCAGCGCCGCCGCCCGGGCCGCCGGGTCGCTCACCGTCTTCGCCATGTCGGCCCCGTCGATGAGGGGGCTCGTCTCCTCGGCCATGTCCACGCCTTTCTCGCTGTCGCCTCGTACTCTTTGAGCCGCGTCCGCGCTCACAGGAAAGGGCCCGGACGAATCCGGGCCCTGGATTAACGCAACCGCTATGATACCACCGCCGGCACGTCCTGCGGCGGAAAGCGGCCGGGGCGCGGGCCTAGTGGGTATGGGCCACGCTCACCGTCGCCCGGGGCAGGCTCACGCCGAACACGGCCATCTGCACGCCGCGCACCATGAGGAAGAAGCCCAGGAAGAAGGCGAAGGTCTCCGGCGCCACGATGAAGGCGAAGCCGCACAGCACGCTCACCACGCCGGCGAACAGAAGCCAGCCCCAGCCGGTCATATCGCGGTGGAAGCGCACGGCCGCCACGATCTCGAACAGGCCGTAGGCGATGATGAAGATGCCCATAACCCACGGAATGACCACGGCCGAGGCGATGGGGTGCACGATGAGCAGCACGCCGAGCACGATGTCGCAGACGGCATAGGCGAGCGCCCAGCCGGAGAGCCCCTCCAAAGAGCGGTACTTGAAGTACGCCCACGCGTCCACGATGCCGGCGGCCAGGAACATGCAGCCGGCGATGACGGCCACGGTCACCAGGGTGAGCCCCGGCACCATGAGCAGCACGAACCCGATGAGAATGAGGGCGATGCCCGCTGCGAACAGCCCCCAATTGCGTCCTACCTTGATATCCATGACAACCACGCTCCTTTTTCCCTGGTTGTATACTGTGACAGTACCTATATTAGAAGCGCATCCCTCAGGTTTCGACCGCGGCGGCCAGCCGTTGCCGACGGGAACACCCCGCGTAGCCGCGATGTTTCATGAGGGAGAGCCTCATGAAGTGGAAGGAAGGCCCATGGATGCCGTACCGGTGAGCCCCGGCCGCGACGACGCCGCCCTGGCGGCGCTTCTGCCCTGGCCGACGGCGGACGCGAACAAGTACACACGGGGGAAGCTCTGCCTCGTGGCCGGGTCGGCCGCCTACCCCGGGGCCGCCGTGCTGGCCGGCACGGCGGCGGAGCGGGCCGGGGCCGGCTACACCGAGGTGTTCTGCGCCGGCCGATCCCTCCTGACCGTGCGCACGGCGGCCCCCACCCTCGTGGTGCGGGACTGGCGCAGCTGGCGGCCCTCCCGCCTGCCCGCGCCCCGGCCGGGGCATCCGCGGGCCTGCGTCATCGGCTGCGGCTTCGACGGCGCCGGGGACGGGGCGGAGGGGCTGCTCATGGAGACCCTGCGGGCCTTCGCGGGACCGGTGCTCGTGGACGGGGGCGCCCTGGGGCTTCTGGCCTGCGAGACGGGCCTGCGCCTGGCCGCCGAGCGGGGCGCGGCCGGCACGGGCCCGCTCGTGCTGACGCCCCACGGCGGCGAGGCGGCCCGGCTCGCCCGGGCGGTAGGTATCGAAGGGGACGGCGGGGACCCGGCGGCCCTGGCGACGGCGCTGGCCAAAGCCTACGGGGCCACGGTGGCCCTGAAGGGCCCCGTCACCTTCATCGCCGGCACCGACGGCGCCGTGGAGGTCATGGACCGGGGCACCGCCGCCCTGGCGAAGGCGGGCACCGGGGACGTGCTCGCCGGCATCGTGGGGGCCCTGCTCGCCCAGGGGCTCGCCCCCGCCGACGCGGCGGCCTTGGGTTGCGCCCTCCACGCCGAGGCCGGCCGGGCCGCCGCGGCCGCCCTCACCGACATCTGCGTCACCGCCGGCGACCTGGCCGCCCACCTCCCCGCCGCCGTCCGCGCCATCACCCATATATAAGTAGAGAAAGTGGGACAGCGTACCCGGTAGGCCGTCCCACAGCAGCCGTCCCGCCTCGCTCCGCGGCTCCTCCCCTCTTAACCGCCCGTTAATAGGGCACTCTCGCCGGTTTTGGAGGCCGGAGGGCTTATACTGGTTGGCTATACGCACGATGCGGGGCACCGTGCCGGGAAGGGAAGGCCGAAAGGGGAGCCATGCACGCCGTCAAGGTGGACAGCCGCAAGATCATGGCCATCGGCCTGGTCATCGTGGCGGCCTTCGCCGCCGTGGCCATCACCACGAACCTGTTCTACCTGGGGAAAATCCAGTCCCTCGTGCGCAGCACCACCACGACCTCGGTCATGGAGCTGGCCACGGCCCGCGCCCGCTACCTGGACGAATGCCTCACCACCGACCAGAATTCCGTGCGCAGCCTCGCCCAGTTCATCGCCTACACCCCCGAGGAGGACGCCGCCGACCAGGTGCGCGAGTTCATCTCCACCCACGAGGCCGCCGCGGCTTGGGTGCGCTCCGTCGACGGGGAGGTGTGGTGCTCCCGCGACGAGCCGAACCTCTACCCTGCCGACCGCGAGGAAGAGCTCTTCGGCCCGGCGCTGGCCGGCGAGACCGGCTCCTCCGAGGTGTACCCGGGCCTCGGCGGCGAGCGGCGCATCCTCTTCTACGCCCCCATCGTGAAGGCGTCGAAGGCGGCCATGGTGCCGGCCGCGGGCCGCGCCGACCAGACGGACGTCGCATCGGCCGCCGACGGCGAGGCCATTCCCGACGACGACACCGCCGGGGCGGCCACCACGGGCATTCCCGCCCCGGTGGACCCGGCCGACGTGGTGGGAGCCGTCTACGTGTCCTACCCCGCCGACGACCTGCAGAACTCCTACGGCACCGCCTACTCCAGCTCCGGCGCCGCCTTCGTGGTGGACGCGGGGGGCACCATCGTGCTCGACGCCAACCGCGGCGGCGACGACGCCGTCCAGGGCTCCCTGGCGGCTCTGCTCGCCGACGACGGGGCCGACGGGGACGCAAGCGGCACGGCCTTGCCGACCGATGATAACGAGGGCGCCGTGGCCTCACTGCTGGCCGGCATCGCCTCGAACAGCTCCGGCAGCCTCACCCTCGCCCTGGACGGGGCCGAGCAGTTCGTCTTCTACACCCCCATCGACGCCAAGGACGGCTGGTCCTTCGTCACCATCCTGCCCCTGTCGGTGGTGGAGGCCGACGGCGCCCAAATCGTGGGGCTCACCACCCAGATGGTGGGCGTGCTCGCCGTGGCCGTGGCCCTGGCCGTGGCCGCCATGGCGGCGCTCGTCATGTACCGCCGGCGCCGCGAGCACCGCTACGAGCAGTACCTCCAGAGCGTGTATCGGGCCATCGGCGCCAACATCGACACGGCCATCTTCATCGTGGACGCCGAGGAGCATGTAGTGGAGGCCGTCTTCGAGAACACCCAGGACATCCTGGGCGTGCCGGCCCAGAAGTTCTTCGCCGTGGACGCGCTGTCGGCCAACGAGGCCTACGCCAAGGTGGCCGCCATCGTGCATTCCAGCGGCGGCGAGCGGCGCTGCTGGGAATTCGAGGCGGATAACCCGGCCCTCGGCCGCGCCATGTGGCTGCGCATGACCGCCCGCCCCGTCACCCTGGCCGACCGCGCGAAGACCATCTTCTCGCTCACCGACGTCACCGACGAGCACGACGCCCGCGCCCGGCTCCAGCGGGCCGCCGAGGCGGCCGACGAGGCCAACCGGGCCAAGAGCAACTTCCTGTCCTCCATGAGCCACGACATCCGCACTCCCATGAACGCCATTCTGGGCTTCTCCACCCTCATCGACCGCGAGGCCGACCACGCCGACGCCGTGCGCGACTACAACCGCAAGATCGCCACCTCGGGCCAGCACCTGCTCGGGCTCATCAACGACGTGCTGGACATGTCGAAGATCGAGGCGGGCAAGACCACCTTGGCCCAGGCCCCCTTCGCCCTGTCGGGCACGGTGGCCGCCGTGGAGGCCATGATGCGCCAGCAGACCGACGCCAAGGAACAGACCTTCACCGTGGAGGTGGTCGGCGTCGAGCACGACCGCATCCTCGGCGACGAGGGGCGCCTGCGCCAGGTTCTCATGAACCTGCTGTCCAACGCCATGAAGTACACGCCCCAGGGCGGCCACATCCTCTTCCGCATCGACGGGTCGGCCAAGCGCCGCGGCGCCCTGCAGCACCTGCGCATCATCGTGCGCGACGACGGCATCGGCATGGCGCCGGAATACCTCGCCCGCATCTTCGACTCCTTCACCCGGGCGGAATCGAGCCTGACCAACAAGGTGCAGGGCACGGGTCTCGGCATGGCCATCACCAAGAACCTCGTGGATCTCATGGGGGGCACCATCTCGGTGGAGAGCGCCCCGGGCCAGGGCAGCACCTTCATCGTGGACGTGGACTTCCCGCCGGCCTCCCCCGCCGCGGCGCCCGAGGCCCGCGAGGACGACGGGGCCGGTGCCGTGGGCAACGCCCTGGCCGGCAAGCACTTCCTCGTGGCCGAGGACAACGACCTGAACGCCGAGATCATCAGCGCCATCCTGAACATCAACGACGCCACCTGCGCGGTGGCCGCCGACGGCGAGGAGGCCGTGGCGAAGTTCTCGGCGGCCCCGGCGGGCACCTTCGACGCGATCTTCATGGACGTGCAGATGCCGGTGATGAACGGGCATGCGGCCACCCGGGCCATCCGCGAGCTGGACCGCGCCGACGCCCGCACGGTCCCCATCGTCGCCATGACCGCCAACGCCTTCGCCGAGGACGAGCGCGAGGCCTTGGCCTGCGGCATGAACGCCCACGTGGCCAAGCCCATCGACATCAAGGAGCTCCAGCGCGTCGTGGCGAAGCTGACTGAAACGAAGAAGGAGCGCCCCTAGGCGCCCCTTCCGCAGGATCGTTTCGCGGGCCCGCCGCCCCTTTCCCCTACTCCACTGTGACGGATTTCGCCAGGTTGCGGGGCTGGTCCACGTCGCAGCCGCGCAGCACGGCCACCTCGCGGGCCAGAAGCTGCAGTGGCACGCTGGCCGTGATGGGGCTGAACGTGTCGCGCACCTTCGGGATGTAGATGACATGGTCGGCGTGCTTCTTGATGTCCTCGTCGCCCTCGGTGGCCACGGCGATGATGCAGGCGCCGCGAGCGCGGCTCTCCTGCAGGTTCGACACCACCTTGTCGTAGACCGGGCTGTTCGTGGCGATGGCGATGACCGGGAAGTGCTCGTCGATGAGCGCGATGGGGCCGTGCTTCATCTCGCCGGCGGCGTAGGCCTCGGCGTGCAGGTAGCTGATCTCCTTGAGCTTGAGGGCGCCCTCGTAGCTGACCGCCGCGCCCATGCCGCGGCCGATGAACAGCGCGCTCGACGCGTCCTTGCAGGCCAGCGCCGCCTCCTGGATGGCCGCGTCGTCGGCCAGGATGCGCTCGACCTGCTCGGCGGTGTCGGCCAGCTCGCGGAACAGCAGGCGCACCTGGCTCGTCTTGAGCTTGCCCTTGGCCTGGGCCAGAAGCATCGCCAGCAGGGTGAGCGAGACCACCTGGCCGAGGAAGCTCTTCGTGGAGGCCACGGCGATCTCCTTGTTGGCCTTGGTGTAGATGACGCCGTCAGACTCGCGCGCCACGGGGCTGCCCACCACGTTGGTGATGCCGAACACCTTGGCGCCCTTCACGCGCGCGTCGCGGATGGCGGCCAGGGTGTCGGCCGTCTCGCCCGACTGCGACACCGCCACCACCAGCGTGGTGGGCGTGATGATGGGGTTGCGGTAGCGGAACTCGCTGGCCACCTCCACCTCGCAGGGGATGCGCGCCCACGCCTCGATGAGGTTCTTCGCGATGAGGCCGGCGTGGTACGACGTGCCGCAGGCGATGACGTAGACGCGGTCGATGAGGTCGAGCTCCTCGGGCGAGAGGTCGAGCTCGTCGATCTCCAGCGCGCCGGCGGACAGGCGCCCGGCCAGGGTGTCGCGGATGACGCGCGGCTGCTCGTGGATCTCCTTGAGCATGAAGTCGGGGTAGCCGCCCTTCTCGGCCACGTCCAGGTCCCAGTCCACGTGGGTGACGGGGGGATCGAGGGGCCGGCCGGCCTCGTCGAAGAAGGCGATGGCGTCCGGCGTGAGGCGCGCCACCTGGCCGTCGGCGAGCACCACCACGTCGCGCGTGGCGTCGATCATGGCGATGATGTCGCTGGCGACGTAGCTGCCGCGCTCGCCGCGGCCCACCACGATGGGCGAGTCCTTGCGGGTGACGATGATGACGCCGGGCTCGTGGGCGCACACGACGGCCAGGCCGTAGGCGCCGATGAGGCGGCCCGCGGCGTGGGCGACGGCCGCCTGGAGGTCGCCCACGTCGGCGTAGGCCTCCTCCACCAGGTGGGCGACCACCTCGGTGTCGGTGTCGCTCTTGAAGGCGTGGCCGCGCGCGGCGAGCTCCTCGCGCAGCTCGGCGAAGTTCTCGATGATGCCGTTGTGCACCACGGCGATATCCCCCGCGCAGGAGGTGTGCGGATGGGCGTTGGCCTCGCTCGGCTTGCCGTGGGTGGCCCAGCGGGTGTGGCCGATGCCGCAGGTGCCCGTGAAGTCGAAATGCTCCAGGGTGTGGGCCAGCTCGCTCACCTTCCCCTTGCGGCACACCACCTCGATGGCATCTCCCTGTTGGATGGCCACGCCGGCCGAGTCATAGCCGCGGTACTCCATGCGGCGCAGGCCCTCGATGAGGACCGGCTCGGCGGCCGAGGCGCCCGTATACCCGACGATTCCGCACATAGACGATGCTCCTATCGCGCAGGGGCGGCCTGAGACCGCCCGCTGAAGGGGCGACCCCACGGCCGCCCCGTTTTCCTGAAATGATTCGCAATATTGTACCGTGGGCCGCCCCCGCGCGGCCCCGTTTCACGAAACGCCCGCAGAGGAGCCGCTGCCGGGCAGGTCGTCCAGCATGGCGCGGGCCTCCTTGAACTGGCGGGTCAGCGCCTCCATGGGGTCGCGCCGCCTTTCCTGGGCCGCCACCGACTCCTCGGTGATGGCCATGGCGCAGGCCACGGCGTCGGTGTGGGTGTAGGACAGCGAGATGGGAATCTCGCGCACCCCCAGCTCGCGGGCCACTTCCCGGGCGCGGCCCGTGAGCACCACGTAGGGGCGCCCCTTCGAGGTGCGGCGCACTTCCACGTCGAGCCAGCCGATGCCCTCGGAAAAGCCGGTGCCGAGGGCCTTCAGCACCGCCTCCTTGGCGGCGAAGCGGGTGGCGTAGTGCACCTCGGGGTGCGCGTGCCCGTCGCAGTAGGCCCGCTCGGCGGCGGAGTACACCTTCTCGGCGAAGGCGGGCGAGCGCTCGAGGATCTTCCCCATGCGCTCGATCTCCACGATGTCCACGCCCAGGCCCACCGACTCGTCGGGCACGGCCATGGCCAGGGCGCCGTCCACCGCGGCCTGGGATTTCTTGGAACGCGCCACGGCCCTACGCCCGCACTTCCGCGCCGGTGGCCTTCTGCACCTTGTCCACCAGCTTGCCGTGGGCCCGCTCCACTTCCTCGCTCGTGAGCGTGCGGTCGGCGGCGCGGTAGGTGAGGCTGTAGGCCATGGACTTCTTGCCCGCGCCCACGCGCTCCTCGTCGCGGTACACGTCGAACAGGGCCGCCGATTCCAACAGCTTGCCGCCGGCCGAGGCCATCACCTGGGAAAGTTTCTCGTGGGTCACAGCCTCGTCCACCACGAAGGCCTGGTCCACCGCCACGGCGGGGAAGGTGGGCACGTCCACGTAGTTCCGGGCCGGGCGGGAGGCCTTCACCAGCGCGCTCACGTCCAGCTCGAAGGCCACCACGGGAGGCGCCGCGTCGAAGGCGTCGCAGACGAGCGGGTGCACCTCGCCCACCCAGCCGATCACGGCGCCCATCGCCATCATCTCGGCAGCGCGGCCCGGCTGCAGCTGCGGCGCCTCCTCGGCGGACAGGGCCCGGAAGCGCACCTTGGGCAGGGCCAGTTCCCGAGCGAGGTTCTCCAGCACGCCCTTGCCGTCGAAGAAGTCGAAGGGCACCGCCGGCGCGTTCCAGGCCGTGTCGGCCATGGACCCGGCCAGCACGCCCGCGAGCTTCTTCCGTTCCTTGGCCTTCTTGCGGCCCTCGGCGGCCGTGAACACCGTGCCGATCTCGTAGAGCTGGATGTTTTTCACGCCCCGGGCCTGGTTGTGGGCCACCGAGCGCAGCAGGTTCGGCAGCATGGACTGGCGCATCACCGACATGGCGGCATTCAGGGGGTTCAGAAGCTCCACGGCGAGGCCCAAGGCGTCGGGAGCCAGGCGCAGGCGCTCCACGTCGCCGGGCTCGGCGAAGGAGTAGGTCATGGTCTCGTTGAGGCCGCTCGCCCGCAGCACGTCGTTCACGCGGCGCAGCGTGGCCTGCTCGGCCGTGCGCGTGCCCACCCGCTCGCGGCCGCCGGGCAGCGTGGGGGCGATGCGGTCCATGCCCCACAGGCGCAGCACTTCCTCGTACAGGTCGATCTCCCGCTCCAGGTCGGGGCGGAAGGTGGGGGCGAGCACCGAGAGCACGTCGGCGTCGTCGGTGGCCTCCACCGCGCAGCCGAGGCGCACGAGGATATCCTCGATGAAGTCGGTGGGAATGGCGGCGCCCATCATGGCGTTGAAGCGCCCGATGCGGAAGGTGAGCGGGCGGCCCTCGGCCGGCTTGCCGTACACGTCCACCACGCCGGGGCGCACGGTGCCGCCGGACACCTCGGCCAGAAGGGCCGCGGCGGCCTGGGACACCAGCTCGCACATATTCTCGTCCACCCCGCGCTCGTAGCGCATGGAGGCCTCGGAGATGAGCCCCAGGTTCCGGCTCGTGCGCGAGGTGCGGCCGTTGCAGAAGTCGGCGGATTCCAGCAGCACCGTGCGCGTGGCCTCGGTCACCTCCGTGTCCAGGCCGCCCATGACGCCGGCCAGGGCCACGGCCCGCTTCGGCGTGGCGATGACGGTCATGTCCTCGGTGAGGGTGCGCTCCTCGCCGTCCAGCGTGGTCAGCGCCTCCCCTTCCGCGGCGCCCCGCACCACCACGGAGATATGCCCCGCCTCATCGGCCAGAAGGTCGGCGTCGAAGGCGTGGAGCGGCTGGCCGTAGAGGTACAGGATGTAGTTGGTCACGTCCACCACGTTGTTGATGGAGCGCCCTCCGGCGGCGGTCACGCGCTCGGCCAGCCAATCCGGCGAGGGGCCCACCTTCACGTTGTCGATGACGCGGGCGGTGTAGCGCGGGCAGCGCTCGGCGTCCTCCACGGTCACCGAGACGACCTCGGCCACGTCGGCCCCGGCGGTCACCGCGGCCAGCTTCGCCACATCGGCGGCCAGCGGGTACTCCACGGGCTGCTGGTACATGGCGCCCACCTCGCGGGCCATGCCCACCACTGACAGGCAGTCCGGGCGGTTCGGCGTGATCTCCAGGTCGAGCACCGTGTCCCCGGAGCCGATCACCTCGGCCATGGGGGTGCCCACGGGCACCTCATCGGGCAGGATCCAGATGCCCGAATGGTCGGAGCCGAGCCCCAGCTCGCGCTGGGAGCAGCACATGCCGCAGCTCACAACGCCGCGCAGCTTCGACTTCTTGATCTTGAAGTCCCCGGGCAGCACCGCGCCCACGCAGGCCACGGGCACCACGATGTCCGCGGCGATGTTCGGCGCCCCGCACACGATCTGCACCGGCTCGGCGGCCCCCACGTCCACGGTCACCACGTGCATGTGGTCGGAATCCGGGTGCGGCTCACAGGTGAGCACGCGCCCCGCGACGATGCCGTCGAAGCTCTCGCCCAGGGTCTCCACCCCCTCGACCCCGGTGCCCGTCAGATCCAACCGATCGCAGAACGCCTTCACATCCGAGGGCACCTGCGTATATTCCGAAAGCCACTTCAACGATACTTTCATAGCTTTGTCTTTCTCTTAAACCGAACGTCCCATCATGAATACCAACCATGGCAAAGCGTAGAGGAGACGCTGGGTGTTCCGACCGAGCGAGTTCCGCAGCGACTGGAAATGTCCAGTGGACATTTCCACCAAGCGAGGACTGTCCGAGCGAATCGGAATACCCAGCGGCTCCGATCCCGGCAGAGCCACGAGCAGAACTTAGAACTGCCGTAAGAACCGCATGTCGCCCTCGAGCAGCATGCGCAGGTCGGGCACGTCGTACTTCAGGCAGGCGATGCGCTCCACCCCCATGCCGAAGGCGAACCCGGAGTACTCCTCCGGATCGATGCCGCTCATGGAGAGCACGTTGGGATCCACCATGCCGCAGCCCAGAATCTCGATCCAGCCGGTGCCCTTGCACATGCGGCAGCCCTCGCCGTGGCAGATGCCGCAGCTCACGTCCACCTCGGCCGAGGGCTCGGTGAACGGGAAGTAGTGGGCGCGGAAGCGGGTCTTGCGCTCGGGGCCGAAGATCTGCTTGCACATGTAGTCCAGCGTGCCCTTCAAGTCGCCGAAGGTGATGCCGCGATCCACCACCAAGCCCTCGATCTGGTGGAACTGGGGCAGATGCGACGGGTCGGCCACGTCGCGGCGGTACACCTTGCCCGGGGCGATCATGTAGATGGGCAAATCCCAGTCCTCCATGGTGTGCACCTGCACGCCGGAGGTCTGGGTGCGCAGAAGCACGTCGGACTCGCCGCGCACCCGCGAGGCGTCACCGGAGAGGTCGCGGATGTAGAAGGTGTCCTGCATGGAGCGGGAGGGATGGTCGGCCGGGGCGTTCAGGGCCGTGAAGTTGTAGTAGTCGGTCTCGATCTCGGTGCCGTCCACCACCTTGTAGCCGAGCCCCATGAAGATGTCGCTCACCTCGTCGATGATGCCGTTGATGAGATGGCGCGTCCCCATCTGCTGGGCGCGGCCGGGCAGGGTGACGTCCACGGCGGCCGCATCGATGGCCGCGGTCAGCTCCGCCGCGTCGATGGCGGCCTTGGCGGCGGCCAAGGCCTCTTCCACCTCAACGCGGGCGGCGTTCACCGCCTTGCCCACGCTCGCCCGCTCCTCCGGGGGCACCGACCCCATGGACCTCAGGTACCCGGTCAGGGTGCCGGACTTGCCCAGCACCGCCACGCGCACGGCCTCCAACGCCGCCGAATCCTGGGCGGCGCCGATCTCGGCCAGGGTGCGCTCGCGCAGGTCGGCTAGTTCCTCTGCAATGGCCATAGCTGCTTCGCCTTTCACTCGCATCCAACAAATAAGCCCTCTCTCGTTCTTGGCTGGAGACGCGTCTCCGGAAACCCAAGGACGAGAGAGGGCTCTCGCGGTACCACCTCGGTTGGCAACGGCGCGGCCGGGGCCGCGGGCATCGCCCGCTCGTTGACGCCCGGTGACGGGGGCGAACCGGCATTCCCTACTGGGCGCCTCGCACGTGCGCGTTCGCGTTCAGGAATGCTGCTCGGAAGGGAACGGGGAGACGCCCAGCGGGTCGGGCCCTCTCAGCCGATGGGACCCTTCTCTGGCGACCGTGACGCGAAACCCTTGTCTTCGTCATCGCATGTAACAGTGCAGTATAGCGCACTGCGCCGGCAAATGAGCGAGTTTTCCGCTAGAGGAAGCGATATTTCACGGTGCGCAGGCCCCAGCCGCGGCAGCTGGAGAAGCCGAAGGCCTTCCACACGCCCGGCTGTAAGTCGAGCACGCGGCTGCCGCCGCCCATGCTCCCGCAATCGTTCACCGTGGCGTACACCGTCTTGCCGCCGTACTTGATTTCCACGGTGCGCCCGAAGTAGCTGCGGTAGTTGGGCATGGACTTGGGCACCGCCACGCCCATGGAGTTGTCGTCGCACACGGCGCCGGTGGCCGTGGTGCCCGGATTCGGCGTGGAGGGGTCGGTCTTGCCGCCGTAGGCCGAGGCCGTGCCGGAAAGCCATCCCTCACTGGAGCTGTCGGAGGACCCCGAGGACGAGCCGGAATCGCCGGAGCCGCTGCCGGACGACGCGTCGCCCTTGTCGGAGGAGCCCGACGATGAGCCCTTGTCGCCGTCGTCCTTCGGGGAATCGTCGGGGTCGGAGGCCACGGCCTCATCGTCGCCCACCACCGGTTCGCGATCGCCCGTGTTGGCGTCGGCGCTCTCCTTCGGGGCCGCGGCCGCAGCGGCCGCCTCGGCCTCTTCCTTCTGCTTGCGCAAAGCCTCGGCCTGAGCCGCCAGCTCGGCCAGGCGGGCGGCGTGGTCGGCCTTGGCGCTCGCCAGGCGGCCCGTGGCCTCTTCCACCACCGCCTCGGCCTCGGCACGCTTCTCTTCCTGGGCGGCCAGGGCCTGCTCCTGCTCGTTTTTCTGGGCATTCAGCTCGTCGGACACTTCATCGAAGGCGCGTTTGCGCTCTTCCTGCTTGGCAATCTCGTCGGCTTGGAAGGCCATGATCTGCGTGGCGTACTCCATGTTGCGGAGCAGATCGGCGAAGCTCTTGGAGTCGAGCACCATTGCCAGAAGGCCGGCGGCGCTGCCGTTGCGGTACTCGCCGACGGCCACCTCCCCCAGACTCTCCCGGCCGTCCAGCATGGCCTGCTGGGCCTCCAGGGCCGAGGCGGACGTTTCGTCGATCTTCTTCTGAAGCTCGTCCACCTGGGCGGAGAGAGCCTCGTATTCCTCGTTGATCTGGGCCATGCGCGCCTCGGCATCGTTCAGCGTCGCCTGGGCCTGATCGACGGCGGCCTGTCCGTCGTCGACGGGATCGGCCATGGCCGCAGAGGGGGCGACCCCCAGAAGGGAGCAGGCGAGCAGCACGGCCAAAGCCATGGCGAGCACGCGGCTTCCCTGTTGTTGCAGCTGTACCAAGGTATCCCTTTCACTTTGCTGACATGGGACGCTTCGCCGCTCTGCACGAGCCGGGAAAGCGCATCGCTTAATCTTCCTGAATTTGCCGTCCCGTGGCAAGCGCCTTGCCGAAAAAGACACGAGGCCGCCGCCGGGTTGGCACACACCATAGCATGTTTATGGTAATAATGCAAATATTTGTTCGTATTATTGTTGTATTTTCCGCGTACATTCGCTATACTGGCCCCAACGAAAGGAGATGCCATGCACGCAATGGTAACCGCGCGGGTTCCCCAGGAAATCCGCGACCAGGTCAACGCCCAGCTTCGCGCCATCGGCTCATCGCCCACGGAGCTGGTCAACGCCGCCTACGACTACGTGTTGAAAACCGGGAAGCTTCCCGACCCGAACGATGACGATGCCCCGCTGTGCATCACCCTCACCGAGGCCCAGGAGCACGAGCTCCGGTTCCGCCTCCAGCATGTCACCCGTGCCGTGCCGCCCTCGTTTTGGGCTCGAAACGGCGTCGCTTGCGCCGAGAAGGGAAGGTAAGCCATGCGCCTGCTCATTGACACCGATGTGCTGCTCGACCTCATTGCCGAGCGTCCCGCCTCCGTTGAGGCGTGGAACAAGCTCAACGCCCTGGAGCTGACGGGCGCCGCCGAGCTGTGGGCCGCCGCCTCCTCCTACGACCGGCTGCGCACCCAGCTTGTGGCCGTGCTGCCCGACGAAGAGGTGCGCTCGGCTTTGCGGTCCACCATGGGCTTCATCACCATCTGCTCGGTGGACGGCACCGACATCCGCTTCGCCCTCGACCACATGGACTTGCCCTACGAGGCCGCCGTGGCTGAATCCTGCGCCCGTAAGATCCAGGCCGACTACCTGGTCACCAACGGGGGCGCCCTCAACATCTCGCGCCCCGTCAAGCGAGTCAGCCCCACGGAGCTGTTCGAGGACATCGAAGCCGAGCGCGGCATCGTGTTCGACCTTGTCGACTTCTAGGGAGGTGCGAGCCGATGATCGATGAAATCCAGGTGCGCGATTTGGCGCTCATCAAGGAGGCCACGCTGGCGCCCTCGCCGCGCCTGACCGTGCTCACCGGCGAGACCGGCGCGGGCAAGACCGCCCTCATCTCGGCCTGCAAGCTGCTCATCGGCGCTCGGGCCGACAGCGCCCTCGTGCGCGAAGGGGCGGCCAGCGCCGAGGTCAGCGGGCGCCTGTTCACCGCCCGTACCGCCGACGGCACGCCGAGTGCCGACGAGGGAGGCGAGGAGTTGGTGGTCACCCGCAAAGTAGGGGCCGACGGGCGGTCGCGGGCGTCCCTCAACGGAGCCATGGCCAGCGCCTCCGAGTTGGCCCGCATCGTGGGGCCGGCCATCGAGCTGTGCGGCCAGCACGAGTTCCAAACCCTGCTCAAGCCGGCCGAGCACGGCCGCATCCTCGATACCTGGGCCGACGAGGTGGCCCCGGCGGCCCACGGCTACCGGGAGGCCTTCGACGCCTGGACCGCCGCCGAGAAGGCCCTGGAGGCCGTGCGCGACCAGGCCAGCGCCTCCCACGGCCAGCTGGACGAGGCCCGCTTCGCCCTCCAGCAGATCGAGGCCGTGAACCCCCAGCCGGGCGAATACGACGAGGTGCGCGACTACCTGGCCCGGGCCGAGCACGCCGAGACGCTGGCCCGCAACTCCCACGGGGCCGCCGAGGCGCTGTCCGGCGAAGGGGGTGCCCTGGATGCCCTGAACAGCGCCATCGCCCTGCTGGACGAGGCGGCCCGCGCCGATGGCGACTTGGCCCCCTACGCCGCCTCCCTGCGGGAAACCTGCTTTGTGGTGGAGGACGTGGCCCGCGACATGGCCGGTTACTGCGACGACATCGATTTCGACGGTACCTCCCTCGCCCAGGCCCAGGAGCGCATGGGGGCACTGCAAGGGCTCGCGCGCTCCTTCGGCCCCACCATGGACGAGGTGTTCGCCCGGTGGGAAGAGGCCTCCGCCCTCGTGTCCCTCGTAGACGACGGAGCGGCCCGCATCGCCGAGGCCGAGCGCCTGCGCGACGAAGCCGAGGCGGCCCTCCAAAAGGCGGCGGAAGCCTACAACGCCGCCCGCGAAGCCGCCGCGCCCCGCTTCGCCGAGGCGGTGAGCGCCGTGATGGGGCGCCTCGACATGGGCACGGCGTCGCTTCTGTGCACCGTGGAGGCGCTCGACCGCCCCCAATGGTCGCGGAGCGGGGCCGCCGCCGTCACCTTCGAGTTCCGCCCCGGCAAGTCCATGCAGCCCCGCCCCTTGGCCCGCATCGCCTCCGGCGGCGAGATCAGCCGCGTCATGCTGGCGGTGAAGGTGGTGCTCGGCACGAAAGACGGCACCGAGACGCTCATCTTCGACGAGGTGGACGCCGGGGTGGGTGGCAGCACCGCCAATGCCCTGGCCGCCGTGCTGGCCGAGCTGGCCGCAAGCCACCAAGTCATCGTCATCACCCATCTGGCCCAGGTGGCCGTGGTGGCCGACACCCACTACACCGTGGCGAAGACCGCAGACGACGCCCCCGAGACCCGGCTCGCCGAGGTGACCGGCGAGGAGCGGGTGCGGGAAATCGCACGGCTGCTGTCGGGCAGCGCCACGGAGACCTCCCTCGCCCACGCCCGGGAGATGCTCGGCGCCGGCGCCTAGGCACGCCGCCGACTCCCCGCTCGCACAGTCCCCGAGCACGAAGAAGGCCGACGCCCCACGGCGCCGGCCTTCTTCTTTGCGATAAAACCAACGTTGTTCGCTTCGGCTCGGCCAGGTCGCGGTGGCCTGGCCCAGCCCAAGCGGCGGGCCCCAACTCAGCCGCCCCCGGCGGGGCCGCCGCCAGCGCCGCCGCCGCGGGCGGGTCGTAGGCCAGAAGCTCGTCGATGGTCACGAACTTGAAGCCCTTCTCCCGCAGGTAGGGCAGCGCCACCTTCAGGGCCTCGATGGTCTGGTCGCGCGAGCCGCCGCCGTCGTGCATGAGGATGATGTCGCCGGACTTCGCGCTCATAATGCGCTCGGCGATGGCCTCGGCACCCGGCGTGCGCCAGTCCTCGGTGTCCACGTTCCAGCCGATCTCGCTCGTAATGTAGGGCTGCAGCGTCCAGATGATGTCGTCGTGGAAGTTGCCGCCGGGCGAGCGGAACGCCTTGGAGGCCTCCTGACCCGTGGCGTCGGCAATGGCCTGCTGCCCCTTCTGCACCTCCTCGATCTGGGTCTCGGCGTTCTGACGCGTCATGTCCACGCCGTTGCCGCCGCCGCTGTCCGCATGGTCCCAGCTATGGGTGGCAATCTGATGGCCGGCCTCGGCCATCTTCTTCATGGTCTTCGGCTGGTCGGCAATCTGACGGCCGATGGTGAAGAACGTGGCCTTGGCGTCGTTGTCCTTCAACACCTTCAGCAGCTCCTCCGTCGTGGGCCACGGGCCGTCGTCGAAGGTGAGGGCCACCACTTTCTCATCGCCGGGGTTGGCGTTGTACTGGAAGTAGATGTTGTCCGTGGCTTTCTTGACGACCTCTTTGGCGGTCTTGCCGGACACCTTGCCCGTACGCTTCTCCACCTGGCCCGTCTCGCCGGGAATGTACACGTGGATGGCGCCCTCGCCCAGCATCTTCTGCTTGGGCTTCTTCTCGATGGTCTCAACGTCGTAGTCTTCCATCTTGTCGGACCCGTTGCCGATCTGCACCGAATCGCCCTTGTGCACCGGCGTGTTCGGATCGCTGATGGGCTCGCCGTTCAGCGTGCCGTCGAAGGCGTTGCCGCCGCCTTCCTCCAGCACCTCGCCTTCCACGTCGATGAGGTTGCCCGGCTTGGGCGTGACCACGCCCTGGGACACCAGGTCGGCCACAGTGGTGCCGTTGTCCACGGTGCGGGTCATGCCGTTCACGGTCATGTTGAAGGTGGAGGGGTTCAGGTACATATACACCCCGACGCCGATGGCGCCCAGCACGAGCACAGCGGCCACAATGCCCGCGATGCCCGCCTTCTTCTTGCCCTTCTTCTTGTACAGGGAAGGATCGTAGGGCGACATCTGGCCCGGCGTGGGTCGGGCCGGGGCCACCCGCGGGTTGCCGGCGGCGGTGTTGGCGAAGCCGGCGTACCCCGACTCGCTCTGATAGCGGGAACCGTACTGGGGGTGGTTGGCCGCCCCCGGATGGGGATGGTTCGTAGCAGCGGCATACTGCTCGTAGGCGGCGCGGGCGGCGGCCTCCTGAGAAGCGGCGTCGTGACCGGCCGGGTAGGCCGGCGCGGCAGCTTCGGCCGGCGCAGAAGACGGCGCGTCCGCGCCCGGGTGCGCACCATGCTGCTGGGCGCCCTCGAAACCGGGGTGCGCAGAGGCGGCTCCGGAGCCGTGGTGTGCCTCGACGCCCCCGTGGGAAGCGCCAGGATGCCCGTTGGCAGGGCGGCGGCGCGTGGGGCGCTTGTGCTGGCGTGGATTGTTCCGGGGATTGTGATCGCCGGCGGGATGCATCGGTTGGTCGGGCATGGCTCTTCCTTCATGGGGCGGCGCACGCGGCACCGAGGCGCCGCGAAAAGTATCAACAGTACAAGGCGATTATAAGCGTTGCCCAGCCCCTGCGCGACCCGTGCTCCCTTACATTTCCGTAAAGTTCCCGATACGCGAAATCTCCAAAAGCCGGGACGCCATACCGGGCACGCTGTCCCATTCTCACTCCGCGCGAGGCGGGACAGCATGCCCGGCATGGCGTCCCGCAGCAAGGCGTCTTCCATCGCCGGTCGGCGACACCGCAACCGGAACGTCGCTAGGAGCTGCGGCTGGACCCGTAGGCGGCGTGCTTGCGGTTGCCGTAGGCGCTGCCCTTGCGCGCGCTCTTCTTCAGATCTTTCAGCACATCCGCCTCCGACTTGTCCTCCACCGAGCTTTTCAGCTTCACCACCTGGTCGCGCAGGCGGGCGGCTTCC
>CANPHS010000003.1 GCA_947573925.1 uncultured Enterorhabdus sp. | reverse complement strand
GCGGAGGGGTGGCAGAGTGGTTGAATGCGGCGGTCTCGAAAACCGTTTCACCGGTGCTCCCGGTGACGAGGGTTCGAATCCCTCCTCCTCCGCCACTGCAAATTAAAAGAAACCCCAGGTCAATCCTGGGGTTTCTTGTCATATCGTTCCGTATCTTTCCACAACTTGCGCAACATCGCGCAACATTGTGTGCCCCGTGAAGCACGTTCGCGCGGTTTGTCAAGCAAATCCACAACGCAACATCTCGCAACAGAAAAGGCCCCGGCTACGCATTAATGCGTAGCCGGGGCCTGAAAATTCAATCGATTCCCGAGACTAGCACTTCTTCGCGTAGCTCGCGCCGCCATACTTGATGGCGAACCAGCCCTTGGAGGTCTTGCCCCACAGGTTGCCGGAGACCGTCTTGGTCTCGGAGACGGTCACCACGTCGCCCTTGGCGTAGGCCCCGACCTTCGAGGCCTTGGTGTCGGGCTTCTTACGGATGTTCACGCCGCTTTTCGTGGTGATCTTGTACTTGACGGCCTTGGGCTTCGCAGCGGGCTTGGCGGCGGCAGGCTTCTTCTGAGCGCCGGCCACGATCGCGTCGAACGGGAAGTTCTTGCCTGGGCAGTCGGTATTTCCAACGTCCTTGTGGCGCACAACCTTCGAGATGTCGTACTTCTTCTTCAGCTCGGCCACCAGCTCGCGGCCCGCGTCGATCTGGGCCTGGGGCATAGACTCCTTGTTGTAGCTCCCCTCAAAGCAGATTCCGATCGAATCGGAGTTAGCGCCCTGGGCGTGTGCGCCGACCGTGCTCTCGGGGCGCAGACGCCACACGGAGCCGTCCTTGCGAACGAGGAAGTGGTAGGCCCGAGAAAGATAAGGGATAACATTTATATAGTATGTCGATCGTGGGGATTCGCTCTTATTTCTGCGGACTGGCAACAAGCGGCCTAAACGCAGAAAACGCCCCGGCCCCCCCGCATCGCTGCGAGGGGCCGGGGCGTTCGTCCTGCTACCCGAGCCGGCGCTGCGCCTCCCGCTCGTGCGGCGACAGCTCCCATTTTCTGGCCGCCGCACGCTCTGCCGCCGCACGCTCTGCCGCCGCACGCTCTGCCGCCGCACGCTCGGAGAGGAGCAACCCCCCCCCGAACACCGATTTGCCGTGGGGCCGCTGCGCGTCCATGGCCGAGATCCTGGAGCAGTCGCCGGCGGCCACGCGGTAGTCGGTCCCGTGGTTGCTCATGTAGTTGAGCCTGGCGGCCGTCAGCACCGCGTCGGGGTACTCGTACCTGGGCAGCTCGCGCCGCCTCTCGCGGCGGAAGTCCGCCACGGCGCGGGCGATCGCCTCGTTCAGGTCGGGGGCCGACCGCGCCCGCCACGGCTCCATGTTGGTGACGAAGCTGGTGTTCACTTGGGCCCCGTTCTCATACTCCACCGCCGCGCCGGCGCACACGGCGCAGACGCCCTCCTGGCGCAGCAGGCCGAAAACCGTGAGCGCCGGGGCGAACAGGAAGAAGTCGATGCCCCGCGCCATATAGAATCGCACGATCCGGGCCAGGATGGAGAACGGCGGGTTGTCGACCACGGCGCAGCCCTCCGGGTACGGGTGGCGCTCGTAGTCGCCGCCCGGGAAGAAGGGCCTCACGATCTCGCGGCCGGCAAGGCCGTACTCGGCCGCCGCCCAGTCCAGGACGGCCCGGTACACCTGCGGCGGCGTGTAGCAGTCGTCGGTGGTCTTCTTCGGCTTGAACTTCTCCACGAAGCCGTCGTAGTCCTCGAACAGCTCCTTCGTCTGGGATGTGGCGCCGCCCTTTCCCATTCCGCACCTCCAAAAAGAAAAGGCCCCGGCTCTGCGAGCCGGGGCGGTTGATCGATCTGCCGCCGCGCTTTCTACAGGCAGAGCAGCTTGCGCCACGTGTCGCGTCCTGCGATGCCGTCGGACGCGATGCCCGCGGTCGCCTGGAACTTGCGCACCGCGCCCTCCGTGCCGGGGCCGAAGTCGCCGTCCGCGCCGCAGCTACCGCAGGAGTATCCCAGGGAGACGAGGCGCTGCTGCATGAGCTTGACGATTGCGCCCTTGCCGCCCCTGCGCAGGGTCGGGCAGCCGGCCAGCGTGTCGGGGCCGGGGATGCCGTCCACGGCCTGCTTGCTGCGGCCGGCCTTGTTGCAGGCGTCCTGCAAAGACCTCACCCACGCGGCGCTCGGCTTGGCGACCTTAGCGCCGGACGAGGGCTTGGGTTTCGGCTTCGCGGCCGCCGCCAGGTTGGACGCCCCCTCCACCACCACGTTCACGTGGCGGCTCGGGTTGAGCTGGATGCAGCCCTTGGGCTTCTTGCCGTACTTCCCAAGCAGCTCGGCTTTGGTGTAGGCCTTCCACCCCGCCGCGACGAAGGCCGCCTTGAGGTTGCCGGTGTACACGTCCTTGGAGATGTGGGCCTTGCCGAGCTTGAGGCGCTGCACGCACGCCTCGCCCAGGGCCGCCACGCCCGAGGAGCAGTCCGACTCGCAGTCCTCCTTGATCGTGCCCACCACCCACTTGTTGCGCTTCAAGGCCTCGTAGAACGTGGTGCGGTGCCCCTGGCAGTAGCCCACGTGGTCGTTCCTGGCCCCGTTGACGGCCATGCGGGCCATGAGGTCGTTCACCTTGTCGTTGGGGTGCACCAGGAACACGCTCTGGCCGAAGTCGTAGTCCTCTCGGACGTACCACTCCGTGCCGGACTGGTCTCCGGGCTTCCCCCCAGAGTACTTGCCGCGCTCGTCGTGCCCGCAGTTAGCAACCTTCGTCATTACTCCGCCTCCATCTCGTCGTCGCCGTCGTACATGGGGCTGTAGCCCCAGTCATCGTCGTCTTCCGTTACAACGGTCTTCCAGTCATCGGCGCCCGTTTTCTCCGCCGCCTTTTCCAGGTCGTGGGGCTTCAGCCGCTTGATCACCGGCAGCTCGGCGATGTCCGGGTTGAGCACGCACAGGTTCTCCAGAATGGAGACCACCTCGGTTGCCGCTACGAATGTGCACACCGCGCCCACTGCGGGTATCTGCGGCACGGACACCCCGATGCCAGACACCTCCGCATTGAGCCACACGCTTCCGACTTCCCATACGGCGGCAAGGGCTACGAGGCCGTAGAACCCCGCCTTGTGCCAAAGGCCTTCGCGCATCTTGCCGGACTCCACGGTGCTGTCCTTCGCTGCGCCGCCGAATCCTGTGAGGATATCGAGCACCATCAGAACTGTGATCACGGCGATGGGATGCCAGTCGATCGCTGCATCCATGGGTCTCCTTTCTCTCGCATCTCCTTACGGCCCGATACTATGGTTCGTGTCGCAAAGCAAACAGAAGGAGGCCCCCATGAACCCCGCATCCCTCACCATCGGGCAGATCGCCCTGGAGCACTACCTGCCGGCCAAGAGGTCGCGCCGCCGCACCAACACGGTTGACGGCTACGAGAGCAGCATCAGGCTCCACGTGCTGCCCCGCTGGGCGGGCGCGACCATCGCGGCCATCGACCCTGACGAGGTGCAGGCCTGGGTTGACGACATGGCCAAGGAGTGCGGCCCCGGGGGCGCGTGGAAGGCGTACAAGTGCCTGCGCCAGATCGTGCGCTGGGCGCTCGCCAAGTGGCGCATGAGGGTGTGGGACCCCACCCAGCACGTGGAGAAGCCCCGCGTGCCCGCCTACCGGCCCGAGACGCTGACGCACCGCAGGCTGAAAAAGCTCATACGCGGCATGGTGGGCTGCGAGGTGGAGGCCACGGTCATCCTCTCGGCATCGCTGGGGCTCAGGCCCGGCGAGAGCTACGCCCTCAAGTGGGAGCAGGTCAACTGGCGCACCGGCCTCGTGCCCATACGCGCCACGCTCCAGACGACATCGGACGGCACGCGCGAATGGCCGACCAAGACCGCCAAGGGCGAGCGCGACCTGTACCTGCCGCCCTGGGCCTTGGACAGGCTGCACCAGATATGGGTGGGGCGGGGCCGCCCCAAGGGCCGCGTGATCGGCGAGCTGACGCCCGCACAGGCGTCCTACCGGGTGCGGCGGTGGATAAAGACCCACAAGTTGCCCAAGATCACCATGCAGAACTTCAGGCACACGTTCGCGACCCTGGCCGCCGACCTCGTGCCCATCAACGACCTGGCGGGGATGCTCGGGCACAGCGACATCGGCACGTGCTACCGCTACTACATCGCGCTTACCCGCGCCAAGGTGCTCCGCGCCCAGCGCAAGCTGTCCCGCCGCATACTCGGCAAGACCTGCGACGACATGTACAGGGGCATCCAGCTGACCCCCGCACCCGTGGAGCTGCCCATGGCCGCGTAGGGCATTGCTTGTCCCCGGTTCGAGTATGGGGAGGGGGAGAGTTCCCCTACAACAAGCCCACGGACCGCTCCTTTAGGGCATTCGGAGTCTACGGCTACTACGTCGCCGTTGACTCCGGGTCCAACGTTTGGGGCGGCTGCATCCTGAGCGATAACACCGTGACGTGGGTTAAGAGGTGATTGCTTGTCCCAGAGAAACGAGGTGGCCGCGAACACTGCCAACGCCACCCACAAGATCGAGCAGGTGCGCATCTACCGCGACGGGCACACCGTGCACGTGTCGGGGCTGATCACCTGCGTCTACGCCCATACCGGCGGGTACGAGCAGGTACTCACCAGCCCCGCGCTGCCCGCGCCCTTGGCCGGCATCGTGTACTGCGACACGCCGGCAGGGCACCTCGCCATCGAGGAGGGCCGCATCAGGGTGCACGGGGGCACCGTGGGCACGTCGTGCCGCTGGCACGACTCCTACGCCGCGTAGGGGTCACACCAGCGGCACGAGCAGAGTGTCGGCCATCGCGCTGCCGGCGGCAGATCGCAGGTTGTAGACCTGCAGCAGGCCGTCGGCGTTGGCGTAGGCGCGGGCGGTGTAGCCCCCTATCTGGGAGTCCATGTAGAGGGTCCTGCCGGGCCTCATCCCCTCCGGGAGGGTGGCGAGCTCCGTCCACTCCCGCGGCGCGAAGTTTTTCTGAACGTCGACCAGAACCACCGCGAACATACCCGCCCTGGCCGCCATCACGCCCTCGGAGATGGCGATCCAGTCTTTCTGGGACAAGCAATCACCTCTTAACCCACGTCACGGTGTTATCGCTCAGGATGCAGCCGCCCCAAACGTTGGACCCGGAGTCAACGGCGACGTAGTAGCCGTAGACTCCGAATGCCCTAAAGGAGCGGTCCGTGGGCTTGTTGTAGGGGAACTCTCCCCCTCCCCATACTCGAACCGGGGACAAGCAATCCCGGGTTGCCTCGTCGAGCTTGGCTTGGGTGATGGTGCCGTCGGCTATCTGGGCGGCGGTTATCGCATTATCTGCGATCTTGTCGGCGGTCACGGCCTTGTCGGCCAGCATGTCGCCCGAGAACGTGCCTGACGTCACGTCCGAGGCGTCGTGCTGGTGGTCGGCCGGCGCGAACGCCTCGGCGAGCAGCCCGAAGAACTGGCTCAGTGTCGTGCCGTTGACGACGCTTGAGGACTGCACCTGCTCGCCGGCGGCGATGGCCTTCACCTCCGCGCTCGTCAGCGGGTCGTTAACCAGGTTCTTGAACTCGAAGTGGAAGTCCTTCGCGGCGTCCTCGCCGCTCATGGTGATCTCCACGCCGGGGCTGCCGCCGTCGTTGACGTAGTCGCTCGTGATGTTCCCGAACCCGCCGTCCTTGCCGACGACCGGCCCCAAGTCGATGTAAGGCATGTCTACTCCTAGCTTCCCACGAGCGCCCACAGGTGCCCGTCGTCCCTTATCTCCATGTCCGGCACCTCGGCCTCCTCGCCGTGCAGCAGGTGCAGGTGCCCGTCCCGCGCCACCTGGAACGCGTAGAGGCCCGTGCCGATCTGCGACACCGCGCCGTCGTTGCCCTTGGGGCCGCGAACGTCCACGGTGACGGGGTTGGGCAGGCCCTTGTCGTTGGTCCACGACAGGAGGCCGGCCTCGCTCACGCTGGGCGTGAAGGTGGCCCCGTCTAACTCCCCGGCCGCCACGGCAGCCTCGAAGGCCGCGATCTTCCGCGCCCGCTCAAGCTCGGCGGCGGCGCGGGCCTGCTCGGCGGTCGCCCGCGAGGACTCGGCCGACGCCCTGGCCGCCTCGGCATCACTGCGCAGCTGCTCGGCCGCGGCCCTGGCCGCCTCGGCCGTCTGCGCGTCGCCCATCATCTGCAGGTGCTCGGCCCTGATCTCGGAGGTGGCCGAGTCCACCACGGCGGTGATCACGTCCTCGCGCAGGCCCAGGAGCCAGTCCATCATGTCCTCGTAGGTGGCCACGCGCTTGACGTCGCCGGCGGCGAAGCACACGTAGGCCGCCTTGCCGTCCTTGGCGTCGGGGTCGCCCGAGAGCACCACGGCCCACTCGCCCGCGACCAGGCGGGAGGGGTCGAAGCGGCTGTAAATGCCGCGCCTGTGTTGGATAGCCATCAGTCGCCCTCCTCGAACATCCAGTCCAAGGCGAGGAGCTGCGTGCCGCTGATCTTGCCGATGGCCTCGGCGTAGGGGAGGGTTTCTACGGTCACTTTTGATTCCCTGTTCGCTATCTGCTGGAGTTCTTCCAGGAACGCGGGGAAGTCATCCATAGATGGGTCGATGTGCATGCGGCCTGTCGGGACGCCGTTGGCGTCCGTCTCCTGATCGCCATACTTTTCGATCAGCCTATCGCGAGTCTCGATATAGGCGGTGATTGCGCCCTGAATTGCGAGCGTGTTCTTCGCGGCCGTGTAGCCGATGACGTCCGTTCGGTCGATTACCGACGATAAGCTGGCAAGCATATTCTCTAGTTCAAGATTGGCCTTCTTGACTTTCATCGGGTCTCCTGCTCTTTCTGCTGCTCATCCGCTATAGCGTTGATCGGGATGTACTCAATTCGGTACACGCCGTAATTGCCTGCCGAGTACATGGCGGCATCTGATCCAGGAGCGAGGAACATCTTTCCATCTTTCTCAACCATAATGCTGTCGTCGATTCTCTTCATAAGTCCTCCTAAGCTAGGAACTTATAACAATGCCCTTCTTGAACGTCAGGCTTTCCTGGGTGATTGCTCCAGGTGTGAACGTGACATCCTTGAACACGGTTATCTTGTCGCACCCGACAACCTGCCCCTTGTCATTTGCCAAGGCAACTTGCAGGGTTCGCTTTCCCGTCAGTGCCACTCTTTTCACGGTGTAGCCGCTTTTTATACGTGAGCATCTTAAAGTCGGACTCGTTCCCTCCCAAACGGAAGGGGAACTTCCACGTGATACGTAGTTCCCGACATACAGGCCGCCCAGGATGCACACGCCGGCCTGTCCCGCCAAGATCGAGACTTGCTTTTTAGATGAGGGGAAGTTGTAGGCGAGGGATAGCCATCCCTTTTCAGTCGAACTGCCATTTCCTCCGAAGAAGGCCCCGCTGGAGATGGCGCACCAGTTGGCACCGTTGCCCGTTGAAATGCCGTCGCTTCCCACATAAACACCGTTTGCAATGCTTTTCAAAGAACTCCGTGAGGTGTACAGCTTGTTGCCCGAGACGGTGAACCCGGCGATTTTGCCTGAAGTTACCGTGAGCGCGCCGGTGTTCGACAGTTTGCTGTACGTGGAATCCCACCAGAACTGTCCCGCCCGCACGTCCGCGCAGAAGATCGTCTTGCCGCCGCTTCTCACGCGCAGGCTGCCGGCAGTGATGTGGTCGGCATTCAGCCCGATGGCGTACACCGTGTTGAGGATGGCGTTGCCCCACTTGTCCAGGCCGTAAGAGTAGTTCTTCCCGCCGTCGATGGACATTCCGAACCCGGCGGAGTTGACCTTCCACACGATCTTGGAGTCCTTGAGGTCGCGCTTGTCGTGCAGGTACCAGCTGGTGCCGCCGTCCTCGCTCTTCGTGGTGACGTACATGCCCGGTGCCGCCGCAAGGTCGTCGTTGAGGCGCTGCAAGGCGATCTCGCGGGCCGTCTGCTCGTTGCGCACGTCCTCGGCCAGGCCCAGGATGGCCCGCGTGAACGCCCCGCCTCCTGCCGCCGCGTTGCGCAGCGGCGATTTCGCCGAGCAGGAGTAGGCAGCGAAGCCGCCGACCTTGTAGGCCACGCGCGTGAGGTAGCCCCTGTGGGCGTTCTGGTGGCGGTCGGTGATGATGGCGGGGTCTCCGGGCTCAACCCTCGGGTCGCCTATGCAGGACACGTCGAAGGGGCGGAAGCGCAGGCCCACCGTGCGGGCCGCTATGCGGGACGCCGTTGCGCGGGCCTCGCCGTAGGACACCAGCGGGTTGCCCGACGCCTCCAGCACGTAACCCTCCGATCCCACCGTCACCGTCTCGCCCTTGGCGCCCTTGGAGCCGTCGGGCCGCACCTCGTCGGACGCGGTCACGCGGATGCCGGTCACCACCACGTCGTCGGTGGCCAGGGTGGCGTCGGAGTAGGCGTGGATGTGCACGATGCGGCCCGTCTCGAAGCTGCCGCCGTCGTAGGAATCGCCCGACGAGTAGTCGATGAAGTTGCCGCCGTCGGCGTCGCTGCCGCTCTGGTAGGGGCTGGCGTCGTCGAACTCCTCGCCGTCGAGCCAGTCCTCCTCGTCCCACACGGAGGGGTCGTACCACGCCAGCTCCATGCGGTCGTCGGCGGTCACCCTCGCCCAGTTGCCCGTGGCCTGGGCCGCCCACGAGAGCACCTGCCGGCACGTGGGGTCGTTGTCGGGGCGCTGCTTGAAGACGGTCTGCCAGCCGTGGAAGGCGGCGTCCAGGAGGGGCACGCCGCAGGCCTGGCACACGTCACGCACCACCGTCTGGGCGGTGGCGGGGTAGCGCGTGCCGACCCTGGAGTAGGGCACGTCGAACTTCGACATCGAATCGACGCATGACAGGGGGATGGTCTCGCTATAGCTCCTCGGCTGCTCCACCCAGTAGGTGCCCTTGCGCAGCCACTCCACCTCCCCGCCCACGTCCACGCCAACGGATGGGATGATCCGCGATCCGTCGAAGTCGATGTCGTCGAAGCGCCGCCCGTCGTTGTTGAGGGTGAGCTTCAGCCCGCCGACGATGGCGCCGCCGACGTCGAAACTGCCCTGCGAGGACACCGACTGGTCGAAGGCCAGCGAGTTGCCGGCTATGTCGTCGCCGGAAAGGTCCATCCGCCTCCCGTCGGCCAGCACGAGCTGGGCCCTCACGCGCACGTCGGCGGTGTCGGCGATCCTCTGGCGGAACTCGAATGACGTGTTGATCATCGGCTACCTCTCAACGATGTCGAAGGAGAGGGCGGATATGACGGCGGTCTGGCCCGACGGGCCGGTGAGGTTGATGCGGCGGAACGGGGCCTTCTTGTCGCCGGTGTAGAACTCGCGCGTGATGAACTTGCCCTCCTCGACGTCCAGGAAGCGCACGTGCACGTACTCGGGGGCGAACATCTTGAGGATCCCCGATGCCTGGGCCAGCGTGGGGTTGTGCCAGGCCAGGGACAGCTTGCGCTTGCGCCCGATGCGGCGCTTGTACATGGTGCAGTTGGCGTCCTGCACGCGCCCCGCGTCGGGCGACGAGATGTCGTTCACGTCCCAGTCGATCACGTCCGGCTCCACCGGCACGTCTTTGAGGGAGGACACCGACGTGCCCACGGCAAGAGCCGCCATGCGCCCTCCTTCCTACGCGAACTGGATCTCGGGGCTCAACGCCCCCTTCCACATGAGCGAGGCGTTGCCCCGGGCCACGGCCCGGGCAAGCTCCTCGCCGTCAACTTGCAGGACCATCGTAGCGTCGCTGTCGCCGGCGCCCTGGGAGGGCATGGCCTGCACGATGGCCATGGCCACGCCCTGCTGCACCGCCCAGGCCAGCGCGTCGGCGTCGATGCCCCCGGACTCCTCGCGCACGATCTGGCGGATGAGGGATTCGGGGGCCTCCAGGTTGTTGCCGCTCGTCTGATCGCCCAGCACGGCGGCGAACTTGCGGTTGGGCGGGATGACCGCGCCCTGGGCCAGGTAGGGTATCTGCGGCATCTGCACGTTCCACCCCGACCAGTCGTTGATGCCGACGGCGCCCAAGAGGCCGCCGATGCCCGACGAGATGTCGTTGAGGAAACCGCCGAAGGCCGACAGCCCGGAGTTGATGGCCCAGATGAGGCCGTTCACCATGGACTTCCACAAATCCTCCCAGAACTGCTCGGTGAACACCTGGGCTATGTTGTCGTCCCAGAAGCGGCAGATCGACGCCCATATCTCTGCGATCTTGTCCTTGAGGAAGTCCCAGTTGAGGGCGGCGTCTGCGGCGAGCAGTCCCGCGCCCGCGAGGATGCAGCCCACGCCGAGGGGGATTCCCGCACCGGTGAACAGCAGGATTACGCCGATGACCACGAGGGCCCCGCCCACGATGCCCATGATGGTGGACACCGTGTCCCTGACCTCCTTGGGCATCTTCTCCCAGTTGAGGGCGACCGCCCCGGCGAGGGCGGCGGCCCCCACGATGATGAGGCCCAGCGCCAGCCCCCATGCCCCCGGAGCCGCGAAGGCGAGCACCACGCCGAGCACGAGGAAGGCGATGCCGACGATCAGCATGATCGCGGAGACCACGCCCTGCACCTCCTCGGGCATGCTCTGCCAGTTGAGGGCCACCACGGCCGCGAGCACGGCGGCCCCCAGGATCATGAGCCCCACGCCCAGCATGGGGTTGGCGGCGGTGAAGGTCAGAATGGCGCCGATGACGAGCAGGGCCGCGCCCAGGATGCCCATCATGACGGACACCACCCCCTGGGCCTCGGCGCTCATGCTGCCCCAGTTGAGGGCGACCGCCGCCCCGAGCATTACCGCGCCCGCGGCGATGAGCCCCACGCCCAGGGGGACGTTGACGCCGGAGAAGGCGAGGACGGCACCCACGACGAGGCACAGCAGGCCGCCGATCACGAGGGCCGTCGTGATGGCCTCCCGCACCTCGGCGGGCAGCTTCCCCCACTGTTCCTGCACGGCCGTGTAGAGCATGAGCGCCCCGACGGCCATGAGCGTGATGCCGAGGGGGATGTTGATGCCGGAGAAGCACAGGATTGCGCCCACGGCCAAGAGCGCCGCGCCCAGCACGGCCATGATGGCCCCCAGGGCCTCGTCGATCTTGCCGGCCCCCAGGGCGTCGAAGTCGAGCGGCTTCTCGGCGGGCTCGTCGTCCTTCTCGTCCTTCTTGTCCGCCTGCATGGCGTTGATCTCGTCGAAGGCCATGATCGATTTCGCGGCCTCCTTGGCCGCCTTGGCGGTCTTCTTCTTGGCCTTTGCCTCGCGCTCGGCGGCCTGGGCGGCCGCCCTCGCGGCCTTGATTGAGCCGGAGAGGTCGGTGCGGAACACCGAGTCGATGAGCTGCGCCAGGGTCGCGAGCATCCGGGACAGCATGTTCATGAGGCCGGTGAGGGCCGCCGTTGCCGCGTTCACGAGCGGTGCCGCGAAGCCCTTCATGGTGGCCATGAGGACGGCGTAGGACGCCGCGAACCGGTCGTTCTCCTTCATGGTCTCGGCCAGGTGCTCCTTCACGGCGTTCAGGGCCACGAGTACGCCAGAGAAGATGAACGCGTCCTTCATCATGGTCTTTATGCGCTTGGAGAACTGCGCGAAGCGGGCCTCCGAGGCCGACAGCGACTTCCCGGCGTCCATGGTGCCTGCGGCCACCGATTTGGCGTATGCCTCGCCGATCCCGGACTGGCGCTTGCGCACCATGTCGGCGGAGGATGCCGCGCGTGCCATCGAACGCTGGTACTCAGCCCCCAGCTCCGCCGCGCGGGACTTGGCCTGCCCCAGCTGCTCGGTGTAGGCCCGCGCCCGCTCGTCGGCCTTCTGCCACTGCCCGTTCAGCTTGTCGATGCCGGCGACCTGGGACTCCATCCGGGCCTGTGCGGCCGCGAGCGCGGAGGCGGTGCCCTCGATCTCGGCCCGCTGGGCCTCGTAGCCCTCGCGGGTGCCGGACACCCCGCCCAACCCGGCCATCTTGGCGTTGAGGCGGTCGATCTCCGAGCCGGTCTCCTTGATGGCGGCCTCTGCGGCCTCCATCTGCTTCTCGATGCCGCTCTTGGTGGTCTCGGCACGCGAGACCTTATCCTCGATGCGCTTCACCTCGCGCTCGGCGGCCTTGATGCCCTTCTCCAGCTGCGAGTTGTCCAGCGCCGTGGAGAACGTGATCGTTCCGTCGGATGCCATGGCCTACCCCCTCGTCCATTCGTCGAACATGTCCTCCTCGGCGGAGGTCGCCCTTCCCCTCATGTCAATCAGCTCCCTGTTGGCGCGGTAGAAGGCCTGGTCCGATTTGTCCAGCTTCTTTCCCTGCTTGAGCTTCTTCCTGATCGACACCACCTGCGCGTACAGGCAGTCGCCGATCTCGTTGTAGGCCGCCAGGAACGTCCACCAGTGCAGGTGGGGCGCCTCGCGGGCCTCGAACCCGAGCACCCGGTTCACTGGCGCCACCACGATGGGGAAGTCCTGCGCCCAGTCCATGAGCTTGGGGCGCTTCTGGCCGCCCTGGGGCTGTCCGCCGCCTACGAACCAGAAGGCGAAGTCAAGGGCCTCCTGGACGTGGGACATATGCATGTCCTCGTAGTCGGGGAAAAGGAGGGAGAGGACGGCGCCCGTCCTCTCCCCGTCGTCTATCTCGCGGTCGTTCATGGCCGCTATGGTGTCCAGGGCGCAGCGGAAGTCGGAGTTGATCTCCCACTCCTCGCCGCCGATGACGGCGGACTCCGGCAGCTCCCAGGGGGCGTCGGGAATCACTTCCTGGCCCTCTTGTACTTCTTGGCCATGGCGGCGTACTTGCCGTTGTAGGCCTTCACGCGCGGGTCGGACTTCTTCTGCTCGTCGGTGAAGGTGGCCTCCACCTCGTCGGCCACGGCGAACATGAGGTTGATCCACACGGGCAGCCCGTCGGCCAGGGCGTAGCAGTTCATGCCGGGGAACAGCGCGTCGGCCACGCCGGCGCCCAGCAGGTTGTCGATCATGCCGCGCATGTCCCGGTCGCGTTCGGCGGCGTAGGCGAACATGGCCTCGCCGTCCTCGCCGATCTCGGCCACGCGGGCCTCGAACTCGTCCTGCTTGTCGGCAAGCTCGCCGAAGGTGTTGTACATGCGCTCCACGAACATGGCGTCCGTCGGGTTGAAGCGGGCGGTGGCGGCACTGTTGATGGTGTACTCCACCACGCCCGTCTCGAAGTTCAGCTCCTTGGCCATGTCTCCCCCTAGCTCGCCGCGCCGTCGCGCGTGAAGGTCACCGCGCCGTCGGCCACGGCCGCGGTGCCGGTCTCGCGCTTGCCGCCGTAGGTCACGTCGATGGGCATCTCGATGGAGCCGCCGCCCTCGCCGCCGAGGCCCGTGGGCTTCACCATGGAGGCGGGGTAACGCTCCGCGAACGGGGCCGAGGACGTTCCTGCGTACAGGTGCACCACCAGGATGTCCATGTTGCAGAGCTTCTGCGGGTCCTGGTCGTGCACGGCGGTCTGCCACACCTTTGCGATGGCGCTGTCCGCGGAGTCAAGGTTGCACGGGTCGAAGCTCTGGGTGATGACGGGCTTCTTCATGGTGGTGTGGACGTTGCCCAGGATGTCCTGCTTGGTCTCGTCGCCCCAGTCGAAGTCCATGGTGGAGTCCTCGACGCGCTTGCCGAGCGCCGCCCAGGTGGGGGAGGCGTAGGTGGCGGTGTTGAGGTAGCAGACCAGCTGCTCGCGGGCGATGGTCTGGTCCGCAGGTGTGTTGAAGGTGTTGGCCGTTGATCCTGCCATTTCTAGCTCCTCTTGTAGCGTTTCTCGAATCTGACTGACAGCTGCACGGCGTAGAGGGCGGTGCCCTCGTCGCCGGCGGAGTAGAGCGCGCCGTTGCTGGCGGCGATCCTCTCGCTCCTCGGGTTGTCACCGAAGGCCGGGGCGAGCCCCAGGACGGACTGGGCCTGCACCCACTCCTGGAAGGCCATGACCCACGAGGCGTTCAGCTCCGCACCGGCGTCGTCGGGCTGGCCCATCTTGGGCAGCCGGGCGTACAGCGCGAAGTTGTACTGGTTCGTCACGGCCACGTTGCCCGTGATGTCCGCCTTGCGGGACACCTCCACCATGCCGGCGGGGAACAGGCCCGCGCAGTTGGGCACCTCGTCCGTCCAGTCGATTTCCAGGCTCCCCAGGATGTCGAAGTCCGGGAAGCCCTCCACGAACGTTCTCATTTTCCCAAGCGCGTCGCTCATGGCCTTCCCTCCACGAACTGCTGAACCTCTTGCGCGATAGCCGCGCCCTCGCGGGAGACCAGGGTCTCGTCCCAGCGCGGACCTGCGTAGGGGTTGGTGATGGTCGTGTAGTTTAGGGGGTTGCCCGCCTCGGAGAACCCCTCGTACAGCCGCTTGGCGTAAGGCGCGTTGACGGTGATGGTTGACGGTGAAGTGGCCTGGGTGAGGCTCGTGGCCGTCATGCCGGAGAGCCAGGGCATGTAGCGCCGCATGCGGAACAGCACGCGGTCAGTCAGGAACTCCTGCACGTGCCCGCGCTCGGTCACGCCCAGCTGCTCCATGATCTCCCTCGGCGGGTTGATGCTGGCGTCCACTCTCACGATCATGTCATCCGCCCGCCTCGACGTGGCACACCTCGCCGCCCAGGTACTTGGGGTCGGCCCAGCGCACGGCGCATAGGCCGCGCACCTTGGAGGGGACGAACTGCTGCCACTCGGCGTCGGTGCCGATCTCCGGCCCCTCGCCGTGGATGGCCTTGTCGCCATCCCGCACGTCGGCGTCGCCGAGGATGACGAGCAAAAACGACATGGCCCCGTCGCTGCCCGTCTTCTCCACGTTGCGCACCTTCTTGATGTCCAGGAATGCCCGGTCGAAGACGGTGCGGGAGATATCGTCCCGCCCGTTGCGGCGGTATACGGTCACCGTCTGGTCGCACAGCCTGTAATCGGGGCGCCTCACAGGCGCACCCCCAGGTACACGTGCAGCCAGGGGGACACGGCCGACAGCATGGCCCGCTCGCGCCCGGCGGGGGATAGGTCGATAGACCCTCCCCGCGTGGCGTCGTAGGACGTGCTCACCGAGCCGACGGACACCGAGGACACCTCGGCATCTTCAGCCGCCGCGTCAAGCTCTGCCGCCTTGTCGGCCAGGGCGCACAGGGCCATGGCCCGGCACTCGTCGGGGTCGCCCCAGGGCGTGACGGTAGAGAGCGCCTCGGTCCTGGCGAGCCAGGCGGCCGCCCGGGCCGAGCGGTGCGCCCACTCGGCCTCGGGCACGGCGGTTCCGCCGTAGCTGTCGCGGTAGTACCGGTATGTCGGCGCCGTGGCCACTATTCGGCCGGCTTGGCACGCAGGACGCCCGCCGCCTTCGTCGCCTTGAGGGCGCACCCGCAAACGAACTCGGCATCGCCCGTCTTCACCGCTCCCGGCGCCTCCCAGTTCGGGAGGTTGACGCTCACGGCGTTGCCGCCCTTCAGCGTAATGCCGTGGAAGCCGTCCATACCGAGGCAAGCGGCGTAGATGTCGTTGGTCTTGAGGGCCCCGTCGCGCAGCTCCTCGATACGGATGCCGTCCCATGCGCTCACGCGGTGGCCGGCGGAGTCCATGGTGACGTTGCTGATGCCCAGGATGCGGCAGATAGCGTTGATCTTCACCTTCATTCGCGGGGACACCAGCAGCACGTCTGGATCGCGCATGAGCGCGGACAGGAAATTGTCCATCTCCTCGGCGAAGGCCAAAGCGGAGGCCTTTTCGAGGGCATCGAGATCGACCGCGGACGTGAAGTCGGTGGAGGTGCCGGTCACGGCCTTGCTCAGGCCGTCGAACCCGTTCTCGTCCACGGTCGTGTCGCCGCCGATGATGGTGGCGTTGAACTTGCGGATGATGGCGTTCTTCGACTCCACCAGGTGCAGCTCGTACAGGTCGGACGCCGCCTCCTTGGCCACACGGTCCATGTTCCAGGCGTCGGAGAGGATGGCCACCTGGGTGGTGACGCGCTCGATCTCCGGCTTGCTCTTCTCGGGCTCGGTGTTCAGCGCGCGGAACTTGGCCTCCATCGGGGTCTTCACGCGCTTGTAGGTGTACGTCAGGTCGGACGTGCCCGTGGAGTTCAGGCAGTCGTCGAAGGTCAGCGCCGAGAGCAGGTAGCTATCGGTGATGATCTCGTTGACGAAGCCCTGCACGAGCTTGCCGTCGGCGTTGGTCGCCAGTTCTGCGAGCGTGATCATTTGGGTTCCTCTCTAGCCCCTCAGGGCATCGCGGATCGTCTTGGCCGGGCCGCCGGAAGCAGCGCCCGAAGCCTCCAGGCCGGTGGAGCCGGTCTGCTTCTTCTCTGCGAACAGGTAGGGGCACTCGGACTTCAGCTTGTCCACGTCGCCGCCGAAGTCGTCCAGGCGGGCCTTCGCGGCCTTCAGATCGACGCAGCCCGCCAGCTCCAGCTTGTGGGCCACTCGCTCGTCGGCCTGCTCGGCCCGCAGCTTGTCGATCTCCTTCTTGAGGTCGGCGCGGCCCTGCTCCGTCTTGGAGGCATCTTCCAGCTTCCCCTCCAGTTCGGCGATCCGGGCGTCCTTCGCGGCGATTTCGCGGTCGTGGCGCTCCCTGTTGATGCCGGGTTGGCCGTGGCTGTCCACCACGCCGTCGTCGGGGTCGCCGTCCCCCTGCGGGTCGGTCGCCCCCGCCTTCGGGTCGGTGTTGCCCTCGCCGGTCGAGCCTTGATGCTCGTTCCCGGCGGGTTCCTGCGGCTCTGCCTGCTTGCCCAAGTCCTCTGCTCCCATTACCTGCTCCTTTCATCCCAGGTTTGTTTGCGCGGTTCTCTCCGCTCGTGGGTGGGTTTTTCGCGCTATCCCAAGCAAGGGGCAGTATCCGGGAGGTGTCGCCGGAGGACTTTTGACAAAAGAAAAGCCCCGCCGTGGCGGGGCTGCGGACGGGCGGCCCGTGAGCCGTTCCGTCATGCCTTGGGTTGGATGCGGCTATGCAGCCGCGGGCTTTGCAATGGCCTTTGCGTCCTCCATGGCCTTGCGCATTCTCTCTAAAAGCTCTTTGGGGAGATCATCGAGATTGATGTCGTCGAGATCGATATCGTTGTTGGTGTCATCGCACACCATGAAAAGCTTCTCTTCTTGTGTCATCTCAGCCTCCTCCAATCGATCAAATTTGATTTATCGTCTTCAAGCATAGTCTTGAGAGCCGCTTGCTCTGCGAATTCTCCCAAGTACGCTTTTGACTCATTATAGGCTGCCAGGAGCTGGTCTGCAACCGACGGGTCGTTTACGGATACATACCACACGGAGCCGTCGTGGCCCACCACGATGGACGCCCGCACCTCCGCGTTCTCCGCTGCTGTTACCACGTCGCGGAACGAAGGCTGCTTGCTTCCCGGGTGGTTGTGTATCGTCACGACGCCGCCGCTGCACTGCCGTATCTTTGCGATGTCGGAATTGCGGAAGCCGGTGGCCCTGGCCCGCGTCGGTGCAACGTCCAGGTTGTCTGCCACTAGGACGCCGGTGCGGGCGTCGATGGCGACAAGGTGCTCGAACTCGGTGCCGTCGCAGGCCGACAGGATGCGCCCCGCCTCGCGGTACGCGCTCTCGGCCACGGGCTTCGGTACGGGCATGGCGCTGAACGCGTCGTGGAACCCCTTCGCGTTGACAGCGGGGGACACGGACAGGGCGTTCCTGTCCTTGGCCATCTTCACTAGCGGTTCCTTATGTCTCATGTTCTCCATGATAGCAGACTTCGGCCTGTCACCGGCCCACTCGCGGCGGGGCTGGCGGTGCAGCACCTCGGTTCCCGGTTTGCATTTCGCGTTGGCCTCTTTGATGAACTTCCGCATGCCCTCCTGCTGGCGGCGCAGCTTCAGTTTCAGCTTGTCCACCTCTGCACGGTGCTCCGCCGTCGGGTCGGCCGCCCACAGCTGTTCGGCTGCGGCCAGCTCGCGCTTTGTCTCGCGGATGCGGCGCTCCCTCGCCCTCTGCCTCTGCGCCAGGGCGTAGGCCTCGTCCGAGGGGATGCCGCTGGGGTGCTCGGGGTCGGGAGAGTAGGCACGGGGCATTCCCGGCTGCCAGGGTGCGAACGAGTGCCGGCAGTTGACGCCCAGGAGCTGGTCGCCCAGAGCGGTGTAGGGGCCGCACGTCCCCTTGTAGCCGGTGCCGAACTCGAAGTCCTCGTAGCGCACGCCGTCAACCTCCACGGCGCCACCCACATGGTAGCAGCGTCCCTGCCATTCAGCATGGGACGGACGGCTCCCGTAGTGGCTGGACACCTCCACGAACTCCACCCTCGCGTCCTGGATGCGGGCCATGGTCAGCTCGGCAGCCCCCTGGGCTATGAGCGTGCGCAGGTGGCGCTGCACGGCCACGTCCACGCGGTTTGTGACGGTGACCTTGCCCGTCCCCTCGTCGCGGTAGGTGACGAACTCGATGCCCAGGCCGCCCTTGGCAAGCTCTCGCACGGCCCTGTGCAGCGCCTTGTCGGCCGTCATGTTGCCCGTGGCCGCCTGGGTGGCCGCCCACGTGCTCCATTGCAGGAACTTCGACCGTGCCGCCGCCGACAGATCCAGGTTGTCGCGGGCCAGCACGTCCCTGGCCCCCGTGGCCACGGCGGCGGTTTGGGCGGTGAGGGCGGAATCTGCCAGTGTTACGCCCGCCGCAGCGGTGATGCGGGCCAGGTCGAAGGCGTCTGACGCGGAGAGGGCGGATTCCACTTCCTGCCGCACGGTGTCGTCGATCTCGTCGGCATGGGCGTCGATGATCTTCTTGAGTTCGGTCGGCATCGACTGGGCCAGCAGGTTCAGGGCGGTGGCCGCCCTCTGCCCGGACACGTCGCCCTCTATCATCTTGGCGACGAGGTATTCCAGAAGCTCGGCCTCTATCTGGCGGTACACCTCGGCCACCAGCTCACCGGCGCCCTCGGCCTGCTCGGGGGTCAGCATTACGCCCCCATGTCCACGGAGTTCGTGCCGATCAAACGCATGGCCTCCTCGTCGGACATGTCGAAGAACGTGGCCATGTACTTCCACGCCGGCACCACGCCTGCGGCGATCTCCGCGAGCATCATGTTCTTCTCGGCCTGGGTGTCCACGATGATGGAGTCGTCGAAGGACACCTCTATCGGGCCGAAGTTCTTCTCGATCTTCGCGCCGCAGTGGATCCGGGCGCAAGTGAGCAGGCTTCCCGTGATCGTCTGGAGCGAGCGCCTGATGGAGTTCTCGTGCTTGCGGATGTTGCGCATGAGGGCCGAGTTGTCGGCGGACACCTCGGTGGCGGTCTTCAGGCCGCCCGACTTGTCAAGGGTGAAGTAGTTCTGCCCGAAGCCGGCGAGATCGCCGAACTCGGCGAGGGCCACGTCCAGGGCGGAGCGGATGGGCTCCGTCCTGATGGCGGGGGAGTACACCTCGTAGAGGTTCTTGCCGTCCTGACCCTCCAGCTTGCGGAACTTCCTGTCCCCGTCGCCCATGGCGACCGGCACGGCCTTCCCGTGATCGTCGCGCAAGTCGATCATCGACTCATCCAGGAACACGATGGCCTCCGTCAACTCGATCTCCTGGAACAGGGCGTCGTAGGCAAGATCGACCGACTTTGCCGCATCCAGCGCGTCGGCGAACACGCTCATGCCGTAGGGGGACAGGTCAACGGCAGTGTTCTCGATGGCCGGCCTCACGAGTGCGAAGGTGGGGGTGGCGCACTTCGTGTCGAATGAGGACAGCGCCCCGTGCTCCTCGGGGACGAGTTCTCGGTTCCCCTGGAACATGGCTGTCTTGATGACGTAGCGGCCCTCCTCGATCACGTGCATGCAGAGCTGGTGCGCCCTCTTGCCTTCTATGGACACCTCCGTGACGAACGCGCACTCGGTCACGCCATCGGGAGTCCAGGACAGGGGCACGACCATGCGAGCGTCGTAACAGCGCACCAACACCTTGGAATCGGTCTCCGAGGCGCCTATGTCGAACCGCAGCGCCCACGCTCCCGTGCCGAGCGCCCACGCCTTCTCGATGAGCTGCTGCCCGGTGGGCCAGAACCCGTGCTCCTCCAGGTAGGTTTGGAGCCATTCGTTGGCCTTGCTCTTGTTGACCGATATGCCCGTATCCTCGTTGAGGAGCATGGAGGCCCATTCCCTGCACGCCCTGCGGTGCGGGTGCAGGGAGAGCCTTCGGCGCGTGCCGGTGCTGTCGTCCGGCTTGCGGTACTCCAGCTCGTACCAGGCGTCGGAGCAAGTGTACCAGTTCCACCACTCGTTGATGTGCGGCGCCATGGCCGTGTCGATCCGGTAGCCCGCCCTCTTGATGTAGCGGACGATCAGGTCGGGTATTTTGAACTCGTTCTTCGCCAAGCCCATGCTCCTCTCTCGCGGCTTCGATTATTCCGCCCATGTCGCGTAGGCCATCTTGCCCTTGCGTGCGATGTCCATGACCGAGTAGCGGGCCGAGTCCACCCAGTGGTCGTTGCCGTCGGGGATGGAGTTCAGCCACTCGCCGTCGGCGTTCTGCTCGTACTCCATCTGCCTGACCTCCTTGGCCAGGCGTGGGCACCGCTCGGGGTCGATGATCCAGGTGATGGAGGCCAGGAACTCGTAGGAGGCCATGCGCATGTTCCCCTTCTGGGCGGCCACGGCCTTCACTCCCGCAGCTTTCTGCGCGGCTATGGCGGTGGGGTTGGCATCGTCGGAGCGCACCGTGAGGCGGTGGTACTCGGGGGCCTCGCCCGGTTCGTCGGCCCATGTGAGCAAGTCGATGATGCGCTGGGCTTGCTCGTCCGGCTGGAGCTTGTTGCCGCCGTCCTCTATGTACGTGGTGAGCGTCCTGCTCGCCTGGTGCCATTCGCTGACGACGAAGGCCCACGGGTCGGGCCACCATCCGAAGTCCTGGCCGCACCTGATGTTGTCGAAGGCGGCTATCTCCTCGTCTGTCACCTCGCGGAACACGGCGTTGTCGAACACGCTGCCGCCGAGGCCCACGGGGATTCCCAGGTACTCGTGCTCGTAGGACTTGGGGTCGGTGCGCCGCAGCTCCTCGGCGTCGGCAATGAACTGCGCTCCCAGCCATTCGGCCGGGGCCTCAAGGTACGTCGAGCGGAACACCTCGCCGCCGGCCGCCTCGATGGCCTCGGTGTGCTCGTTGATCCAGCAGGTCTTCGAGCGCGGGGGATTGTAGCTGTAGATGCGCACGAAGTCGGCCCCGCCGCGCGTGAGCGACTGGTTGACCATGCGGATCTCGGCCATGCCGCGGAACATGTCCGCCTCCTCGTACCAGCCGATGCCGATGTGGCCGAAGGGGACCTTGACGGACTTGATCTTCTTGGGGTTGTCGCACCCGCGGAACAGGATGAGCTGTCCCGTCGATTTCTTCCTGATGCGCAGGGTCGAGTCCGGCATGTCGTACTCGCCGGCCAGGCCCAGCATGTTGACGGCCCACACCACCTGGGCGTAGGCGGAGTCGCGCAGGGAGTTCTTGTAGCGCATCAGCACCAGGCCGTGCTGGTCGGGGTGGCGCTCTATCCAGTTGACCAATTCGAGCGCGGCGAAGGAGGACTTCATGGAGCCGCGGCCGCCGCCGAGCCACACGTCGGTGATCTCGCCCGCGGCGATGAGGCGGTGGGGCCGCAGGAAGGCCGGGGCGATGAGGAGGCCGAAGTCCGCCACGAACACGGGCCGCGCCTCGGGCTCGTCCTCGGGCAGCCATTTGAGAAGGGCCTCGCTGCTCCTGATGGCGGCGCTCGAAGCGGCGCCGTAGTTGAGGGGGCTGGCGTCGCGGGCCCGCTCGTAGGCGTCCTCGGCTATGTCGGCCAAGCGGTCGATGACCTGGGCGCGGGTGATGCGTGCCTCCTTGGCGGCGGCCTCGCGAAGGTAGGCGAGCCTATCCAAAATCTCACCATTGCGCTCCAGCTCGTACGCCTTGGTATCGACCGTGGATTCCTTCCACCGGATTGCCGAGGGGTACGCCTCCCGGTACGCCTGGCGCTGGGAGAGCCCGCGCGTGCGGGCCTGGCAGTATTTCTCCTGCTTGGGGGTGAGCACTTAGAACCTCTCGCGGTGCGGCGTGACGCTCTTGCACCACGGGCACCACATGGTCTTGATATGGTCTCGCTTGCGCAGCTTGCCGCGCTGTCGGCGCACGGGGAACTTGCCGCGGCACTTGCAGCACTCCATCTGGCTCAGGGGCACGGGGCACCTCCTCTCTCTCGGGGTCATGGTGGGGGAGGTGTCGCAAAAGCAGCGGGCCGCCCTCCAGGGCGGCCCAATCAGAAGGAGGGCGCGGGCGCACCGATCAGAACCCCGCGCACCTGCATGGTCTCAACTGTGTCGCTAGCCCAACCTCTCCTCCGCGGCGAGGCTCGTCTCCTCGCGGGAGGTGGCCCGACGAGGCTGTGATGGTGTGCAGCGGCTCGTCCACCCTGTGGCCGGTGTTCGTGCCGTAGAACTTCGTGACGAACGGCGTGCACAGGTAGTGCTTGACGCCCTGGGCCACCACCGTGCCCAGAGGCTCGCGCACCGACCCTATCCTCGGCGCCTGGCCCGGGCGCTCCCCGTAGCCGATCTGCACCAGGAACGGCTCCGGGTCGTCCAGCACGAACTTTCGCAGCCCTCTGGCGATGCGGCGCATGGTGGCCTCGGCCAGGGGGCGCTTGCGGCCGAAGATCGACTCCCCGGTGTCCGAGAAGTCGATGCACTCCGACACCGGCACGTAGGGCTCGCCGAACAGGCCGTCCCCGTGGGTCGGCTCGGGCCACCGGGTTGGCAGCCCGTCGCGCCTGAGCACGGCGTACCACCGGCGGCGGGTGGTCGGCGCCCCGTAGTCGCAGGCCGACAGCTCGCGGCACTCGAAGGTGTAGCCCAGCTCTCCCATGGCCTCCACGAAGCGGTTGTACTCCTCGCCCTCGCGGGCCTTGATCGGCCGCCCGTCGGAGCCGAGCGGCCCCCACTTCTGTATCTCGGCCACGTTCTCCATGAAGATCACGTTTGGCTTGATCTCGCTCGCGTGCTTGTGCACGGCCCAGGGCAGCATCCGCAGGCCCGACAGGCGCGGCGCCCCTCCCTTGGCCCGGGAATGGCTCGTGCAGTCCGGGCTGGCCCACATCACGTCCACCGGCTCGTCGCCCACGAGGTGCCGAAGATCGGCCTCGAAGATGTCCTCGGTCACGTGGTGCGTGCGCGGGTGGTTCGCCCGGTGCATCGCGATGGCCTTGGGGTCGTGATTGACGGCTATGTCGCACGGCTTGCCCAAGGCAGCCTCGATGCCGGTGGAGGCGCCGCCCCCGCCGGCGAAGCAGTCCACTACCTTGCCCACCAGTTGCACCTCCTTCCTTCGCTCCACGACATCCAGCACACCACACCCACGGGCACGAGCACCGCCGCCATGGCGGCGCGGGCTAGCATTCCGTCCTCCGCTCGAACCACTCCATCCAGGCGTCGATGGCTCCTGCGAGCAACGGCTTGACGAGCGCCCACAGCGTGGCGCAGAGCAAGATGCCAACAGACACGGCGGCCGCGAAGAGGACGACGAAGAGAACGATAAGGCCGAAGACGGAGATGCATGCGACAAACAATTCGGCCATGCTCATGCGATCACCTCGATGCGGTGCGGCGGCGTGACCTCGATGATGCGCAGGGGGCGCTCAAGGCCCCAGTCGGCGGAGCCGGACACGGCGACGAGATGGGCCACGTCGCTGGGCCGCAGCTCGTCGTCCATCACGTAGGGCTGGCGGCACTCGTGGCGCACGTACCAGCCCCGGAAGAGCTCCTTGCCGTCGGCGTCGAGCACCCGCACCATGGGCACCCCGGACACGGGCTCCATCTGCTCCCGCTCGGCGGCTACGGCGTCGTTGGGAGCGAATCGGTAGCTTATGCTTCTCATCTACCCCACCACCTTCGCGCCGCAGTTCGGGCACCAACGGGGAAGCAGGTACTCCGTGGCGTTCGCCATGGGGGAAGGGGAAATCCAAACATGGCACTCCGAGCAGTACCAGCCGCCGTCTTTAGCCGGCTCAATTCGGCACGTGTGCTCGGCGCGGGCGTTCCAGGCGGCGATGACATCGGCCATCGTCTTCCTTTCGGATGTACGCGACCCTATGAAGGGAATCGCTCCGCACTGCTGACACTGCACATCGAACGTGCCGCTTTCTTCACAGTAGAACGCCTTCGCCTCGCCCCCGCAGAACGGACAAGGCTTAAGCTCATCGCTCATCGGATTCTCCTTTCCCCGCGCCCCAGCAGCACCAGTCCGTCGGTCTCGTGTGCTTCTGCACTACTGGGCACCAGTCGGGAGAGTAGTTACCCGCCAACGCGCCCCAGTTGACACATCTCTCGCACCGCACCAGGCCGCCTACACTAACCCACGTCGTCTGGCGGCAGTTTGCCTCGGTTGCGCGCCATATCTGCTCTTCGCCGCGCTCATAGTCGTTCATTAGGACACCTCCAACGCCATAACGACCAGCTTCCAAAAACGCTGCTCGCATCGGCAGTACCAACCGCTGTCGCCGATCTTCGACTCGGCGAGCTTCAGCAGCTCGTCGCGCCCGTACTCAACGCCGTCCCATGTGACATCGTTCCATCCATAGCACGAGCAGTGGCCGCCCTCGATGACCGCGAACTCGTCGTCCCACACGTTCTCGCCCGCGTAGATGAGGATGTACCGCTCCTCGCTGTAGTCAGGCTCCGACTGGGCCGCGCAGATGATGCGCCACGGCTCGATCAGCTTCGGCACCTCGATTTTCCTCATCGCGCCTCCTCCAACCACTCGTCCACGGTCTTGCACGGTATCCCGCAGGCCTCGGCCACGGCCTTCTCAAGCCTCGCGCCCTCCGACTGCTCCCAGCCGGGGAGGATGGCCACGCCGTCGTAGAGGTTGGCGCACTTTCCCTTGCGGTACGAGTACGTGCGATCCGTCAGCTGGTGCAAGAGGATGGCCATGGCCTCTTCGTGCGTCGTTTCGGCATCTACGTACTCGTGCGGGATGCTCACCATGTGCCAGTGACGCAGCTCTCTGCGCGCCTCCTCGAACGCCTCGCGGTTGCCGTCCGGCTTGCCCGTCACGGGGCCGGAGATGTAGAGCCTAGGCATGTCGTTTCCTCTCAGGTCGCGCCCGCACATGGGGCAGTAGTTGACGGGGATGTACAGCGGCTGCACGCCCGCGATTCCGTCGAACCATCCGCTGACGCGCAGCTTGCCTCCATCGATCGCGGCGTCAACGCCCTCGATGAGGCTCTTCGAATTTCCGAGGAGCTTCGTGTTCTCGCAGTACTCGCACATGGCTACTCGCCTCCCTTCTCGGAATCATCATCTAGCGGTTGCGCGTTGACTCCCTGCATCCCAACGCAGTGTATGGCGATCGCGCAGGACAGCTTTCCGTTCCACTCGAACGCCCACGCGCAGTCTGGGTCGCACTCCATGGCCCCGTGGTTGAAAGCTTCGTTGTTTGCAAGCGTCATCGGGCAGATCATTCCGCGCCCCCCTTCCGCTTGTCCAGCTCCCTCTGCCGCCGCAGCAGGTCGCGCACCATGGCCTCGGTGACCTCTGCGTCGTCCTTCAAGTCAACGTCGTGGCCGATATGCTCTGCGTAGTACACGCGAGGGTGCAGCGTGGCGTCATCGTCGATGCGCGCCTGGGTTTCGGGAGGGGTGTGGGTGAGCGATTCGACGCACGCCCATGTCCCATCGTTGTCGATGTCGGCCCATGGGCAGTCTCTCCCGTCTGGAGCCTGAATGTCGGTGTAAACGGTTCCCACCGTGTGAGGCCCCGTGCCGGACAGGCTCCACACCTCCTCCCCCGCCACGACGGGCAGCCCGTCGGCCCCCAGCACCTCGGGGGCGGGGCGCTTGACAAGCTGGCTCGTGCAGCAATCGCCATTGAGGCTCCAACGGTAGCAATCGCCGCCTCGAACCGTGATTTCGGTAACTTTCTCGCCATCGTTGCCGCTTTTCCCGTCCCATCGCAGGAAGGAATCGCCGAACTGCACAGGCTCGCCGTTCTCGTAGCAGGGGCGCGGGAGGGCGCAGCGGTCGAGCCACTGCCCGAAGTCATCCCCATCGCGGAAGTCGGGCCAGCCGTTGGCCTTGGCCCATAGCTCGGCACCTGCCCGCAGGGATGAATTGAAGCCCTCGGAGATTCCATAGGCGGTGGCCTGGGCCAGCTCGGCGTCGACCTTGTCGGCGAGGCGGTACGCCCAGGATTCGCAGGCTGTCGTGGCGCACGACTCTTCTCCCGCCATGACGAGATGGCACATGGAGCACGGGTGTCTATCCACTTTCCGCAGCAGCTCGCTTGCGGTCATGTCCTTGGGGTCTTTTCCGGTCATTTTGTCCATCCTTCCTCCCGCACCTGGTCGATGCGGGGGTCGTCGTATTCTTCGGCGTCGCCGTCGAAGGCGTCGCACTCGTCGGTGGGGTCGGGCGCGGTGAACTCGGACAGCTCCGAGCACCAGCCCTCGCCGCAGCCGCAGGGGCACTCCCTCCACTCGGCGCAGAGGTCGCAGCGGCGGGGAGGGTCCTGCCGGTTCCACGGGGCGCGGGGGTCGCCGGCCCATGTGCCGTCGGGATAGTTGCCGCTCATTCCGCATCCCCTCCCAGGTAGTTCGCGCCGATGCGGCGCATCCACTCCGCGCGGGTGCCGCCCGATTCCTCCCAGGCCCGCTGGGCGGCGGCCTTCAGGGCCTCCTCCAGCGCCTCCCAGGGCGGGCGGTGGTCGTGCATGGCCATGTGCACGTCGTGGCGCAGCCACACCCACAGGCCCATCTCCTCGCTGGCCTTGCGGCGGGAGGCCTTGAACACGTGGTGCCTGTCCAGGCCCACGGTGGCGCGGGTGGCGTAGCACTCGCGCCGGTCCTGCATGACGCTATCGCTCACGGGCGCCTCCCTTCCTCCAGTCCTCGCCGTCCATGGGGACGGCATAGGTTGTCTCCTTCAGCCGGCTGGCGATGGCCAAGCCGGAGCCGCCCTGGCTCACCCGGGCGGCGACCTCCCCGCGCGGGAAGTTGCTCGTCACCAGGATCGGCTTCGGGTCGGCGAGCGTCTGGGCGTTGTAGCGGTCGTTGAACAGGTCGAACAGCTTCTCCGCCGCCCTGGGGGTGGCCGCTCCCTCCTTGCCCAGGTCGTCCACGATCAGCAGGTCGCACCGGACGAGCGATTCCAGCAGCTCGCGCTGCCCGTCGCCGAACTCGCGCAGGCCGTCCAGCAGCTTGGTCGCCACGGCGAACTTGACGCCCATCCCATTGCGCATGCAGATGAGCGCCGCCGCGCAGGCGAGCGTGGTCTTGCCGGTGCCGTTGGGCCCGTGCAGGTACACGCCGTCGCCCGCGGAAAGACGCCCGGCCAGCCTCGCGGCCCAGGGGTGGGTCGCCCCCCGGTAGCGGGGCGGGATTCCGGACGATTCGAGCGTCCGCTCCCAGCGGGCCTCCTCGGCCGCGTGCTCCGCCCGCTCCCGCCCGGCCTCCCATTCGGCCCTGGCGGCGACGGCGCCCTCGCAGCCGCACGGCTCCCAGCCGGCGAACACCTCGCTCGTGCCCTGCATGCCGAACTCCACCTCCACGGTGCGCGGGGCAAGGAGGCGCCCGCAGTGCTCGCACGGCTTGGGGTCTGGCACGGAGGGACGCCGCCTAGTCGTAATCCGCATAGCGCCCCGCCTCCTCCCGGTGGGCCATTGACTGGCCCATGTACTGCTCGAAGTGGTCCGGGCTGAACAGCGTGTTCGGGGTCAGGTTCCGCGAGAACGTGGTGCCGTCGCGGGCGTCCTTGGCCCGCCACTCGTCGCGCTTGAACTCGACCATGGCCCGCACCTGGTCCGCCGTGAAGCGGCCCTCGGCCCTCTCCAGCTCGCGGCGGCACTTCGCCGGCATCGTGGTGTACGTCTGGCCCGACACCTCCGTGAGGGCGGCCAGGCATTGGAGGGAGAAGTTGGCGCCGGGGGCGGGCGCGTCAAAATCGACTTCGGCATAAGGGGGGACTATAGGGGGGTTCCTATCCTCTATCTCACTCTCATACTCAGCATCATGCACAGGCACGCCGCCAGCATCATGCTCGTGCATATGCTGCTGCATATGCACGAGCGGTGCCGCCGCATCCTGCTGGCGCTTCTTGTCCCACCGCGCCCGGGCCATGCTGCGGCCCTTCTCGGACGCCTCGGCCGACATCCTCAGCCGGTCGCGGATCACGTGGAAGACGGGCAGCCACGGGGGCGTCCCCTTCGGCTCGGCCCCGTCCATCCCGTAGGCCACGAGGGCATGGACGAAGGGGGCCCTCTGCTTCTCGGGGAGCATCTTCGCCGCCTCCCACATATCGTCCTGGATCGTCATTCCCATGGCAGCTCCTAAAACGGTATGTCGTCGTCGGCCAGGGGAAGCTGCTCCTCCACGACCTCGTACTCCGGCTCGGGCTGCCCCAGGCCGTCCACCACCACGACGGCCGCGGCCAAATCGTCCGCGTCGTACTCCTCGCGGGGCTTGCCGAGGGCCGCCTCCACGGCGGCCATGGCGTCTTCGCAGGGAACCCCGCGCTCGTCGCGGGCGCGGATGAGCGCCAGCTTGTAGAGGTCGAGCGGGGAGTGCTGGCGGGGCTGCTGCGCCTGGGGTGCCGGCTGCGCCTGCTGAGGGCACGGCTGCGGGGCCTGGTACGGCACCGCGGGCGCTCCCTGGCGCTCCCGGGCCTGGTCCATCTCCTCGGAGCCGTAGAGCCCTCCCAGATCCTCCGGGAACGCCTCGCGCAGGGCGTGGCAGATGGCCACCTTGCGGATCATGGTGGCCGGCATCTTGGCCCAGTTGCTCTTGCCGGTGGTGTACTCGCCGAAGGCCACCTCGTCGTACATGGGGCGGTCGTAGCCCTCGATGCTCACGCTGCACCAGCCGCCCACCAGCGTGTCGCCCTGCACCATCATGGATCCCTCGCGGCGGTCGATGGTGCCGTCCGGGCGCGCGACGGTGATGCCCGCCGTGTAGCCCCGGAACTTGGGGTTGCGCTGCGCCCGCTTGGTGAACGTCTCCTTGCCGGCGATGACCGTGGCCGGGGAGCTCCCGTACTTGACGATGTAGGCGTCCTTGGTGAAGGGGTTGAGGCGCTGGGCCTGGCACAGGCGCAGGTACGCCTTGATCTCCTGGGGCGTCACGTTCTGCACGGCGTTGCCGCCGGCCGCCAGGAGGTCGCGCACGTCCTGCTCGGTGACGGTGATCTCCTGGCCGTTGTCCGCCTCGAAACGCACCACCTCCATTTCGCTACTCATCGCCGGCCCCCAAGAGCGCCTGGGCGAAGCCCTCGCCGAGCTTGGCCCGCAGGGCCGGCAGCACGTCCTCCGGCTTGCAGCCGCGCACCGCCGCCGACTTGGGTCGGGACGGCTCCCACTGGAGCCACTCGATCAGCTCGGCGCTCTGGGCCTCCACCACCGCGTCGCCCACCTGCGAGAAGCGTTTCTGCCAGTCGCGGACGAGCACGGAGCCGACCTTCGACCAGTCCACCAGGCCCATGTCGATGGCGGCCTCCAGGGCCTCGCGCTCGTGCCCGGGCCTGATGGACGGCGCGGCCTTGCTGAAGCTCATGCCGACCTCGCCGACCTTGGAGCCGCCGACCATGATGGCGCGGCGGTCGGTGCCGTCCTCGGCGAACCTGTCCATGAGCCCTTCCTGGGCCTCGCGCTTCGCCTCGTCCAGCTGCGGCTTGACGGCCTTCGACATGGCGGCCAGCAGCGCCAGGCGCTCGTCGGGGGTGATGCTACTCATCGGTGCCCTCCTTCCCGATGGCGTCGACGCACATCTGGTACAGGCGCTGCTCGGCCTCGGGCGGCTCGTAGCCGCACAGCTCCATGGCGTCGGTGAGCGCGACGAACTTTCGGCACTTGCCGGCTTCGGGCTCGTAGGCGCCCCTGCCGTTCTCGTACCACGGCGCCGTGCTGCTCCCCATGTAGGAGTTCACGGCGTCCGCCGGAACTTTGGGAAGGTCGTCGACCAGGTGGGACAGCATGCTGTTTATGCCGTTCCAGTACGGGCTCTCGCACTGCCCGGGAAGCTCCATGAGCGGTGCCAACTGCCCCAGGTCGCCCAGGATGGCCTCCGAGAGCCATTCCTCGCGGACTGCCTTCGTCTCGTCCATCAGTCGCCGCCGCTCCTCAGCCACGGGATCGGCCCCTTTGGCGGGGACGTACACGTAGGCCGTAGCTCCTCCCTGCATGTACGCCACGCTGCCCTCCGGCCACTCGCGGCCCTTCACGTCGCTCGCCGTTGCGACTGTGGACACGTACCGCATGTCCGAGCGGTCTGCTCCGTCCTCGGCCACGGCGATCCCGGCCCATGCCAGGGCCTCCCTGAGCTCATCCGCCCGCCCGGCCTCCGCGCGTCGCCCGAGCAGCCCCCGCCGCGCGCTCTGCCACGTGGACGCGCTGGCGACGGTCAGGGCCGCCACCATCTCGGCGTCGCCGGCCTCCTCGGCCTCGCCCACGGCCTCGTACCACTCCAGCGGCATCTGGTCCACGGCCTCCTCCGCGTGCTTGGCGCCCCGGCGGATGCGCCGTGCCCGCTCGATGTCCGTGCCGGTGGTCTCGGCCACGTACTCGTCGTCGCCGAACAGGGTGAGGGCGCGGAAGATCTCGGCCTTCTCCTCGGCCTCGTAGGTCTTCTTGGTGTCGGTGCGCCAGGCGGCCTCCACGCAGGACTGCACGGTGTCGTCCTCGTCGATGATGGCGGGGAACGTCTTGGTGCCCAGGAGGCGCATGGCCTCCACGCGGGAGTTGCCGGCTTTGACGCGGTAGATGCCGCCGTCCCGCACGAGCGTCACCAGCTCGTCGGGCCGCCCGGTCTCCTTGTCGAAGCTGTCGGCCAGGCGGCGCACGTACTCCTTGTTGGCCTTGAGGGTGTAGTCCCGGCGGGCGAGGTCGTTGCCGTACTCGTCCTCCAGCGGGAACACGTCATCGATGCTGACGGTCTCGATCACTTGCATTTCGGTATCTCCTCCTATCTGATCTGGTAAAACTCGGAAAGTAACACTCATTTCAGTTTTTTCGCGATGCGCTCCTTGCGCTTCTGGGCGGCCTTTACCTGCCGCCTGAGGTTTCGGGCGAGCCAGTCCTCCACGGCGATCTCGCGGGCCTCCAGGGCCCTCTCTCGCTCGTAGGCGGTCAGGCCGACGAGGGGCGGGGGAGGGGGCATGGGGTCGAGGGAGGACTCGGTCTCGGCCTCGGTGTCGTCGTAGACGGCCCGCTCATCAGGGGGCAGCTGCGCCAGCAGGTGGGAGATGCGCTCGTGCACCTTGGCCAGCTGCCTCCTCCTGCGGCACGGCTCGCAGATGCCCTCGCTGCCCATGCGGGATCGCAGGGCGCCGCAGGCGGGGCACGTGGACAGCCTGCTGCGGAAGCACCGCAGGGTAATGTCCTCGCCCTGCGCCCGCATGCGGTACACCTGCTGCTTCACCGACCCTGCCCCGCGCTTCAGCATCCGGCTCAGCTCGCGGCGGGGCACCTTCCCCGCGTTGTCCCTGAGCAGCTGGAGTTCTGCCACCGTCCACTCGCGCTGCCTCGCGCCCTTCCTCGTCATGCCTCGTCGGTCACCTCCACCTCTATCCTCGGGTTCCTGGCGTCGTAGGCGAAGGAGTCGGTGAACCCCCGCACGTACTGGGGCGTGTCGTTTCCGATCACGCCCGCCGCCACCAGCCCGTCCAAAATGAACTTCTTGCCGAACGCCACGTTGTCCAAGTCGCGGCGCCGGTTGCGCTCCACCCACAGGAACCGCACGGTCACGGGGCGGGAGAAGCGGGGCATCCGGGCGGCCCTGGCGCACCAGGCGGCGGCCTCGGTGCACTCGCGCTTCACGGCATTGCCCTTGAAGCGGCTGGCGTTAACCGCCCGGATGTAGTCGTTGAGGGACGGGAAGCCTCCCTCGATCACCATGGACGCCCTCACGCCGCCCGCCCCCTCTTGGCCGCCGCCATCCACATGGGGGCGCGGAAGAAGGTGGTGGCCGCCACGTCGCGGTGCCACATCGCCTCGAAGTCCATCCCCTCGTCAAGCTCCGGCGTGTACCGGGGGAAGATGGCAGAGGCCAGGGATGGCCGGAACATCAGCAGGTAGCGCGAGAGCACCGACCACAAGTTGTTGTCCATGCGGAACTCCCGGCACAGCGTGATGTCCAGCCCCTGCTGGGACGCCAGCACGTAGAGGTCGCCGCGCCTGATGCGGGGCCAGCCCTCCGTCATGGCCCGCTCGCACAGGTTGACGAGCCTGAGCCACTTCTTCGGGTAGCCGTCCGCGATCCAGGCGAGCGCGTGCTCAACGCGGCGCTCGGGCGTCATGGTCACACCGTCGTAAAGGGCGGCCTCCACCCCGTCAGCATTGAGCATGGGACACCTCCGAAGCACCGTAGCCGTAGGCCACGTCCCACAGGGCCACCGAGTAGCCCCACACTGCCAGCAGCAGCGCAAGGCAGGCGAGGTAAGGCGCGGCGGTGCGGGCCAGGGCCTTGATGCGGGGCCTGAGGATGCGGTAGACTTCGGGGGTCGCGTAAGGGCGACGGTGCACCTTCCGGCGCGGCTTGCGATTGGACCCGCGCCGCGCCGGCATCTCGAAGCACCTCACAGGCACTCCCTCCCCTCCAGGTACGCGGGCAGGGCGGCGGTTCGCAGCAGCACCTTGTTGCCCGGGCGCATCTGCGGGATGGGGCGGCCCTTGTCGTAGGCCCACTCGCGCAGCTTGGCGCGGGAGACCCCGGTGATCTCGGCCGCCTCGTTTATGGTCACGTACAGCGGCATCCCGGGGGCCACGGGCCACGCCGTGGCGCTCTCGGTCACATCGCACGGCATTCCCCCTCCCTCCATTCCACCCGGGCCCCGCCCCCGTACACGCGGACGTAGAACCCGTGGTCGGTCAGGGCGTCCACGACGCGGCTTGAGCACTGCGTCACGGTCACCGTCTGGTAATCGACGCCGACGCGCCCCACGAGCACGTCGCAGGGTACGGGCAGCTCGCCTTGCGGAAGCGGCTCCCGCTGCGCCTCGGCCATGACCTCCATGGCCTCGGCGACCTTCTCAGGTGTCATTTCTCCTCCTATCTGATCTGGTAAAACTCGGAAAGTAACACTCATTTGAAAAATTTGGCGGCCCCGGCGGGACTCGAACCCGCACCGTCCGGCTTAGGAGGCCGTTGCCCTCTCCGTTGGGCGACGGGGCCGCGTATCCTACAGTAGCCCCTGGCGGTAGACGTCGCCCATCAGGGCGGGCAGCGAGTCCATGTTCACGCACGCGGTGCGGTTCCCGCAGCGCACGTACTCGCGGTTTCCCTCCGTGAAGTACTCCATGGGCGTCCTCAGCAGGAAGTCGTAGCGGTTGGCCCCGCACTCGACCAGCGCCTCGTTCAATCGCTTCACGAACAGCGCCTTGTCCTCCACGGGGAAGTCGTTCTCCGGCATATCTGGTCACCTCCTCTCTGAACTGGCTTTGTGCTGATTTCGTGACGGTGTTACTTCAATGGGTGTTTCGTTTTGTGCGTATGATCTGGTGCAACGAAGAGAAACACCAGGTCAGATGACCGTAAAAATCAGGCGACACCCTTGGTCGAATCGCGGCATGGAGCAGGCCGCCCGACATACCCTCTGGCGCTACTCGCGGTACAACCCGCGGTACTCAGTCGCGGCCAGAATCCCGTCGCGCAACCTCCGGTGCGGGCTGCGCGACCTAGCCTCTTGGCGACCCGTCAAGTTCGTGGGCGGATTCGCCTTCTGGGCCGCGTCGAATGTGGCCTGGATGCTTCTTCTTGGCACGCTCTCCCTTTCCTAGGGACTCCCGCACGCAGAACAGGTCCCAGCTGATCCTCGCCAGGATCGTCACCACGGCGAACATGAACGCGCCAGTCAGTCCTTCCACTTCCAACCTCCTCTCAAAGTTCCCGGTGCCTTGAATTTAGAAAAACTAAATTACGAAGGCAAAAAAATTTCGCAGACGGCATCCCGCAAAAGCGTCCTTGCGGGTTCTTCCATGCTGCGGTACATGCCCTCGATCTCGCTCAACCGGAAGTCGCTAGGCTCTTCTTCATGAGCGATATAGGTATTGATAGACCCCACGCCAGCGGCGGTTTTTATTTGTTCAAGGGTCATCAAGGACGCCCCGCGAGCGGCCCGGAACTGCGAGCTCTTGAGAGAACTCTTCTTTGGCATGGGTGACCTCCTTTCTTTGCCGAAGGTATCGTATCACAGTGTTTAGAAAAACTAAAGAGAAAATTGAGAAAAGTTTTCAAAAACTTGGTAGAATATAGCAATCAGTTGAGATTTTATGAATGAGGTTGGCCATGGGAGTTGCAGAGAACATAGACGCCTTGCTGGTCAAGTACGACATCACGCAGGACAACCTGGCTCGCATCGCCGAGGTGACACCAGGCGCGGTGACCGGGTGGCGCAAGGGATCGAAGCCCCGCAAGGAGGCGCTGAGCAACATCTGCGCGTACTTCAACCTGGTTGAGGACGACATCCTGTCCTCGAACTACGGCCTCGCGGCGAAGGAACACGGAACCGTTCCGGCAATGCCGCAGAACGCCCGCCCCGCTGTAGGCATGAAGATGGGCCTGGCCCCCAGGCTCGGGCGCGTCCACGCCGGTGTGCTCACCGAGCCGGAAACTTACGACGAGGCCACCATGGTCAAGGTACCGGACTTCATCCTGGAATCAGACCCCGAGTGCTTCGTGGTGTCCAGCGAGGGCGACTGCATGGACAAGGCGTTCCCCGAGGGCAGCGACCTCGTGGTGTCGAAGAAGAAGGAGCCGCGGGACAACTCCATCGTGATCGCGTCCGTTGACGGATCCGACTACATAGTTCGCCGGCTCAGGCTGACCGCGAACACGATGATCCTCTCGCCGGAGTCCCACAACCCCGAGCACGAGGACATCATCATAAGGCGCGACAGCGACCACGCCGTGGAGATACCCGGCGTAATTGTTTGGTACCAGTCCCCGAGGGAAATGGAGTAAGTCATGGCAAATGGAAGTGGAAAAGGATGCCTCGCCAACGTGTTGATCGCGTTGCTCGTCATCGTGTGCGGAGTAGGGGTGTTCTTCTTCGGCGCCAACGTGGAGAAGGCGACCAACGGCGGCGTGACCGGTCTCGTCTCGGGTGACGCCCCGGCAGCCCAGCCGAGCGATCAGGCGGCCGAGCAGGCGGCCGAGCCGCAGGACGGCGCCCAGGGCCAGGAGGGCCAGGTGCTCTACGACGGTGACGACATGAAGGTGACCTTCGGTAGCTTGGAGAATGTGGACGTGTCCGGCATGTCCATTCTCAGCCTGGTCGTGGAGAATAAGACCGGCCAGGATGTGAACTGCATCGCGGAGCAGGGAACGCTTGCGGTCAACGACTTCGACATCGATTCCGTGGGCGGTGCCGAGATACAGGCGGGCAAGAGCGCGGTTGCGCAGTTCATGCTGAGTCAGAAGCAGGCCAACATCTCCAGTACCGACGAGATCAAGAGCGTGTCCATGAACCTGGAGTTCGTCGTGCTCGGATCCTCAGTAGACGTTGTTGCCGAGGCCCCGATTTCCCTCACGTTCTAGCCGGAGAGATGGAGTGGGGAGGTGACGCGGGTTGGTTTCACTTGATGGCAGTGGGTTGCCCCTGTGGCTCATCGCCCTAGTGCTCGCCGTCGGTGCCCTCTGTTACCTCGGCACGGGGATCCTGTCTGAGCTTACATGGCGCAATGCGACCCTGAAGGATTTGGAGATAATACGGCGCCTAAGGGAAACCCCCACGGATCGCAAGGCCTTTGTCAGCGTCCTAGTGGACGACTACGAGAAAAAGGTGTTGAAAAGGCTAGATGCGCGGTTGAACGGAAAGACGGCGGTTGCTGTGACGGTTGGGGTTCTCGTGCGTGCCGTCCCCGCTTTTGCCTTGACTATGGTCATCTGGCTCCTGTACGTGCTCTACGGGGTGTCGCAGGGTTGGCAGATGAGCGTCCTCGGACTGGCTCAGAGCCTGTTCACATGGTTCATCGGCGGATTGATGCTCGAAGGGCTCTTCTCGGTCATGAAGCCGTTCGTCAAGCCCCTATCCGAACGGTGGAACAGGGTAGCCGGCGGCGGTGATTCCGAGGGCCAGGAGGATGCAGGCGATGTACCACGAGGCAAGGAAGGCTAGCGTTCTCACGATCTTCTCCTATCTGACGGACTCAGCATAGGGGGAGTGTCGCGAACATAGAAATGGCCCCGCCCGATCTTTGGCGAGACGGGGGCGGGGCGCAACGTAGACCCACCGAATAAACGGAAGGCAGGTGCATTGTACCATGTCCGTGAGGAAGCGGCCCGAGGGCGGCTGGATCGCCGACGTGACCGTGGGCAGGAGGCTGGACGGATCGCCGGATCGGCGCACCTCCACGCACCGCAGGAAGAAGGACGCCGAGGCGGCAGAGCGCAAGCTGCTCCTGCTGAAGGAACGGCTCCAGGGCAAGTCCTACGGCGGCATCACGTTCAGGGAGTTCGTGGACGAGTACTTCTGGCCCCAGAAGGCGGCCCTGCGGCCCACCACGGTGAAGGGATACAACCGGGATCTGAACCTGAGGCTGCTGCCGGCCTTCGGTGACGTGGCCCTGGAGGACCTGGACAGGCTGCGCATCCAGCGCATGATCTCCTCGTGCAGCTCCAAGAAGGTGGCCACCAACGCCCGCGAGACGCTCTCCTCGGTGCTCTCCCTGGCGGTTGAGATGGGCGCCATGCCCGTGAATCCCGCCGGCTTCACCTACAGCTACCCCAAGGCGGCGCAGCACCCGGACGACCACTTCGGCGTGTGGCTGTCAACCTTCGCGGAGATACAGAAGGTGCTGGACTTCATGGAGGAGCATTATCCCAACACGCCCGAGGAGCGCATGTGCGTGCTCGGCCTGTGCTTCGGGCTGCGCAAGGAGGAGGTGCTGGGACTGGACTGGGAGACGGTCTTCCCGGGCGAGCGCCGCATCCAGGTCGTGCAGGCGTACACCCAGGGGGAGGGTGAGCCGGTCTTGGGAGACCCGAAGACCCCCAAGGCGGTGCGCCCGGTGCCCATGACCTCCCACGCCCTGCGGCGCATAGAGGCCTGGGGCGGCGGGGATGGGCCGGTGGTCGTGGATTCCAAGGGCGCCAGGATGCGCCCCTCCACCGCCCGCAAGCGCATCGCCCGGGTGTTCGGGGCGAGCCTGCGCTACGATAACGGCGAGCCGCTTCCGCACCTCACGCAGTTCTCCATGCGCCACAGCTTCGGCACGTCGTGCATCAACGCCGGCATAGACGTGGCCCGGCTGGCCAAGTGGATGGGGCACTGCGACACGTCCACCACCTACAACCGATACGTCAAGCCGAAGCTGGCCGACCTGCGCGGGGACGCGGACATCATCGACGCGGCCATGGGCGGTTCATAGCTCCTCCATAAGTCCCGGAACCGGGACAGGGAGCGACCGACGGTGCCGAACCGCGCAGCAATGCGCAACATTTCCCGGAGTAACCCCAGGTCAGAAAGTCGCTCCCAGGGGTTCGAATCCCTCCTCCTCCGCCAGTTTTTCTTCAAGCAAGTGAATCTTTTCGCGTTTGGCGCGGTTCCAGCAACGTTGGGATTCGAACCCTGCGAAGGCAGAACAGCCCAGTGGGCTGTTCTGGGCCGAGCGAAGCGAGGTCTCGCGAATTCGCCGAAGGCGGAGGCGCATCGAATCCCTCCTCCTCCGCCAGTTTTTCTTCAAGTAAGTAAGTCTTTTCCCTCCAAATGCTTCTCGTGTGCAAAATGTTGCAATGAAGCGAGTTGCGTTCTTGGAAAAGCTCGCTTCATTCGACAATAGTGTGCACGGACGCTCTCATTTGGCTCCAAAGACTCGCTTCATTCGCACATTTTGCACACGAGCAAGGGAATCGGGGCCATTCACTCGTTTTGCCGTCAAGATGAGCGAATTGGTCATTTTCCGGAAACAGAAGCCTCTTTACAATAGGGAAGACACGCAGGCTCGTCGAAGGATTCTCTATGGCTGTCGTTGATGCCCATTCCCATATTTACCCTGGCAAGATTGCCTCGAAGGCGTCCGGTGCCGTGGGCGATTTCTATCATGTGGACATGGCCGCTCCGGTGGCGTCGGCTGAGGCCCTGCTCGCGGCCGACGAGGGCACGCCCATCACCCATCACATTGTGCACTCCGTGGCCACCACGCCGGGGCAGGTGGAGACCATCAACAACTTCATCGCCGACCAGTGCTTTCAGCATCCGGAGTTCATCGGGTTCGCCACCATGCACCAGGACTACGGGGACGTGGCGGGGGAGATCGACCGGGCCATCGAGCTGGGCCTCAAGGGCGTGAAGATTCACCCCGACACGCAGAAGGTGAACATGGACGACCCGCGGCTCATGCGCCTGTACGAGGCCATCGAGGGGCGGTTGCCCATCGTCATCCACACGGGCGACTACCGCTACGACTACTCGCACCCGCGGCGTCTCGTGAACATCCTGCGCACCTTCCCTCATTTGAAGGTGGACGCGGCCCACTTCGGCGGCTGGTCCATCTTCGACTACGCCCTGGAGTACCTGGAGCACGAGAACTGCTTCGTGGACACCTCGAGCGCCCTGGAGTTCCTCGGCCCGCGGCGCACGGTGGAGCTGGTGCGGGCCTACGGGCCCGACCGCGTGATGTTCGGCAGCGACTTCCCCATGTGGAGCCCCGCCACCGAGTACGCCATGCTGTCCGCGATGCCCTTCACCCCCGAGGAGTTTGAGGCCATCACCTGGCGCACCGCCGAGCGCTTCGTAGGCGAGCCCATCGGGTAACCGCCCATCCCCTCTTTCCCGATCAGAAAAAAGACCCCGTTTGATACGGGGTCTTTCGCGTAAGGGAACAGGGCGAGCTGCGGCGCGGGAGCAGCCGCTGCCCGCTACTCCTCGTCCGGACGGTCGATGGCCATGCAGATGCGGTCGATGCGCAGGCGGTCCATGGCCAGCACGGTGAAGGTCACCTTGGTGCCGCGGTCTTCCAGCACGGCCACGTCGCCCTCGTCGGGGATGCGGTCGAACAGCGTGAGCAGCAGGCCGCCGGCAGTTTCCACGTCGTCGGCCTCTTCGGGCTCGAAGCCGAGCAGCTCCACCAGGTCGTTGATGGCCAGAGTGCCGTTGATCTGATAGGTGCCGTCGGGCAGCTGCTCCACGTCGTCGTCGGTGTCGTGCACGTACTCGTCGTCGATGCGGCCCACGATCTGCTCCATGATGTCGCTCATGGTGACGATGCCGGCCGTGCCGCCATGCTCGTCCACCACCACGCAGATCTTCGTGCAGCGCTCCTGCATGGTCTCCAGCAGCTTCGCGATGGGAATGCTCTCGGGCACGGCGGGCAGCTCGCGGATGTTCCACTCGGAAAGCGGCGTGTCCAGCGGCATGTCCACCAGGTCCTTGGTGTGCACGAACCCCACGAGGTGGTCCTTCGAGCCGTTGCACACGGGATAGCGCGAGTACTTGTACTGGCGGATGAGCTCGAGGTTCTCCTCCAGGGTGTCCTCGGTGTCCAGGCAGATGACGTCGGTGCGCGGGGTCATGATGCCCTCGGCGTCCTTGTCGCCCAGGTCGAAGATGTTGTCGACGAACTCGTTCTGCTCGGGATCGATGAGGCCGTTCTCGGTGGACTCGTCGATGAGCAGTTTGATCTCGTCGCCGGTGTACACCTCGTGCTCGTCGGCCGGATCATGGCCGAACAGGCGCATAACCGCGTTGGTAATGCCGTTGAAGATGACCATGACGGGGTAGGTGATGCGGTAGAACACGCGCAGGGGACCAGCGGTGTGCAGGGCGTACTTCTCGGTGGCAAAGATGGCGAAGGATTTCGGAATGAGCTCGCCCACCACCACGTGCAGCGTGGTCACGATGAAAAAGCCCACCGCCACGCAGATGGGATACACTGCCGATTCGGGGAAGCCCCAGGCCAGAAGCGGCGCTTCCAGTACGGCGGACACGGCGGGCTCTCCCAGCCAGCCGATGGCCAGGGAGGCGAGCGTGATGCCGAGCTGGCAGGCCGATAGGTAGGCGTTGATGTGCGTGGTCACATCGCGGGCGGCCTCGGCGCCCCGGCGCTTTTCGGCCACGGCCATATCGATCTGGCTTTTGCGCACGCGCACAAGCGCAAATTCCGCGATAACGAAGAACGCATTCATCAACAGGAAGAAGAGAACCAACAGCAGACAGATTGCGGTATACATACCGGATCGTCATCCTTTCGGTGGGCGTGGCGTACGTCCCCCTTCGGAAGACGCCAAGCCCGTCAGTAATAGTAACGCCTCATATCCTAGGGGATTTCCCCGCTCAGTCGCCGAACTGATGCCGCATTACGGCGAACTTTCACAGTGTTGTTGCTTTCCGCCGTCTCTGGCTGCCGCCCGTGTCCGCCGGGGGCCGGGGCAAGTTGCCAGCCGCGCAACCGTTCGGCCCGGGGCGCGGAAGGTGAGGGGCCCACAGTGGTAAAGTGTGTCAGATTCCCCCGCAAGAAACATTCGCGAGAAGCACGCAAGATGACGAGAAGCAGACGAGGTAGCAGATGAAACTGACCCGCAAGCAATGGATGATGCTGGCCGTATTGGTGTTCGGGGCCTTCGTGACGGTGTTGAACCAGACCCTGGTCACGCCGGCGCTCCCCTCCATCATGGAGGAGATGTCCGTCGACCAGTCCACCGCCCAGTGGCTCACCACCGGGTTTACCCTGGTGAACGCCATCATGATTCCTATCACGGCGTTCTTGCAGGACCGGTTCTCCACGCGGAAGCTGTTCGTGTCCTCTATGTTGCTGTTCGCCGCGGGCACGCTCCTGGCCGCCCTCGGGCCGAACTTCCCCGTGCTTCTGGCCGGCCGCCTCGTGCAGGCCTCGGGTGCCGGCATTCTCATGCCGGTGACCATGACCGTGCTCATGCTGGTGTTCCCCGTGGATCGCCGCGGGTCGGCCATGGGCATCTTCGGCCTGGTCATCGCCTTCGCGCCGGCCATCGGCCCCACGGTGGCTGGCTTCGTCATCGACCAGGCCGACTGGCACATCCTGTTCTACCTTATCTTCGGGCTGGCGCTGGCCATTACGGCCGCGTCGCTGTTCCTCGTGGATAACAAGGCCCCGGCGAACAAGGGCGACTCGGTGCTCGACCCGCTGTCGCTGGCCCTTTCCACCCTCGGGTTCGGCCTCATGCTCTACGGCTTCTCGGCCCTGGGCTCGGCGGGGCTCACCCTGGTGCCCGTGGCCACCACCGTGCTCGGCATCGTCGGCGTGGTGTGGTTCTTCATCCGCCAGACGCACCTGCCCCACCCCATGCTGCGGGTGGACGTGCTGAAGAACCGCCGCTTCCTCATCGGCACCATCATCGGCATGCTGGTGCAGGGCGCGCTTCTGGCCGCCGGCATCCTCATGCCCATCTACGTGCAGTCGCTGCACGGGCTGTCGGCCACGGTGTCGGGCCTCGTGCTTATGCCCGGCGCCATCCTCATGGGCGTCATGAACCCCATCGCCGGCAAGTGGTTCGACCGCCATGGCCCGCGCAAGATGGCCATTGTGGGCATGAGCCTGCTCACGCTGACCACCTTCGCCTTCGCCATTTTGAACCTCACGTCCAGCATCATCTACATCACCATCGTGTACACCGTGCGCATGTTCTCCATGTCGCTCGTGAACATGCCCATCACCACCTGGGGTATGAACGCCCTGGACAACAAGGTGATGAACCACGGCACCTCGGTGAACAACACCCTGCGCCAGGTGGCGGGCTCCCTCGGCACCGCCATCATCATCGCGGTGTCCACCCAGGTGCAGAGCTTCGCCACGCCGGAGTTCGGCAGCGCCCAGGGCACCATGTTCGGCATCAACGCCGCGTTCCTCGTGTGCACGCTGCTGTGCCTGGTGGGCCTGATCATGACCATCGCGCTGGTGAAGGACAAGCCCGGCGAGGAGGCGGCCGTGGACGAGGGCGGCGCACGCAAGTCGCTGCTCACGGCCATCATGAAGACCGACGTGTACTCGCTTACGCAGGAGGCCACGGTGGAAGAGGCCATGCGCCTGTTCGTGGACAAGAACATCTCGGCGGCTCCCATCGTGGACGCGGCGGGCGAACCGGTGGGCTTCATCTCCGACGGCGACATCCTGAAGCGCCTGAGTCCGCGGCGGGAGTCGTTCACCGACCCCATCGTGCTCATCAGCCGCACGGTGACCGACGAGGAGGGCTACGACGAGAAGCTGGCGAAGGTGATGCAGATGCGGGCCAGCGAGATCGGCGCGGCGAGCCCCGTGTGCGTGTCGGTGCACGCCGACATCCGCGACGTGTGCCGCGTGCTGGCCGAGAACCACCTGAAGAAGGTGCCGGTGCTGGAGGACGGCCACATCGTGGGCATCATCAACCGCAGCGACATCACCCAGTACTCCATGGCCGCCTACCTGGCCGGCAACCCCGACCGCGCCCTCTATTGCGGCGACGCTCCCACCGGCCAAAACGAGTGTGTAGAAGGCGAAGAGTGCGAGTGCGAGGAAAACAGTAAATAAAATTTTGTCCCCGCAGCATCGGCGTACTTCGCTGCTGCGCCAGCAACAGCGAAAGAAAATTCAAGCAGCCCCGGCGAGCGAGGCAACGGGGCTGCTTGGGCTTGGGAAGCCGCGAGGCCGGCTTCCGTGCGAGGCAAAGACGCCAGGTGCGGGCTGCGATTCGGCGTCGTTCGGGCATCCAGTATCTTATGACTCGATGGTAGCCGTCCCGCCGCGTCGTCCGGGGAAGAGGGCGGATCCGTCGCCAAGCTGCCATGTTTCTCTTGCCGCGCCGCCTTCTACCTGCGGGCGCTTTCTTTCCCGTTGACGGCCGCGCGGGGCCGATTATTCATTACACTGTGGCTGACACGAAATTCGGGTGCCGCGCGGCACCCCCCCCACTGGACCCAAGGAGGCCCCATGTTCGGAGACAACCTGGAGCGCATCGTCGGCGCCATCGAGAAGAACTACGAGGCCGACGAGATCTTCTTCACGAAGCCCGGCCGCCGCTTCCCCAGCCGCACGGCCATCAAGGGGCTCATCACCGAGCTGCGCCGGGTGCTGTTCCCCGGTTACTTCGGGCCAGAGATGCTGTCGGCCTCCACGAGCCCGAGCTACTTCATCGGCCAGACCCTCATCGACATCGAGAGCGTGCTGCGCCAGCAACTCATTTTGGCCCTCACCTACACCTCCGACGAGCGCGACGATCTCATCGGCAGCGGCAACCACCTGTGCGGCGGCTGCACGAGCGACTCCATCTGCGCCCAGACGGCCGACATCTGCACGAAGTTCTTCGACGAGCTGCCCCAGATCCAGCGGGTGCTGCTCACCGACGTGCAGGCGCTCTACGACGGCGACCCGGCGGCCGGCTCCAAGGAGGAGGTCATCTTCACCTACCCGGGCCTCTACGCCATCTACGTGTACCGCATCGCCCACGTGCTCTACGAGCTGGGCGTGCCCATCATCCCGCGCGTGATGACCGAGATCGCCCACTCCTCCACGGGCATCGACATCGGCGCCGGCGCCACCATCGGCGAGTACTTCTTCATCGACCACGGCACCGGCGTGGTCATCGGCGAGACCACGGTCATCGGCGACCACGTGAAGCTGTACCAGGGCGTCACCCTGGGCGCCCTCTCCACCCGCGGCGGCCAGCGCCTGGCCGGGGTGAAGCGCCATCCCACCATCGAGGACGACGTGACCATCTACTCCAACGCCTCCGTGCTCGGCGGCGAGACGGTCATCGGCAAGGGCTCGGTCATCGCCGGCTCCACCTTTGTCACCTTCTCGGTGCCCCCGAACTCCCGCGTGTCGGTGAAGTCCCAGGAAATCACCGTCCGCCAACCCGGCGAGCGGGATTAGTTTCCCTCCATCACTGAGAAGCGGTGCTCGGCGGGGGTGGGAGACACTTTGCCGTTCTCGTTCACGGCCCGCACGCGCATGACGTAATCGCCTTCGGCCGGGGGCGTCCATTCGAAGGTCCACCACACCCAGCGCACGGCATCGGTGCCGGCGGTTTCGTGGCGCGTCCAGTGCGCCCCTTCATCTAGGGAGAACTCCACGGCCACGATGCGCTTGTCGTAGTCGTCGGCCCAGCCCTCGAAGGTCATGGGTTCGCCCACGGTGCCCACGTATTCGGCCTTGCACGACACGTTGGGGCGGTTGGTGTAGTCGTGGCCGTCGTCGATGAAGTCGGGCAGCGCCGGCGGCTCCTCCTGCCAAGAAAAATCGATGGCCACGATGTCGCGCACGAAGTACTTCGCAGGGAAGCCGGGAATCCACAGCTGGTTGGCGCATCCGAGCACCGAGGCGATGTCCTCCCCGTTGATCTTATCGGCCACAATAGCCCCGCGTTCAATAAGGAAGTCAAGCGGGAAGGCCACCTGCATCCCGTCCGAAGCCGTGAACGTGACCGTGTTGCTCTGCCGGGTTTCGCCGGCCTGTTCCGCGTGCGATTCGCTCATCGGCTCCGCGCGTTCTTCCTGTGCCATGAAAAGCCCTCCTCTGCTTCCTCTTCGCTGCGCCTAGTTTCCCAAGAAGGCAGACCCTTGGCAACGCCCGCGCCCTCAAGAGCGGAAACTTCACATCGAGGCTTGAAGGGGTGGAGCCTCGTTGGGAGGGGCGCTTCGGCGAGCGTTGCCCCTACGCGGCCACGCCGGGGCGCGGACTGTGTTGTGGTTCAGGTATAATGGCGGCACGGCTGGCGCATTGGCAACCGGCGAAATGTATCGGGCATATCGGAGGATCGCCTATGTCGGAGGAGAAAAAATCTCGCATCCAGCGGCGCAATCGCTGGATTATGTACGTGGGCACGACGCTCTGGATTGCTTGGAATGTGCAGCTGGTCGTGTTGTGTTCCCTGTCTTCTGTGGCCGTGAGTCATCCGGCGGATCCGTGGTTGCAGGCATCCCTCATTGTCGGTTACGTGTTGGGAGCCGTGCTTCTTGTGACGCTCGGGCAGCGGGTTTTCTCGTGCTGCCGCCTGTCGCTCGTGGTGGTGGGCCTGGCGTTTGGCTGCGCCGTAGCGGGAACGTTCTATTACGCCCTGCAAGCGCTGGCCGGGTGCATGAGTCCGTGGCTTTTGGGAGTGCTGGGAGTTCTTACGTTGGTGCTCACCATCCTCTGGATGTGCATCGTGTGCGTGCGCAGCAGCGGCTCGCTTTACGGGGCCATGGGCGCCACAACGGCTGTCGGTGTGCTGGTAGCTGCTGGGCTCCATGGGCTGGAGGGAACAGTTTTGGGCGCCGCCCTCGGGGCGCTGGTCATGTTGGGGTCGTTGGGATGTCTCGTGCTGGCTACCGACTCAACACTGGGATCGGATACGATGCTCATTCCCGCCGGTGCGGAGGTCGAGCGCCGTCATCGCTGGACCATCCCCTTGGTTCCTTCGATAGCTGCTGCAGCTCTGTGGGGCGTTTTCGGATTCGCCATAGGCCTGGTCAGCCTTATGGATGTGGGAAGGACCGAGGCCTTAGCGGTGCCGATGGTGGGCGGCCTGATTGCGGCTGCTCTGGTGTTCCTGTTGATTGGACATTATCGCCGAAAAGCAGATCGACTCGGGCTTATCGTGCTTGCCGTCACGTTCATGCTGTGCGCTACGGGTTTGTTCATGATGCAAGCGCCCCAGGCCTTCCCCCTGCTGCTGACCTGTAGCCTGTTGGCGGCGGCCATCATGCTCTATCACCTGTATTGCAAGGTGCTCTATCTGGATATTGCGTTCCAGACCTCCTCATCGCCGCTGCTCGTGTTTGCCCAGGGCTCGGTGGCGAACTACGGCGCTGCTTTGGTGGCGGGCATTGCGGGGGCATCTGTCCCGCTGGCATGGGCGCAGGGCCCGGAACTCTCGGTAATAGTGCTGGTGCTAGCGTTTGTTCTGGCCGGGGCGGCTGTGGCTTTTCTTTCTCGCCAGTCCCTCAGCACGCGATGGGGTCTTGTGGCCCGCCAGGCGGAGGCGGCGGCTCCCGTGCAGCCGGAAAGTCGGCGGCCCTTCCTTGAAGCTGCGGAAGGCGTTGCGGCCGCGGCCGGCCTTACGCCGCGCGAATGCGAGGTGTTTCTCATGGTGGTGCGCGGCTATCGTGCGAAGCAGATCGAAGAGGTGCTGGGCATCTCTCTGGGCACTGTGCGCAACCACATCAACCGGGGTTACATGAAGCTCGGCGTGCATTCCTACGATGAAGCGCGGAGCTTGGTGGAAACGCGGGTTGCAGAAACAATCTCGGGCAAATAGCCTGGTCAACAGCGACTGTATAAAAAGTACACAGCAAAAATAGCCCCTGTTTCAGAGGAAAATGTGCAGGTTGCGTAGATGTGCGCAGCGCAGTTCTTCTCTATGGTTTCAGGTACCGACGAAGCCCAAGGAGAGGAGAACGTCATGAAACGTACTATGGGAAAAAAGACCGAAGGGAAAGGAGGGGGCCTCGGCCGCCGACTAGCGCTGACGGGAGCCGTGGCCGCGCTGGCGCTGGCCGTGGTGGTGGCCGCCGGTTGCCAACCCGCTACTACGGCGGAGGTAACGGCCACGGACACCGCCGCCCAGGAACAGGCCCTGGCGGAAACGGGCGTGGACGGCATGGCCGTCACCAACTTTCAGGAACTGTCCGCCGGCGACTTCACCGACGGCGACGGCTTCAATGGCCGCAACATGAACGACGGCAATCGCGGCTGTAATTCCTGCCATGCTGACCTGTGGACCACCATCAGCGGAGATGTGGCTCCCATCCAGCACGTGCTGGCTAGCGCGGCCGGCTATGGGAAGACCTACGGCTGGACGGACTGCACCACGTGCCACACCTTCAACGCCGCCTTGGGTGCCCCGCGCCTGGATACGCGCATTCACAACATCCATTACGCAAGCGCTACGTTCACTGATGCCGAGAACGGCAATTGCTGGAGCTGCCACGAGACCAACGCTGATGGTGAGTTGGTCATGTACGACGAGCAGAAGTACACCGCCGAGGCGAGCGGCTACGCGAACGCGGCCGATCCGAGCCTGGACAACTGGCTGCGCCTGCGCGGGCGCTCCAACCACAGCGCTAACGATGTGGTCATCGACAACGCCCTGGCTATCAACGTTGATCTGTCCCAACCGACGAGCGACGAGGCCGATATGTACGTGGCCAACAACTACGTTGTGCCCGAGCTCTCCGCCGAGGACTACACCCTGACGGTGACCGGCGTGAACAACGAGCGCACCTTCACGCTGGACGTGTTGCGTGCGTTGCCCCAGACCGAGGCGGTCGTTACCCAGGACTGCTTTACCAACGCCAGCAACTCGGTGCTCATCGGCAACATCCCCATCAAGGGCGTGCTGCTGGCCGACCTTATCGAGGCCTGCGGCGGCGTGGCTGATGGCAACACCACGCTGACCAACGCTGGTGCCGACGAATGGGGCCACAGCAACAATATCGACTTCCTGCTGGAGCAAAACGCAATGATCGCTCTGGAGTACTGGGGCCATGAGCTGACGGTGAACCAGGGCTATCCGGTCACCTTCGTGCTGCCCGGCGTGAGCGGCCTTATGTGGGACAAGTGGGTCGTGTCCATGGACTTCAACACCAACGATCCTACCCCGAATCCCTGGATGCTCTACGATGTTGCCGGCATGAAGCGCCAGTTCCAAGGTACTATCTGCGCTGGTTGGTTCAGCCCGGCCAAAGATGGCACCGAAGTGAAGGTGGGCGAGGCGGTGCCCGTGTCCGGTTACGCCTACCTGGACAACTACGCCGGCCACGAGCTTTCCCAGATTGCCTTCAGCGCCGACTATGGCACCACCTGGACGACGCTGGATGTGCCCGCGGACTTCGACCAGAAGCAGTGGACGCGCTTCGAGGGCACCTGGACGCCTGACACTGCCGGCACCTATATCTTGCAGGTGAAGGCCATCGATGCGGCGGGATCCGAGCAGTACGTGCCCGCGTCGGTCATCGTGAAAGTTACGGAATAGCACGGCCCGTGCGAGAAAGGATGGACATGATGGAAAAGACAATTTCTGCGCGGACCGTGGGCGCTGCTGCGAGCGCTGTGCTTCTGACGGTTGGTGCCGCCGGCGCTATGGCCCCTGTGATGGCCACGGCCCAGGAAGTTCCCCCGACGGATGCCGAGGTGGCCTTCGCCGCCGACGCGGAAGCTCTGGGGCTGGCGGATGCGACGACCGCTGCCGCTGTTGACCGGGTGGAAGGGCAGTTCTCCTTCGACCAGGCTGTAGTGAGCGGCAACGGCTCCATTGCCGGCATGTTCAGCAAGGCGGCCGCCGTGCTGTGCGAGGGGCTGCCCGTATACGAGGCTGCTTCGGCAGGCCCCATTGCCGTTACGGCCGGGGATGCTGCGTTCGACGCCACCGTGGACGAGATGGCCGCTGAGGACGAGGCCGCAAGCTACCTCATGGGCTGTGCCTGCTCCACCAACGGCCCTGGCGGCGGCGCTATCATGAACGCCGAAGTGCAGGGCGTAGCCTTAAGCTGCATCGCCACTCTGGCCCAGGTGTTCTAGACAACGATTTTCAGCCAGCCCTCCCCTCAGTGGGCGTGCGGGTTTCAAGGCTCGCGCGCCCACTTTCCTTTTTACGGGTTCGCGAGCCTGCACGACGCGCGAAGGCGGCAGGGGCAATTCGGTCCCTGAAAGGAACGAAGGGCAGCGCCTT
>CANPHS010000002.1 GCA_947573925.1 uncultured Enterorhabdus sp. | reverse complement strand
CATCAGCACCTACCAGGGCGACGGCAACCCCCTGCCCACCTTCGCCGGCGAGCCCATTCCCGTGGCGCTGCCCGCTCCCGACGAGCTGTGGGCCGCGCTGAACGACGACAACAAGGTGAGCCTCTACGCCAACGTCGGCGGCGAGGTGACTCTCTACAACAAGAACCTCGGCGATTAAGCGGGGTATGCGCTAAGTGTTCAAGAAGAGTTGAGTGTAGAGAAGGCGAGGGGTGTTCTGACCGAGCGAGTTCCACAGCGACTGAAAGTGTCCGGTGGACACTTTCACAAAGCGAGGACTGTTTGAGCGAATCAGGATACCCCGCGGCTTCGATTTCGTGAGACGTGCAACTATGTAAAGGAGAACCATGAACGAGCTGGAACTGAAGTACGGGTGCAATCCGAATCAGAAGCCTTCGCGCATCTTCATGAAGGACGGCTCCGACCTGCCCATTGAGGTGCTGAATGGCAAGCCGGGCTTCATCAACTTCCTCGACGCCTTCAACTCCTGGCAGCTGGTGAAGGAGCTGAAAGAGGCCACGGGGCTGCCCGCGGCGGCATCGTTCAAGCACGTGTCGCCGGCCGGGGCGGCGGTGGGGCACCCGCTGTCCGACACCGACCGCGCCATGTACTTCGTGGAAGAGGCGGGGGAGCTTTCGCCCATTGCCTGCGCCTACATTCGCGCCCGCGGGGCCGACCGTCTGTGCTCCTACGGCGACTGGGCGGCGCTGTCCGATGTGTGCGACGCCGACGTGGCCCGCTACCTGGCGAAAGAAGTGTCCGACGGCATCATCGCCCCGGGCTACACCGACGAGGCGCTGGAGATTCTGAAGACCAAGCGCAAGGGCTCCTTCAACGTGGTGCAGATCGACCCGGACTACGTGCCGGCCGAAACCGAGCTCAAGGACGTGTTCGGCATCACCTTCGAGCAGGGCCACAACAACTTCGAGATCAACGAGGCGCTGCTCGAGAACGTGGTGACCGAGAACAAGGAGATCCCCGCCGCCGCGAAGATCGACATGATCGTGGCGCTCATCACGCTGAAGTACACCCAGTCCAATTCCGTGTGCTACGTGAAGGACGGCCAGGCCATCGGCGTGGGCGCCGGCCAGCAGAGCCGCATCCACTGCACGCGCCTGGCGGGCAACAAGGCCGACAACTGGTGGCTGCGCCAGCATCCGAAGGTGCTGGGCCTGCCCTTCGTGGAGGGCATCCGTCGGCCCGACCGCGACAACGCCATCGACGTGTACATCTCCGACGAGTGGGAGGACGTGCTGGCCGACGGCGAGTGGCAGCGCGTGTTCACCGAGCGCCCCGAGCCGCTGACCCGCGAGGAGAAGAAGGCCTGGATCGCCGAGATGAGCGGCGTGACCGTGGGATCGGACGCCTTCTTCCCCTTCGGAGACAACGTGGAGCGGGCCCGCAAGTCCGGCGTGGCCTACATCGCCGAGCCCGGCGGCTCCATCCGCGACGACAACGTCATCGAGGTGGCCAACAAGTACGGCATCGCCATGGCCTTCACCGGCATGCGCCTGTTCCACCACTAGGATTGACCCGGGGCCTTGAAGGGCCTATAATGCAGGCAGGTGGTCGCCGGGGCTAACGGCGGGCCGCCTCACGATACATCACGTGTTGTGATTGAGGGGCCGCTTCCGCTGCTTGGCGGGGGCGGTCTTACTCTTTCTGGTGCCGCGCGAGCTCCAGCGCCAAATTGATGACCGCTATTACAACGAGGCAGAACGCAAACAAATCTGACCAAGTAACCATGGGAAACCTCCTGAATCCAAGAGGCTGCCGTTACCACCTGCCATTAAGTAATATAGCACAAATGTACGTATTTGTGAAGATGAAATTAGTATCTTCCTTGGGCGAACCTACGAGTTGGTAATTGCTCGGAGTAAAGGTATTCTCTTTTGCTACACTGGGGGGCATCTGCGGAAGGGAGGGTGTTATGCGGGTGGTTACGCGGGAGGATCAGGAGCAGCGGGAGCGGGCGGTGCTGGCGGACGATGCGGCGCTGGCCGTGGAAAGCGACGGGCGCGACCGGTCCAGCAGCCCCGACGCGCTGCGCACCGACTACCAGCGCGACCGCGACAAGATCCTGCACGCGAAGTCCTTCCGCCGCCTGTCCCACAAGACCCAGGTGTTCCTGGCCTCCGAGGGCGACCACTTCCGCACGCGGCTCACCCATACGTTGGAGGTGGCGCAGATCGCCCGCACCATCACGCGGGCGCTCGGGTTGAACGAGGATTTGACCGAGGCCATCGCCCTCGGCCACGACTTGGGCCACACCCCCTTCGGCCACACCGGCGAGGCGGCCCTGGCGGCGGCGCTGGCGCGGCACAGGGGCATCGACCCGGACAGCCCCCAGGCGGCCCGGCTCTACCGCCACAACGAGCAGTCGGTGCGCGTGGTGGAGCGCATCGAGAACGGCGGCGCGGGGCTGAACCTCACCTTCGAGGTGCGCGACGGCATTCTGAACCACACGGGGAACCTGCGGGCGGAAACCCTGGAGGGGCGCATTGTGGGCACGGCAGACCGTATCGCCTACGTGAACCACGACATCGACGACGCCATCCGGGCCGGCATCCTGCGCGAGGCCGACTTGCCCGAGGCCACCCACCGCATGCTCGGCGCCGACCATTCCGCCCGCATCGAGACCCTGGTGCGCGACATGGTGGAGACCTCGGCGGCCACGGGCGACATAGCCATGAGCGAACCGGTGTGGGACGCCATGATGGCGTTGCGGGCGTTCCTGTTCGCCAACGTGTACACGGCGCCTCCGGTCATGGCCGAGGTGGAGAAGGCGACACACCTCATCGGGGACTTGTTCGACTACTACGCCGCCCACATCGACGAGGTGCCCGAGGACTACCGGGCCATTTCCGACGGCGACGACCTGCGGGCCGTGACCGACTACATCGCCGGCATGACCGACCGCTTCGCCACGGCCACTTACCAGCGCCTGTTCATTCCCCATGCCCTGTCGTACTGATCTCCCGCAACGTAGTCAGGCAGTAGGGACGACGCACGGCCGAGGCGGGGCAGGCGCGGAAGCACATGCCGCACCGCTGGCAACGATGCTGGTCGATGAAGGGAAGCGACTGTTCTGCGGAGATATGGATGGCGTTGTGGGGGCAAACCTGGAGACAGCGGCTGCAGCGCCGGCAGCGCTCGTTGTCGATGCGGTAATGGGAGAGCCTCATGACCGGGGGCCGCGGGGGATGTCCGGGGTTTTGGTGCGGCGGCGCTTCTCCAGCCAGTCCATGAGGCGGGCGGCGGCCAGACCGGCCAGGGTGCCCACCACGATGCCGGCCAGCACGTCGGTGGGGTAGTGCACGTAGCAGTACATGCGGGAGAGCCCCATGAGCACCGCGGCCACGGTGACGCCGACGGTGAGCCCCACGGGGGCCTTCGGGTTGCGGGCGAACCAGAGGGCGGCCGCGGCGGCGAAGGCGGCCGTGGTGTGGCCCGAGGGGAACGACGAGCCGTCGGGCCGGGGGATGATGAGGTTCACGGCCGTGTTCACATCGCAGGGTCGCGGGCGCATGAGCAGCGGTTTTATGGTGAGGTTCGTGACGATGGCCCCCAGCACCACGGCCACGAGCACGCCCACGCCGGCCTTGCGGGTGCGACGGAAGCACAGAAGCACGATGCCGAGCAAGATCCACAGCTCGCCGTGGTTGCTGGTGCTGGTGAAGGCGGCAACGAGGGGGTCGAGCCCGGGGCTGTGCCAGGTCTGCATGGCGTCCAAGATGGCGAGTTCGTTCACGGGTCTCCTTTCGGTTCGCGGCATAAGCCTAGCGAATAGCGCCCTGCAAGGCAACCGGCGGCCCCGTGTTTCCGGGGCTTTCCCCTTTCCCCATATGAGTCGTTCCCGGGCGGGAACGGACGGGCAACGGGTCGGTAGCCCTCGGCCACAACTTGGCGACCGCGTCTGTGTCGGTCCTATGATGATGCCATCGAAGGGAGCCAAGGTGGCGGGAAACCGTCAGCGACGATGGGCAACCGATACCGAACCGCAGCGGTTTCGCTACGATCCGGAACCGTTGTCGCGCTCGAAGTCCGACCAAGGGAGGTCATCATGTCTGGTTGTTCTCGTAGGCAGTTCATCGCGGGCGGCGCCATTGCTGCGCTTGGCGGCACGTTGGCGCTGGCCGGTTGCGCGCCCATGAGCCATGAGGAAGCGGCGGCGAAGAAGAAGGACGAGGCCGCCGCCGGCAAGGATGCCGCCAAGGCCACCACCGCCACGGGCGAGGGCATGGGCAAGCATGGCAAGTTCACCGTGGAAGTGGCCATGAACGACGGGGCCATCGACCGCATCACTGTGCTCGATTCCCGCGAGACCCCGGGCATGGGCGACGTGGCCATGGAGAAAATGACCAAGGCCATCGTGGACAACCAAACTCTGGCCGTCGATACCATTTCCGGTGCCACCCTGACGTCCATGGCGTTCCTGACCGCCGTGGGCAGCGCCCTGGACACCCTGGGCGAGAGCTCGGAGGATTGGAAGAACCGCGAGCCTGCCTCGTGGACGAGCGACGTGAAGCTGCCCGAAGAGACCGACGTCGTGGTTATCGGCGCCGGTGGTGCCGGATTCGCCGCCGCCATTACCGCGGCCAACGAGGGCAAGAACGTGGTGCTTATGGACAAGATGGGCGTCTACGGCGGCGACACGGCGCTGTCCGGCGGCGAGATGGCCGTGCCGGGCAACTGGATCCAGGTGACCCAGGGTGTGAAGGACTCGCCGGAGGAGCTGGTGAGCGACATGCTCGTCGGCGGCGACAACAAGGGCGACCCGGAGCTGGTGGCCATCATCGCCAACGGCGCCCTCGATTCCGCCAACTGGCTCACCTACGAGGGCGGCATCTCCTGGAAGCACGACCTCATGCAGTTCGGCGGCCACAACATCAAGCGCTCCATCATCCCCATCACCCATTCCGGCTCCGAGATGACCACCAAGCTGACGAACCGCGCCGAGGGCATCGACAATTTGGTGCTCATCGACAACACCCAGGCCACGGAACTCGTGGTCGACGACAAGGGCACGGTGACCGGCGTGAAGGTGGTAAACCCCATGACCGGCGAAGAGGCCGAGGTGAAGTGCAAGGCCGTGGTGCTTACCACCGGCGGCTTCGGCTCCAACGTGGATATGCGCAAGAAGTACAACCCCGACATGGACGAGAAGATCCTCTCCACCGACTCCGTGGCCGCCCAGGGCGACGGCATCGTGATGGCCGAGAAGGTGGGCGCCGACACCATCGACATGGAGTACATCCAGACCTACCCGGTGTGCGATCCCGAGACCGGCGCCCTTTTGTACGTCGGCGACGTGCGCTTGGAGAACTACGGCATCCTCGTGAACAAGGAAGGCGACCGCTTCGTGCAGGAGCTCGATCGCCGCGACGTCATTTCCAACGGCATTAAGAACCAGACCGACGGTGTGGCCTTCCTGCTGTTCAACCAGAAGGCCGCCGACGCCACGGGCCTCGTGGAGACTCACGCCGACGAGTACGAGAACAGCGAGAGCCGCGGCGTCATCGTGAAGGCCGACACGTTGGACGAGGTGGCGAAGGCCCAGGGCGTTGATGCCGAGGAGCTGAAGAAGACCGTGGAGAAGTGGAACAAGTACTGCGCCGACGGCAAGGACCCCGATTTCGGCTACAGCGCCGAGATGAACACCATCGAGGACGGCCCCTACTACCTCATGGCCTGCAAGCCCGCCGTGCACTACACCATGGGCGGCCTGCACATCACGCCCGAAGCCGAGGTGCTCGACAAGAACGGCAAGCCCATCGCGGCCCTGTACGCCGCTGGCGAGGTGGCCGGCCACAAGATGGGCACGCACCGTCTGGGCTCCAGCTCCACGACCGACATCTACACCTTTGGCCGCATCGCCGGCAAGAACGCCGCGAACTACGCCAAGTAGGGCCGGCCTACAAAGATGTGACGGCCCGTCGTTTCCGCTGACGGCCGATGGCGAATCCGCTATGCTAGTGGGACACCTTACCGGGTAAGGTGTCCCACTTTGTTTGGAAGGGAGGCGGGTCTGTGGGCAATCCCATTGTCGCGGGCGCGTGCGTGGCGCTCATCGTGCCGTTTCTGGGGAACACCCTGGGGGCGGCGCTCGTGTTCCTGTTCCGCCGGGGCATGTCCGAGCGGTTCACCAAGGCGCTTTTGGGCTTCGCCGCCGGCGTGATGATCGCCGCCAGCGTGTGGAGCCTCATCACCCCGGCCCTGGAGGCGGCCGAAGGGGGGCCTGTGCCCGCCTGGGTGCCGGCGGCCGTGGGCTTTCTCGCCGGCATGTTCCTGCTTTTGGCCGTCGACCACTTCACGCCCCATTTGCACGTGGGCGCTGATGAGCCGGAAGGGCCCGCGTCCACGCTGAAGAAGCCCACCATGATGCTGGCGGCCCTCGCCATTCACAACCTGCCCGAGGGCATGGCCGTGGGCGTGGTGCTCGCGGGCTTTTTGGCGGGCGACCCCACCATTACGCTCGCCTCGGTGACGGCGCTTTCGGTGGGCATCGCCATCCAGAACGTGCCCGAGGGGGCCGTGGTGTCGCTGCCGCTCACGAGCAACGGTCTCACGCGGCCGAAGGCCTTCCTCGCCGGCACCCTGTGCGGTGCCGTGGAGCCCGTGGGCGCCGTGCTCATGGTGGCCGTCACGGGGCTCGTGACGCCCCTGCTTCCCTACGTGCTCGCCTTCGCCGCTGGGGCCATGATGTACGTGGTCACCGAGGAGCTGATCCCCCAAACCCAGCAGGGCCGCCACACCAACATCGGCACCATCGGCGTCGCCTTCGGCTTCGTCCTCATGATGGTGCTCGACGTGGCGCTGGGATAGGAAAGGGCGCATCCAAGCGGACGCGCCCCGGGAAGTGCGAGGTTGCAGAGCGGGCGTCAGGCTTCTACTGCTCCACTTGGAAGTTGTCGGTGCTGACGGCGGGGCCATCGAAGTCGAGTTCCACGAGGTCGTAGTCGCGACGGCCGTAGCCGAGGTGGGCGGCGTCCTCGATGATCTTCTCGCCGTGCTTGGAGTTGATGCGTTCGAGCAGATGGTCGCGGCCGGGATCGTCGGAGGCCTTCACGGCGTCGATGCAGGCTTGGTCGATGGCCACCGGGTCCAGGCTGGCGAAGATGCCGATGTCGCCCATGCAGGGATCCTCGGCCACGGCGCAGCAGTCGCAGTCCACCGACAGGTTCACGGCGATGTTCACGTAGGCCAAATTGCTGCCGAAGTGGTTCACCACGGTCTCGGCCGCCTCGGCCATGGCCTCCAGGAAGTCGTCCTGCTCGGCCACCTTCTCCCAGAACTCGCCCTGGTTCAGCGTGGCGCCGGCGGTGTGGATGTTCACCTTGCCCTTGTTCGACGCGCACCCGATGGACAGCTGCTTCAACGCCCCGCCGAAGCCGCCCATGGGGTGCCCCTTGAAGTGCGACAGCACGAGCATGCTGGCGTAGTTGGCCAAATGACCGCCCACGCGGTTCTCGGTGAGCACGCGGCCGTTCTCAATGTGGAAGATGAGGTCGTCGCCTTCGGCGTCCATGATGTCCACGTCGAAGAACTCGGTCCAGCCGTGCTCCGCCATCAGCTTCTCGTGCTTCTCGGTGGTGTCGCGGGCGCCGTCGTAGGCGGTGTTGCACTCCACCACGGTGCCGTCCACCTCTTCGATCATGGGGCGCACGAACTCCGGGTGCAGGTAGTTCTGGTTGCCCTTCTCGCCGGAATGCACTTTCACGGCCACCCGCCCGGGCAGCTTCACACCCAGCGCCTCGTACAGCTTTACCACGTTCTCGGGGGAAATGTCGCGCGTGAAGTACACCTTCGGTTTCTCGGTTAAGGCCATGGGGGCTCCTTTTTTGTCGTGCGGACGGAAACAGAACGGTCCGCGATTTCCAATCCGGCGAGAAATGATGCGATTGGACTACGGTAAATCTTGGAGCTAGGTGCAAGTCAAGACCGGAGCGGCGTGGAATGTCCCCGTGGCGCCCGCTTCCGGCTCCGTTGCTGTCCCGAATTGCCGATGTGACGGAGCACATCGGCAATTTGGGACGGGAATGGCCCCGCCAGAGGCTTTCTCGGGGCAGCTTCGGGCGCAAAATGCCGATGTGACCGAGCGCATCGTGATTTTGCGTCAGAGATGGTCATGCCATTGCCTCGTTCGAATGACTTTCTGCCCTGAATTGTCGATGTGACCGAGCGCATCGTGGTTGCGGGCTGCCGGGGTTCCGTTGCCGAACAGTTCCTGCCCGCAGTACGTGCGAAGGCGTATGATGGGGGTATGGCGACAACCGATGACATACTGAGCGAATCCCACGCCGAAGTGTCCGCGGCGCGGGTGTGGCGGCGGTTCATTGCGTACTACGGGCCCTACAAGGGACTGTTCTTCGCCGATCTGGCCTGCGCGGTGGTGCTGGCGGGCATCGATCTGGCCTTCCCGCAGTTTTTGAACTTCTTCACGAAGGAGTTCTTCCTGGAGGCGCCCGAGCGCATTCTCGGCAGCCTGGGGCTTATCCTGCTGCTGTTTGTGGCGCTGTACGCTCTGCGCACGGGCTGCCAGTTCTTCATCACCTGCTGGGGGCACATCATGGGCGCCTACATGGAGGCGGACATGCGCCGCGACCTGTTCGCCCAGTTTCAGCGGCTGTCGTTTTCCTACTACGATCGGCACAACACCGGGGCCATGATGGCGAAGGTCACGAGCGACCTCTTCGACATATCGGAGCTGGCGCACCACGGGCCGGAGAACCTGTTCATTTGCACGCTGAAGATCGTGGGCTCCTTCGCCCTGCTGTTCATGATCAACGTGCCGCTGACGGCCATTATGCTGGCGGCCACGCTGGTGATGGCGGGACTGTCCTTCGCGCTGAACTACCGGCGACGCACGGTGTTCCGCGAGAACCGGGAGCGCATGGCCGGCATCAACGCCACGGTGCAGGATTCCCTCGGCGGCATTCGCGTGGTGAAGTCCTTCGGCGGCGAGGCGGCCGAGCGCGAGAAGTTCCGCGGCGCCAACGAGGCGTTCCTCGACACGAAGAAGCGCTCCTACCGGTTCCTCGGTGCCTTCCACGCCATGAACTCCCTGTTCATGGGCGTGCTGTACACGGTGACCATCGTGGGCGGCGGGTTCTTCGTGGCCCAGGGCACCTTGGCCGTCACCGACCTGGCCATCTACGCGCTCTACATCGGCATCTTCATCTCGCCGGTGGAGCAGCTCATCAACTTCACCGAGACGCTGCAGAAGGGCTACGCCGGCTTCCGCCGCTTCATGGAGGTGCTCGACGAGCACCCCGACGTGGAGAGCCGTCCCGGTGCGACGGACCTGGCCGCCATCGACCCCGGCGAGCGCGGGCACGTGGAGTACCGCGACGTGCGCTTCGCCTACGACGCGGGCGAGCCGGTGCTGCGGGGGCTCTCCCTCGACATTCCCGCCGGCACCACCGTGGCCCTGGTGGGCCCGTCGGGCGGCGGCAAGACCACCACCTGCTCGCTGTTGCCCCGCTTCTACGATGTGGACGCAGGCGCGGTGCTCATCGACGGGGTGGACGTGCGGGACGTGACCGTGGAGTCGCTGCGCGGGGCCATCGGCATTGTGCAGCAGGACGTGTACCTGTTCGGCGGCACCGTGCGCGACAACATCGCCTACGGGCGGCCCGGCGCCACCGACGCGGAGATCGTGGAGGCGGCTCGGCGGGCCAACGCCCTCGGGTTCATCGAAGCGCTGCCGAACGGCTTCGACACGCGGGTGGGCGAGCGCGGGGCGCGGCTCTCGGGCGGCCAGAAGCAGCGTATCGCCATTGCCCGGGTGTTTCTGCGCGACCCGCGCATTCTCATCCTGGACGAGGCCACGAGTGCGCTCGACAACGAGAGCGAGCGGGCCATCCAGGCGTCGCTGGACGAGCTTTCCCGCGGCCGCACCACGCTCATCATTGCCCACCGCCTGAGCACCATCCGCGGGGCGCAGCTCATCGCCGTGGTGGAGGACGGCCGGGTGGTAGAGCAGGGCACCCATGACGAGCTTCTGGCCGCCGACGGCACCTACGCCCGCTACTACCGCATGCAGTTCGGGGAATGAACGGCTGCAACCTTCTTGAATATGGCGTTTAAGGGGCTGAATTTTTCAAAAAACGGAATTTGTGCTCCTTAAACAGAATTTTCAAGGGAAGCGTGAAAGGTCGAGCATACTCCCCATTTCGATTGGTTTCAGGGGCTCACCTTTCAAAAACTTCCAAAAATGTGATATGATGCACGAAATTCCTTGGAATTATGTGATTAATATCACATTTTGGGAAGTTTAGGAGGATGTGGTGGTTGGCCAATCTCTCTATTTGGAACGTGACCTGTTCGCTGGCCTCGTGGCTTGGAAAGAGTCCCCGTTCCGCAAGCCGCTCATCATCAAGGGAGCGCGCCAGGTGGGGAAGACCCAGGTGCTCAAGGAATTCGGCCGGCGGTGCTACGAGAACGTCGCCTACCTCTCTCTGGAGAACATCGATGCGCGAACACCGAGCGAGTTCGCTTCGTTCTTTGAAGAGACGCTCGATCCCTATCGCATTGTGTCCAACCTCGCCCTCGCCCTGGGCGAGCCCATCAACCCGGGTACCACCCTGCTCGTTTTCGACGAGATTCAAGATTGCCCGGCTGCGATCAACGCTCTTAAGTATTTTTGCGAGGATGCCCCCCAATTCCATGTGGCGTGTGCGGGTTCGTTGCTCGGCGTCGCGTTGGCCAAAGACGACTCCTTTCCCGTGGGGAAGGTGGAATTCCGCACGCTGTATCCCATGACGTTCTCGGAGTTTCTTTGGGCCACCGATGCCGGGAACCTGAGCGACTATGCGGCCTCGACGTCGGTTGACGCTTCCGTTCCCGGCCTGTTCGCCAGCCGGCTTGAAGACAGCCTGCGGGCCTACTTCGCCGTCGGCGGCATGCCCGAGGCGGTACTTCGGTGGAAGCTGACGGGGGACGTCGCCCAGGTGGATCAGGTGCTCTCCGATCTGATCGATTCCTACGAGCGCGATTTCGCGAAGCACGGCGGCGGTGCCCTTTTCGCCAAGTTGACTCAGGTGTGGCACTCGCTGCCCTCCCAGCTTGCTCGGGAGAACAAGAAGTTTCTCTATGGGCTTGTACGGGTCGGTGCCCGGGCGCGCGAGTACGAGGACGCGCTGGTGTGGTTGGAAAGCGCCGGGCTCGTGCACCGCGTGATGAGAAGTTCGCGACCCGGTTTGCCGGTGAGCGCCTACGACGAGGGGGCGTTCAAGGTGTATGCGCTCGATGGGGGTGTGCTGCGTCGCCTTGCCCGGCTCGATGCGTCGGCGTTCGCCCAGTCCGAGAATCTCTTTGCGGAATTCAAGGGGGCCTTTGCGGAGAATTATATGCTGCAATCGCTGGTTCCCCAGCTGGACGCCATGCCCCGCTATTGGGCGAACGACAAGCCGCGCCACGAGGTCGACTTTCTCGTGCAGCTGGGAAACACCGTGGTGCCCTGCGAGGTGAAGGCCGGCGTGAACGTGAAATCGCCCAGTTTGAAGTACTATGCGGGAAAGTACCCCGATGCCACGCCTCTGCGCGTGCGATTCTCGCTGCGCAACCTTGCGTTCGATGAGGGCGTGCTAAATATCCCCTTGTATCTGGCCGATCAGGCAACGCGGTTGATGCGCCAGACAATGAACGTCTGAGCAGCTCGGCCAATGCGGGGCTTGAGGGGCGCAGGACTGGGGCGAAGAGGTCGGGAATGCGAGAGAGGAAGAGTCGATGGTTACGGTCGGGGATATGCTGGAGCTGGAATGCTTGGCCGATGCCGAGGTGCTGGTGGACGTGGCCGGGGCGCGGGGGGCGCTCGGTGGTGGAGGTGGCCGCGCTCGCGCTCGCCCACGCCGACGTCATCCTGGAGCGCAGCCGCCGCATCGTGCGTGAGAACCTGGAGGTGCTCATGGAGTGGGTGGCCTCCGAGCCGCACCCGTCCATCGTGCGTCCCGAGGCCGGCACCACGGCGCTCGTGTACTACGACTACCCCATCGAGTCGCACGACTTCTGCGTGAAGATGATGGAAACGGAAGGCGCCCTCGTCACCCCCGGCGACTGCTTCGAGGAACCGCGCTCCTTCCACGTGGGCTACGCCTATTCCGACAACCTCGACGCCCTGCGCGAGGGCCTCGCCGCTATCAGCCGCTTCCTGCGCACGTTGGAAGGGTAGGGGCTCTGCAGCGGGAAGGGCTGGCCCTGCGCCTTGCGGCTCAGGAGGCTTCCTGTTGGAGGCGGGGCACGGCGAAGGCCTCGAAGGCGGCCAGGGCCGGGGAGGGGCGGCCCGGGCGGATGGCGATGCCGATTTCCACGGTGCGGGCCGGCGCGAGGGGCACCACCGCCACGTTCGCATCGCCGGCGCGGGCGTAGATGTCGTTCATGAGCGCCACGCCGAGTCCCGCTTCCACCAGGGCGAACCCGGCCGAGGTGTCGTGGACGGCGTGGGCCGTGGGCGGCGTGACGCCGGCGGCCGCCAGGGTGCGGGAGTTGTCGCAATCCTCCCCGGGGTACAGCTCGATGAAGGGCTCGTCGGCCAGGCGCGTCACGGGGAAGGCCGCGGCGCCGGCCAGCGGGTGGTCGGGCGGCAGCACCGCCACCATGGCGTCTTGGGACAGCGGCGTCCAGCGGCAGTCGATCTCGCGGCGGCTCATGAGGGCGAAGTCGATCTCGCGCCGGGCCATGCCGGCGGCCAAGGTGGAGCTGTTGGCGTGCTCCATGTGCACCTGGATGCCCGGATGCTCGGCGGTGAAGGCGGCGATGGTGGCCGCGAGGGCCCGGTAGAGGGGCCGATAGGCGCTGCCCACGGTGATGGAGCCGACTTCCAACCCGCGCAGGGCCGCCGCTTCCTCGCGGTAGGTGCGCCCGAGGGCGGCCAGCTGCGCGAAGGTGGGGCGCAGGGCCTCGCACTCGGGGGTGGCGGCCACCCCTCCCTTGCTGCGCACGAGCAGGGGGAGGCCCAGGTCGGCCTCGAGGGAGGCCACGAGCCGGCTTACGCCGGAGGGGGTGTAGCCGAGCTTGTCGGCCGCGCCCGAGAGGCTTCCCGCCTCCAGGGCCGCCAGCAGCACGGCGCATTTCTCGGTATCCATGGGCGGCTGCTCCTTTGCTGGTTACTCACAACAACCGTGACATATTATCGCTTTTCGCAAGGATAACCGAGGAGTACCCTGACCGCAAGAGGCGGCGGGGTGCGGAACGCGGCACCCGCGCCGGGGCCGCGGCGGCGAGGGGCCGACTGCTCCCGGCGCTGGGGCGCACCGTGCCGACGCCGAGGAATGCCGTGGTTCGCGCCGCGCGGGGCGGCCGGAGAGCGAGGAGGAGCCCATGACCGCAAAAGGTGCCTAATGGCTGTTGGCGGCGGTGATCGCCGCCCGGGCCACCTCGTTTCTGTTCAGCACCATGCTGCTGGCAACCATGGGCCCCTTCTCCCTGATGGGGCTGCGGTTCCTTGCGGCCTTCGCCGTGCTGGCCGCGCTGTTCGCGCCGCGGCTGCTGCGGGCCGGCCGGGCGGAACTGCTCGGCGGCCTTGCGGCGGGCCTGTGTTTCTTCGGGACCATGGCCTTCGAGCTGAACGCGCTCACGATGGCGCCGTCGTCCACGGTGTCGTTCTTGGAGAACCTGGCCATCGTGCTCGTGCCGCTGGCCACGGCGGTGGCGGCCCTGCGGTTGCCCGCGCCCCGCATCATGGCGGCGAGCGCGGCGGCCTTGGCCGGCGTGGGGCTGCTGATGGTGGGCCAGGGCGGCCTGGCCGCCTTCGGCCCCGGGGAGTTGCTGGCCCTGGGCGGGGCGGCCTGCTACGCGGCGGCCATCATGGTGACGGCCCGCGTGGCCCGCGACGGGGACGCGCTCGTCGTCGGCATCGTGCAGGTGGGGGTCATGGGCGTGCTGGGGGCCGCGGCCGCCCTCGCCTTCGAGCGGCCGGCGCTGCCCGCGACCGAGGGCCAGTGGCTGGCCCTCGCGGCACTCGTGGCGGTGTGCACCGGCTTCGGCTTCACGCTGCAGCCGGTGGCCCAGCAGCGCCTCACGGCCGACCGCGCCGCCCTGTTCTGCGCCATCACGCCGCTCACGGCGGGCACCCTCGGCATCGCCCTGCTCGGCGAGCCCTGCGGCCCGGCCACCCTGGCTGGCATGGCCCTCATCGTGGGCGCCATCGTCCTGGCCAGCCTGCCCGAGCGCCCGGGCCATAGCGCGGCGTCGCGGGCGCGGGCCGACGCGGCGCTCCATCGCACGGCGCGGTCCCGGACGGCTTCGGCTACGGACGGGCGGCCCCGTCCCGGCCTAGGCCGGCAGCTCTTCCACAGTGGCCGCCGTAAGTTCGAAATGGTCGCCGTACATCGTCCACGAAAGGGGTAGGGCGAGGTCGATGTTCCCCTCCTTCACGAAGACGCGCTGAACGTTCAGGCGCGAGAATTACCCGATCGCCAGCGGCGCCAGGTACAGCAAGGCCACCACGGCGCAGGCCACGGCCACGATGATCTTCCAGGCGCGGTACTCGCGGTCCATCTTCGCGGCCTCTTCGGCATCGGGCATGTCGGCGGCGCCGGGGAGCGCCTCGGACACCGATACCGGCTCGGGCTTGCCGTAGCGGGCCTGGCAGATGAAGAACACCCCAAGCCCCAGCACGCACCAGACGGCGCCCACCACGAGGGGCTCGATACCCAACTGGCTCATCATGATGGCGTAGATGACGATGGACACGGGTACACCCACGGCCAGCCCCTTCACGCGGAAGGGCCGCGCCAGCTCGGGCATGCGCCGGCGCAGGCCCCAGGCAGCCGCAATGCCGATGATGTAGTAGAACAGGTCGGCGAACAGCGACAGCGATGCGATGAAGTCCAAGGTGGAGGTGGCCACGAGCAGAATGGACAGCGCCCCCAGCGCGATAATGGCCACATAGGGCGTGCGGAAGCGCGGGTGCACCTTCGCGAAGATGCGGGGCATGGCACCGTCCCGGGCCATGGTGAACAGGTACCGCGGTGGCACGGCGATGGAGGCGTTCAGGGTGGAGAAGTCGCCGCCGAAGGCCACGCCCAGGGCCAACAGCGCCAGGGGCAGCCCCAGAATGCCGGCGGACATCATGGCCTCGGCGTAGGGCGCGGCCGCCTCGGCCAGGCCCGGAATGGCGTCCAGGGGCGTGATACCCACGAGGAACCACTGGAAGGCCCCGTTCACGGCGAAGATGATGAAGGGGGCGAGCTTCAGGGCGCGGGGAATGTTGATGGAGGGATAGCGGATTTCCTCGCCCATGCCGCAGCAGGTCTCAAATCCGGCGAAGCACCACCAGATCATGGCCACGGCGGCGATGAACCCGAAGGCGTCCATGGATCCCAGGAACGTGGGCGCGGTCACGAACACCGGCAGGCTCACCGAGGGAATCATGGTGAGGAACCAGATGAGGGCCACGCCCCAGAAGAAGAACATGAAGCCGTTCTGCAAGCGTCCGGTGATCTGCACGCCCCGCACGTTGGTGACAATGAACAGCAGGAGCGCGATCACTGCTAGGGCCACATCGGGAAGGGGCAGCTCCACGCCGAAGGCCAGGAAGATGGTCTTGAAGTAGTAGGCGAAGGCCAGGGACTCGCCGCCGGTGACCGCCACCAGCGAGATGATGAAGTTCCAGCCGGCGAGCATGCCCAAGGGGCGCCCGAGCCCGAGGCCCGCGTACTGGTAGGTGCCGCCGGCGTAGGGAAGGGCCGCGCCCATTTCCGCATAGAGGAGCGCCGGGTAGATGGACACGAGCATGGCCACCAGCGTGGCCACGATGACCGCCGGTCCCATGAGTCCCACGATGTTGCCGCCCGTGGTGAACAGCCCCACCCCGATAACGGTGCCCACGGTGATGGTAACAGCCTCGCGCAGTCCGAACTGCCGCCGCAGCCGCAGCAGCTCGCCGGTCGGGTTGTTGTCGTCAAAGGGTGCGCTCATGAAGGTTCCTTCCGCTTGGCGTTCGGCATGTTGCCCGAATGCGCGGAACGCCGTCGCGAAGACGCGAGGCTCCCGTGCGGTCGGGCAGCACGGCATCGGCCCTTTGGCCGTGCGCCCGCTACTATAGTACTCTACTGTAATAAAGTAAAGGGAACAAGTCAGCTTTAACAGAGGGAAACGGGGAAGGCGCTATAGGCTCAGCACGCATTCCTCGCCATAGGCAAGGATAAGCGAATCGTGGGTGAGGAACACGAGGCCGTCCGCTTTGGCTTGGGCGAGCATGATACGGTTGAAGGGGTCGTTATGCGGCGGCGCCCCCGGATCGCGCACTCGGTTTGCGGTGAACTTCCCGTTCGTGTGCAAAATCAGGGAATGACGCGAGTTTTCGGCGCAGTTTTCGGGCGCTCGTGCACACTATGGGCGATTGAAGCGAGCTTTTTCGGCTTTCGGGCTCGCTTCATTCGCCGAAAGTGCGCACGAGCGCCCTTATTTCGGTCTGAAGCCTCGGGGCGCGTTCCGGGATCCTGCGCGATGGGCCCCGGGGCGCGACGGGGTTGCGGCAGCGGGATGGGCGCGGCCGGTGGGTCTCTCTAGGGCCGCGAGAGGCCGTCTGCTGGCAGAACGGCCCGGAACCTTACGGACGGCTCAGGCCGTCCACGGGCAGGACGGCGCCGGAGATGTAGTCGGCCATGTCGCTGGCGAGGAACAGGTAGGCGTTGGCGATGTCCTCGGGCTCGCCCATGCGGCCCAAGGGGATGCTCGCGATGAGCGGCTTGATGATGTTGTCGGGCAGGGCGTCCACCATGTCGGTGTGGGTGACGCCCGGGGCGATGGCGTTCACGCGGATGCGGTGACGGGCCAGCTCGCGGGCGAGCGACAGCGTCATGCCGTTCACGGCGAACTTGCTGGTGGGGTAGGCGAAGCCGGAGGGCTGGCCGTACTTGCCCACCATGGAGCTGGTGTTGATGATGGAGCCGCCCTCGCTCTGCTCGATCATGATGCGGGCCGCCGCCTGGCTGCACACGAAGGGCGCCTTCACGTTGATGTCCATCACGCGGTCGTACTCTTCCATGGTGTAGTCCACCAGCTTCTCGCGGGAGCTCACGCCGGCGTTGTTGCACAGCACGTCCAGCCGCCCGAAGCGCTCCACCACGGAAGCGAAGGCGGCGGCCACGGCCTCGGGGTCGGTGAGCGTGGGCGCGATGCCCATCACGTTGTCGGCGAAGCCCTCTTCGGCCAGCTTCGCCAGGGCCTGATCCGCGGTCTCCTGACGTGACCCGGCCAGGGCCACCTTCGCGCCGTTCTTCAAAAACTCCTTCACGATAACGTAGCCGATGCCGCGCGTGCCGCCGGTGACGATGGCCACTTTCCCGTCCACAATGCCCATGGGTGCGTCCTTTCTCATAAGGAATACTTGCGCATAAGCATAGCGCGACCGAGCCGCCCCGCAGGTTTCCGGGCGGTTACAAGCGGGGAAGGGAGGCCTCCGCTAGTTCTGCCCCCACGACTCGCTTTCGTCGCACCACATGAACAGCTCGTAGACGCGCAGGCTGGGGGCGATGAGGTAGGTGTCCGGCGAGAAGCCCAGCGCCGGGCTTTCCCCGTTCATGACGGCGGTGCCCAACAGCATTTCCGGCGTGGCCTGGGTGCGATGGTACTTGGCGGCGATGCGCTCGGCGTCGGCCGGGTGCTCCTCCAGCCAGATCTGCGCCTGGGCGTCCACGTACTGCAGCTCGCCGAGCAGGGCCCCGCGGCGCAGCTCCCACAGCTCGTCGATGCGGTCGTAGCAGTTGAGGGGAACCCGGGGCGTGCGCACGCCTTCCGTAACGTAGAGGCGCACCAGCTCCATGGGCATGCGGCGGGCCAGATCGCGTACGCCGTCGTTGAACTCCTTGGATTTGCGCCAGGTGGAACGGGCGAAGGCCACTTCGGTGGTGATCATGGGGGCTCCTTTTGTCGTTTCATCTGCGGTTGAAGCCACGGGCCCACTATAGCACGGCGCACCTGCCCGTAGTCGTCTCGCAGCGAAATCGTCAGGTTTTCTTCTCGGCGCCTCCCCGGGGTCGCGATACCGCCCGCGCCGCCGCCCGCGACCTGCGCCCGCGCCGGGCGGCGGCCGCCAGTTCACGGCTCGGCCACGGCTGCCCCCGCGTTTCGTGACAAGGGGCCGCCGCGCCCCGGCCCGTGGCGGCAAAGCGCGTAGGCTCAGCCTTGTAAGTCGTGCGCGCGACCTTGGGGCCGGGCGCCTGTTCACGAGTAAGGAGCGCATTATGGCAGAGACCACCCCCTCCTTCACCGTCACCATGAACGACGGGAAGAGCGCGAAACCGGAAGAGCCCGTGGCCGCCCCGGCCAGTAAGGACATGACCTGGACCGACGGCAAGCAGACCATCAAGTACACCGCCACCGCCGAGCTGTTGCCGCTGCACACCGACGACGGCACCCTTATCGGGCACATGTTCGCCCTGTCCTACGTGAGTGACGAGAAGGACAAGTCCGACCGCCCCGTCACCTTCTGCTGGAACGGCGGCCCGGGCGGCTCGTCGGCCATGGTGAACATCGGCGGCCTCGGCCCGCGCCGTGTGCCCATCAACACGCTGAAGCAGCTGCCCTGCCCCACCAAGCCGGAGGACAACCCCTACTCGCTGTTGCCCACCACCGACCTCGTGTACCTGGACGCCATGGGCACCGGCTACTCCAAGGTGGCCGAGGGCTACGACCCGAAGAAGGTCTGGGGTGTCGACGGCGACGCCGACGCCTTCATGCGCGGCATTGCCCAGTGGCTCACCACCCACGAGCGCTGGAACACCCCGCTGTACCTGTACGGCGAGTCCTACGGCACCATGCGCAACTCGGTGCTCATGCGCGTGCTCGGCGAGCGCGGCATAGCGCTCACCGGCGTGGTGGAGCAGTCCACCATCCTGGACTACGCGCCCACGCTGTCCGGCAACGACCTGTACTACATGGGCATGCTGCCGGTCTACGCCGCCACCGCCAACCACTTCGGCAAGGCCGGCGCGGGGGTGGACCAGTTCGAATGGTTCGACAAAGCGTGGCGGTTCGTGGACGACGAGTACGGGCGGGCGCTCATCAGGTGCGATGAGATCGACCCGGCCGAGGAGCAGGCCATGGCGCAGAAGATGTCCGAGCTGATCGGCATCCCGGCGCAGGTCATCCAGCAGAAGCACCTGCGCATAGAGCTGGACACGTTCCGCAAGCTGCTGCTGGCCGACGAGGGGCTGTTCATCGGCCGTTACGATACGCGCTTCACCGAGCCGGCCTACATGGACGTGCAGGGCGACAACGAGTTCTTCGCCGGCGAGGACCCCTCCGGCGACGCCATCATGACGCCGGACCAGTCCGCGTGGATGAAGCTCGTGCAGGAGACCGGTTTCAAGGGCTCGTCCATCAACATGCTGCTCTCGATGAAGGTGAACATGGATTGGAACTGGACGCACCAGGCCCCGGGCACCATGGGCAGCCCCGTGTGCCCCAACACCGCCTACGACATGGGCACGGCTCTGCGCCGCAACCCGTACTGCCGCGTGCTGTTCTTCGGCGGCATCCACGACGCCGCCACGCCGTTCTGGAACGTGAAGCACTCCATCTCGAAGATGTTCCTGCCTGAGTCCATCACCAGCCGCATCGAGTACAAGGTGCACGAGAACGGCCACATGGCCTACGAGGATCTGCCCACCCTGGAGAAGATGGCCCCCGAACTGGCCGCCTTCTACGAGAAGCGCCACGAGGCGTAAGGGAAGCCCGCGCGACTGACGCGCCCCCTACCCGCCAAGGGCCCCGGCCGGAGCGAACCGGCCGGGGCCTTTTTGCATGCAGGCTACCCGAACACCGCCCGCAGGTGGTCGATGCGGGACTGGATGCCCTGGAAGATGAAGTCGGTGCGACCGTACAGGGACGGGTTCTCGTCGAGGAAGTCGGCGGCCCACTCGGGGAAGCCAGCGAGCTTGTCCAGGTTGAGCCACGAGGCGTCGTCCACGAGACGCAGCTGGCGGTCGGCGTCCTCGAAGAAGGGGCGCGTGTCGAAGACGAAGGGGGTGTAGGCGAGTTCCCGGGTGGGCGTGCGGCACCAGAGGCTCGATCCTGTGTCGAAGAGGGGCGCCACGCGGTATTGGAGGGTTTCCACATCGCGGATGAGCCCGAAGTTGCGCCAGTGCCGGTCGGTGTTCGCCATAATGTCGTCACAGACGATCATCTTGCCCAGGGCGTCTTCGATATTCTCGACTCCCAACTCGTAGCAGCACTCGATGTAATGGCGGTAGTCGTTACGGCGCGGCGAACGCGGCAGCAGCTCGTTTACGTAGTATGCGGGGATAAGCTCCTCGGTGGGACCCACGAAATTCGGGCACGAGCTGACCCAGGCACCGCCCCATTCCTCCAGCCTGTAGGGCACGTACTCGCCGTCGCGCAGAAGGCGCGAGAACAGCTCGGTGGCGATGACCTCGTTGAAGGGCTCCTGTTCCAGCAGCGTGCCGCCCTTCAGCAGGCGGCACTCGCCGTTGCGGCACACCCAGCGCTTGGAAAGCACACCGTCGGAGGTGTTGTCTGGCGAATCGAGGCCTACGTCGGCCATCCACTCCTCCACTTCGGCCTCGATGAAGTCGTTTTCGAAGAAGTTGACATCCTCCCAGCGGACGTCGCTGTCGTAGGGCCGCACCCAGTATTGATCGGACAGCGAGAGACCCATGCTGCGGAAGGGCAGGTCGTAGGTGTCCCCGATGCCCAGCTCGGCGAGTTTCGCGTCGATGCCGTGCCGCGCCCGGGGAATGGTGCGGTGGGACCACCAGTAGGAGAGGGCCGTTTTTGAGGCCCGTTTGCCCCGCGGCGACATGACCGACAGCGGTGCCCGGGCGGCGTCGATGATCTCGTCGGCATCGAAGAACTCGCCGGTGGAGGCGTCGAAGCGGAAGGAGAGCACCTCGTGGTTGCGGTTCATGAGCATGAAGCGGGCTGCTGGCGGACGACGGGCGGTGTCGCTCGGTCGGCCCGGCTTGGGCGGGTTCGCGATGCGCGCCTCCAAGCTGCCGTCGTCGATGAGCCAGATGCCGGCAATCTGTTCCGCTGCGAGCACGCCGTTCTTGATGAGCTGGTGCACCCGCGCCACGCTCACCCCGAGTCGCTTGCTCGCCTCTGAAACCGTCGTGTCGAACATGGCGTCCTCCTTAACCCTTGAAATGTTTCAAGTATTTTCAAGAAAGTATATCAAAAGAAACCCTTGAAATGTTTCAAGGGTTTTGGGGGTTCCGAATACGCAAAGCGGGGCCCCGAGGGGCCCCGCAAGGGGAGGGCTATGGTGTTGGAATCGAGGTGCGGTGGGGCTACTCCGCGGCGCCGGCCAGGAGCTTCGCCACGTGGCGCCCCTCAACGGAGCTGCGCCCGCAGGCAACGCCCACGATGTACTCGGGGTAGTTGCCCGAGAAGAAGCTGCCGGACACGTCGCCGGCGGCGTAGAGGCCCTCGATGACGTTCAGCTCGGGGTCGAGTACCTGGCAATGCTCGTTGATGCGCAGACCGTCGATGGTGGTGAGCAGCGTGCCGCCGAACCAGCAGCCGTAGAAGGGTGCCTGGCGAATGGCGGACAGGCGGTAGGCCTCCTTGCCGAAGTCCTCGTCCACCTGGGCGTCGTAGAAGCCGTTGTAGCGCTCCACCTCGGCGAGGAAGTTGTCCTTGTCGGTGCCGGTGAAGCCGAGCAGGTCGGCCAGCTCCTCCAGGGTGTCGGCCTTCATGAGGATGCCGGATTCCTGGGAAGCGGCGGTGTACTCGTCGAAGGTCATGCCCGCCTGGATGTAGGGCACCACGCGCGAGCAGCCCACGGTCTCGAAGCGCACCATGTCGTCCATCATGTTGGCGTCGTACACCTGGCACCACACGCCGCCGGGCTGGTAGGTGGCGGCGAAGCAGATGAAGTCGTAGGGCGTGGACTCGTTGGCGAAGCGCTGGCCGCGGCGGTTCACTTTCATGAAGGGCTGGCTGCCGATGTTCTCCTGGAAGATGTTGCCGCGGAGCACGCCGTCCTCGTCGGTGCCCTCGTAACCGGCATCCACGCCGGGGGCCACGGCGCCCCGGTCGAAGATCATGGGGGCGGCGTCGATGTCCTTGGAGGCGCCGGCCCAGAGCCCCGCCCGAATGCCGTCGCCGGTGCAGGTGGGGTTGAAGCTGGAGGCGGTGCAGCAGGCCACCGCGGCGGGCTGCAGGGCGCTCATCATCACGGGGTTGGCCGCGTAGCCGCCCGTGGCGAGCAGGGTGTTCTTCGCGTTGACCTGCTTCATGCCGTCCTTGGTCTCGAAGATGGCGCCGGTCACCTTACCGTCGCCGTGCAGCAACTTCAGCATCTTGTGCTCGAAGAGGATCTCGTGGCCCTGGCCGGCCAGGCGCTCGGCGATGACGTCGTTGCGAGTAGGCGGCACGTAGGAGGGCTCCCAGAGGTGCTGCACGTAGGGCACGTAGTAGTCGGTGCCGCCGGTGGCGTGCTCGGGCGGCATGTCGAGCATAACTTCCTTGCCCGCCTCGGCCATGACTTCGGTCACCCAATCCACGTACTCGGCGGAATCGTCGATCCACATCTTGATGAGCTTCTGGTTGCACTTGCCCGAGGCGTAGCGCGTCAGCTCGTTCAGCAGCTTCGGCCGGTCGATGGTCACGTTGTTCGCCTTGGCATAGGCGGTGTCGACGCCGCCGAGGTACTCGCGGGTCTCGGGAACCTGCGTGGCCTTGTCGCAGACGATGAAGTCCAGGCCGAGGTCGGCGGCGGCTCCGGCGGCGGCGAGTCCGGCCGTGCCCGCGCCGATGATGAGGAAGTCGGTGTCCAGGGTCTCTACGATGTCGCTCTCGGCGATTTCCGGTTCGGCTCCGAGCCAGTCGGCCGTTGCAGCCGCGTCAGAGTTGTCGGCCGTGCCGGTCTCGCCCAGGCTCTGGTCGGCCGGCGTCTGCGGGGCGCAGCCGGCGAGTCCCACGGCTCCCATGGCGGCCACGGCGCCCAGGCCGAGGAAATCGCGGCGGTTCAGTGAAAGATTCTTGCTCATAGTCGTTCCCTCCTGTGGATCGGTTCTTCGGCGCGGGCCGCCTCTTCCGCGGGCCGCGCGAGAACGACTTTAGGGTCCCAGCTGTGGCGCATCTATCGCTCCGCTGCGGCGATTCGCAAAATCACCTCTCTGAGGTGATGCCGCTACCAGGGGTTTTCGGGCGCAGTCGCGATGCGGGTTGCTATACTCGGAGGCGCTGGAATTGCGAGAGAGGGGGAGGGGCCATGGCGTCGGAAGATGTGCGCGCACGGTCGCTCGCGGCGCTTGAGAAGGTGGCCGGGGCGCTGCGGTGGCGCTATTTGGGCCTCGGCTTCGTGTGGGCATGGATCTACTGCTCCTACGCTACGCCGGCGCTGTTCGAGCATCGCACGGGCCCGTCCATCGACGCCGACGGCTCGTGGCTCGTATCTGCGGTCACGGTGGTGCTGGCCTTCCTCATCGGCGGCGCCCTGCTCTCCCGGCGCCAAAGTGCGGCTCTGGCGCCCCTGCATGTCATCGCCCCGGGGCTGCTCGCCGTGGGCACTGTGGTCTCGGCCCTCGGCGGCTCCATCGGCGCCATGAGCGCGTGGGTCGGCGGCATACTCACGGGGGCGGGCTACGCGCTGACGAGCATCCTGTGGGCTCAGGCCCTCGCCCGCCTCGGCGTGGAGGAACTCGAAGTGGTCGTGCCGGTGTCGTCGGTGGTCATCGTTCCCTGCGTGATCGTGTTCCCGTCCCTGCAAGGGGCACTGGGCGTGGCCGTGACGGCGGCGCTGCCCGTTGTTTCCGGCATTCTGCTGTGCCTGTGCGTGGGCGAGGGCATGCGCCTCTCGGCTACGGGCACGGCGGCCGAGCCGGTCGGAAACGGGCCGGGCGAGGGCGCTGTGGATGTCGCCGATGGGGAAGGGGCGGCGCAGGGCGGATGCGGCGGCCTTCCCCCGAAAGTGTGGCGGGGCTATCTTATGCGCACGGGCATCGTGCTCTGCGTGCTGTACGTGGCCGTGGGGTTCGGCTCCGCTCTAGCCGAGACTCATGACAGCGTGCACGTCCTTGTCGGCTTCGACGTGTCCATGCTGCTCTCGTCTCTGGCCACCCTCGTGCTCGGCGTGGCCCTCGTGTTCTTCTCGCGGCGGGTCGGCTTCGCCGTGCTGTTCCGCTGGCTCGTGCCCTTCACCGTGGTCGCGCTCGTGGTTATGGAGTTGCCCTTCGGTTGGGCCGATTTTCTGTGCAGCCTCATCACCGATACGAGCGACTCCCTCGTGCAGGTGCTCATCTACCTGTTCGTGCTGACCATGGCAAAGCGCGGCATTGTGCCCGTGGCCCTCGGTGTGGGCATCGCCAACGGCCTCGTGCAGCTAGGCGTGCTTGCCGGCAACCTGCTCGGCCGCGCCGTTATGGGCCCGGCTCCCCTGCTCTCCTTCGACGGGGTGCTGCCGGCGCTTATCTGCCTCGTGGCACTGGTGGGCGTTCTCGTGCCCGCGAGCGAGCCGGCTTCCGAGGAATCGGGGCTGCCCGCGGGGCCCGATGCCATCGAGCGCTCGCTGTTGGAAGCGTGCGGGCATTTGCAGGGGCAATTCGGGCTCTCGGACCGCGAGATGGAGATTGCCTTCCTGCTAGCCCAGGGCCGCAGCCGCCCCTACATCCGCGAGAAGTTGTTCATATCGAAGAACACCGTGGCCACCCATATCAGGCACATCTATGGCAAAATGGATATCCACTCCCGCGAAGAGCTCATCGATCTCGTGGTAGAAACCACGCGCGAAGGGTAAAGGGCGTCAGGAACTTGATCGCGCCCGCATGCCACGGCGATCGTTGCCTTGGCGCAGTCGCTGTCCTGGCTTCGCCGTCTGTCGGTTGCGGGAAGGAGGGGCCGGAAGGAGGCGGGGGCGTGGTATCATCGTGCTCGGCATTGTTGCGGCGATGAAAGGTCTACCATGGGCGACGCTCCGAGCATCTACGAGAACGGCATCTACCGCGTGGGCGACGTGCGCCTCTCCGACCTGTCGGGCCGCAAGCGCCTGCCCATCGGCAACAGCACGTTCATCACCACCGTGCAGAATTCCGTGTTCATCGACAAGTCGATGCTCATTGCCGATGTGCTGGACGGCCCCTTCACCGCCACGTTGTTCTGCCGCCCCCGGCGTTTCGGCAAGTCGCTCAACCTGAGCATGCTCCACCGCTTCTTGGAGATTCCCTCGCCGAGCGACCCCGCGGCCATGGACACGACGCCCCTGTTCAGCGGCTTGGCCATTTGGGAGGTGGAGGAGGGGTACTACCGCCAGCATCACGGGGCCTACCCGGTCATTCGGTTTTCCTTCAACGACACCAAGGGGCTTGAGTGGGAAACGTCCTACGGAATGATCGCGGCGAACATCGCGGCGGAGTACGGCCGCCACCGCTATGTGCTCGAGGGCGACGTGCCCGAGAACGAGCGGGCCACATTCGAGCGCATATTGAGCCAGAGCGCCTCGGAAGCCGAGGTGCGCTCGTCGCTCGTCCTGCTGTCCCACATGCTCTTCCGCCACCACGGGGCCCGCGTCGTCATCCTTATCGACGAGTACGATGCGCCGGTCATGGCCGGCTACACCTACGATTACTACACGGAAGTGGTGGATTTCCTGAAGGGGTGGCTCACCGGCGCCTTGAAGGACAACGAGGCCTTGGCCTTCGCGTGCCTGACCGGGGTGCAGCGCATTTCCAAGGAGTCCATCTTCTCCGATCTGAACAACCTCGGCGTGAACACGGCGCTGAACGTGGTGTCCGACGAGCGCTACGGGTTCACCGATGCCGAGGTGGCGGCGTTGGCGCAGTATCTCGGCCGCGGAGACGCCATGGCCGAGGCGCGGCGCTGGTACGATGGCTACCGGTTCGGCGCGGTGGACGTGTACAACCCGTGGAGCGTGCTCAACTTCTTCCAGTCCGGCTGCGTGCCCGATGTGTACTGGGGCAACACGTCGGGCAACGGGGTGCTGGGGGACATGGTGGCCGGTGCCGACGCCGATACCCTGGCCAGCCTGTATGCCCTTATGGAGCCCGGCGGCGCGGTGGAGGCGCCGCTTGACCTGAGCGTGGTGTTCCCCGATTTGGGGGTGCGCCCCGAGGCCTTGTGGAGCATGCTGTACCTGGCGGGTTATTTGACGACCGACGACACGTCGTTCCCCAACGACGTGGACAAACTGCGTCTTTTGAAGATTCCCAACCAAGAGGTGGCGAAGCTGTACCGTGGTGAGATCATCGAGCGCTTCGCCCTGGCTGCCGGCGGCCGCGATCGCTTGCGAGAGTTGCACCGGGCGCTTGTGGCGGGCGACGCCGGGGTCGTGGCGTCCGAGCTGGAGTCGGTGCTCCTCCGCAATGCGAGCGCCTTCGACCTGACGAGCGAGAACAGCTACCACATGCTGCTGATGGGGCTTCTGTTCGGCGTGCCGGGCTACGGAGACCCACGTTCAAACCGGGAGGCCGGCCGGGGACGTTTCGACATCCAGCTTGTTCCCTCGGCGGTCAGCGCGCCCCTGGTGACTGTGGAGCTGAAATGGGCCCGCGAGGCCGGTGCCGAGCAGCTGGCGGCCCTGGCGGATGAGGCCCTTGCCCAGATTGCCGATCGCGCCTACGACAGCGAAGGCGACGGCCGCATCGTGCGCTACGGCATCGCCTTCAGCGGCAAATCTGTGGCCGTAGCGGTGGAGGATTCCGTCGTCTAGACCGCCAGGCACACCGCCAGAAGTCCCGCGAGGAAGGCGGCGTTCAGGGTGCAGAAGAGGGCGAGGAAGCGGCTGGTAGTCAGCGCCGGGTCGTCGCGCAGGGCGGGGAAGATTCTGGGCAGGCTCGTGAAGTGCTGCAGGGTGATGAGGCTCGCGAGGGAGCCTACGAGGGTGCCGGCGCCGCCGATGTTCACGCCGACGAGCAGGGGCTGCCAGGCGTCGGTGAAGTGAGACAGCAGCACGGCGGCGGGCACGTTGCTGATGACCTGGCTCGCCCCGGCGCTCACGATGAGGCCGTGGTCGGCCATGAGGGGGCTCAGCCATGCGGCCACCTCGGTCACCCGGGCCAGGTTCCCCGCGAACACGAAGAAACAGGCGAAAGTGGCCAAAAGCGCCCAGTCCACGGCGGCGAGCGCCCGGCGGTCGGCCCAGGCCAGGCTTGCGGCCACTGCGATAACGGCCACGGTCATGGGCAGTGCGCGGAACACCGCGAGCATGGTGAGGGCCAGAAGCGCCCCATAGAGCGCCAGGCGGCGCCGGCTTAAGGGCATGGGGCGCGATTCCAACGGGAGGGACTTCGGAGCTTCGGGGCTGTCCTGCCGGCTGCCGGACGCGTCGGCTCTTCGGCATGCCGAGCCCACGGCCGCCGCACCACCGCGCTCACCGTCCCGTTCCGCCGACTGCTCTTCCGCCGGCCGTCCCGTGCCTTTCCCCGCCAGCCACCAGGTGCAAACGACAACGCCCGCGGTGGCCACGGCGAAGGGTAGCGCCATGGTGCCGAGAAACTCGCCGAGGCCCAGGTCGAAGTACGAGTACAAATACAGGTTCTGGGGGTTGCCGAAGGGCACGATCATGCCGCAGAGGTTCGCGGCCAAACTCTGGCACGCGAAGGTGGCGGGCAGAAGACGCGCCAGGCCGCCGCGCACCAGGGTGAAGGCCGCCAGGGGCAGCATCATGATGAGGGCCATGTCGTTGGTGGCCACGCAGGACAGCGCCGCCGTGGTGAGCACGAGGGCCATCACGCAGGTCCGCGGGCTGCGGAAGCGGGCGACGATGGCCCGGGCCGCCCGGTCGAAAGCCCCCATGAGCCGCAGGGCGCTCGCCACCGCTAGCACGCAGAAGAGGCTCCCGAGCGTCTTCAGGTCGAAGTACCCCAGGTAGGCCGTATCGGGCGGCACGAGGGCCATGGACGCCGCAGCCGCCACGGCCGCCACCGCCAGCACGACGTGCCCGCGCAGGAAGCACCCCACGGCCGCAACCAGCCGGCGCGGCATTCGGGCGGGAGGGGGAGAAGCGGACGCGGCGGTCATGATGGGCGGACGGGGCGGAGGCAGCCGGCCCTAGGCGAGGATATCCGCGATCATGCGGTCCTTGCAGCGGTTCACGGCCGCCAGCTTCCAAGCGGGGTAGCCCAGGCCCGGGTCGGTGTAGGTGAAGTCCTTCAGCGCCACCAGCTTCGCGCGGATGTCGCCCGTCAGCAGCTCGCGGGCCATGCGCACGAAGTCGTCGCCGATTTTCGGGCCGATCATGCTCAGGTACTCGTCGAAGTCGTCGTGCTCCATCATCATGGGCAGGCAGGCCATGTTCTGGTCGAACAGCGGTGCCATGCGCAGGATGTCCCCCGTGTCGTTGTCCACGAGGAACCCGTAGTTGCCGGCGTGGCGGTCGACGTTGGCCATGACGGCGTCCATGACCACCATTTCGCGGAACCGTTCATCCGATTCGTGCTGCTCGCAGAATCGCAGCATGTCGGCAACGCTGAACGGGCCCTCGAAGAAGCGGTGTGCCGATACGAACCCCACCGCCTCGGAGGTGAACAGCGGACACTGACTCGCCAGCTTCCCGTGGTAGTTCACCACGGTGTAGGGAACATGGTCGATGGCGGCGGCGTCCAGCAGCTCGGCGGCCAGAACCTCGGAGTAGGGCTCGAAGCCGGCGTTGGCGTAGCCGATCGATCCGCGCTTGAACAGCGAAATGTCGTCGCCTTCCCGTACCCAGCACTTGGCGAAGGAGCCGGAGGTGGCGAACTCGGGGGACGTGGGCGAGTTCTGGCGGCCGTACATGCCGGTGCCGTCGAAGGCGATACGGGCAATGACGTCATCGAAGGGGTTGCGGTACAGCGACACCTCGTCCCAGGTGACGGCCTCGTCGGTCCGCTTCATCCAGAACGTGTCGGTGAGCGAGAGGCACCGCGCCATGGCGATGAAGTCGTGGCGCGTGGTGAGGCCGAGCTCGCGCATGAGCTTTTCGATGGCGGTGCGGTGCTTGGCGATCTGGCGCCCGTCGATCCAGTCGTTGATGTCGATGAAGCCGTAGGGCAGGTAGGGGTGAAGCCGCTCGACTTCCTCGTATACGTAGATACCGAGCTCGGTCTTCTCCTCATAGGTGGCCACCACGGTGTCTTTGTTCATCAGCTGGTACAGCACGCCGCACCTCCCTTCGCCGCCTTCGGTCCCGCGTTCCGCTCCATTATACGCAAAACTCAGGAGTATCGTTGCCAGCTTCCTGATCGGATATCCAGGGTCGGGTCGTGCTGGATGGTATATTCGTCCTTGACTTAGAGCGGGCTACAACGTTTAAAGTCGTTGCTGTAAACAGACCAGAGTTTGGGCGGGAAGAGAGTCAGCTATGGGACACGATGCGGGATGGTTGTGCGACCGCCGGACATTTGTGAAGTGGGCCGGCGTCGTTGCGGGCTCGGCGGTGGTCGGGGCGCTTGGCGGGTGCGTGGCCGACGAGGCGGTGACACCGGCTGATGACGGGGCCGCGGACGAGGTTGTCCCCGCCCGCGCTTCCGAGTCGGCGACCGATGCCGCAACTGACGCTGCGAGCCGGCAAGAGGCGCCGCAACCTGAAACCGAGACCGAGGAGGCTCCCATGTCCGAAACCGCAACCGCTGCCGTCGTGTACTTCTCCGTGACCGGCAACACCGAGGCCGTGGCCGAGAAGATCGCCGCGGCGTGCGGGGCGACGCCCCAGGCCATCGAGCCGGCCGAGCCCTACAGCGCCGCCGACATCGACTACAACTCCGATTGCCGCGCCAACGTGGAGCAACAGGACGACCTGTCCATCCGTCCGGCCCTGGCCGAGCCCACACCCGACGTGGCCGGGGCATCCACGGTGTTCCTTGGCTACCCCATCTGGTGGGGGAAGGTGCCCCGCGTGGTGCTCACCTACGTGGAATCCGGCGCGCTTGCCGGGAAGACCGTCATCCCGTTCTGCACCTCTGGCTCCACCGGCATCGCCGGCAGCCTGTCCGAGCTCGAGGCCGCCGACCCGTCCGTGAACTGGCAGGACGGCCGCCGCTTCGAGTCCAGCGTCCCCGAAACCGATATCGAGGCGTTTGTGGCCCCTTACGCGGGGTAGCGCGTACTGAGAGGCAGTGGAAAGCGCCCGTTCTGCCAGCTTGGCGGAACGGGCGCCCAGCGGTTGCGGCGGTAACTATTTTGACGCTCGCGCCGTATGCCTAAAGCGCGACGGCCATAGGCTCGATGGCCTCTATGTCATCGGCATGCAGGGCCATGGAGTTCCAGATATCCACTTTCGCCTGCATGTTCATCCAAAACTGCGGGGTAGTGCCGAACAGGCGTCCCAGGCGCAGACACATATCGGGGCTGAGGCCGCGCTTCTCGCGTACGATGTCGTTCACCGTCTGTCGCGTAACACCGAGCCGACGGGCGAGATCGGCCACGGAGAGGTCCAGGTCGGCCATGTACTCCTCGCGCAGGAACTCGCCGGGATGAATGGGCTCGCGAGATACGATAATCATGTCGTCGTTCATGGTGAGCTCCTCTCTAGTGGTAATCGCAAATCTCAACATCGTATACGCCATCGGGTAGAAAGCGGAAGCATACGCGCCACTGATCGTTGATGGAAATCGAATACTGCCCTTCGCGATCGCCCTTGAGCTGATGCAGACGGTTTCCTGGCGGCATGCGCAAGTCCAGAACAGTTGCAGCATTGTCGACGAGCTCCAGCTTGCGGAGGGCTCTTCGTTGAAGCGCGGGCGCAAGCTTCCGGCTCGTACCGTCTTCGAAGAGAAGCCGTGTATCGTTGTCGGCAAACGTATGAATCATTGACCCTCCCTTCATGCTCGCTAATTGTATCATGTAACGTTACACATTACAAAAAGAGAAAGCATGTGCTGGCCAGTCCTATGGCGACGCCCTCGGGGCAGGGCTGACGGTGGTTACAGTACACGCAGCGGCCCGCGTCGTCCGAGACGGCGAGGCGGCCGTGCTGGGGCTCGCTGACGTAGTCGTACAGGGATTCAACGGCAGCATACCAGGGCTATACAAGTTTTCTAACATGTTAGAAAGTGTTAGAAAATGTTAGAAATGAGTGGTTGCCCATGAAATTGGATCTGGTAGAGGGGCGTAACGTCGAGTTCAAAACGATTGTCAACGATAGCGCCGTAAAAACTGTCGCCGCTTTCGCCAATAGTGATGGTGATTCGTTCGAACGGCGCGAATCGTTGGAGCAGAATCTGACTTTCGAGTTTGCTTCCTGCAAGTTCGCCGACCGCGGGCTTGCCCTTGACGATGGAGCCATGCGCACCATGGGACTTGTCGGGGAGTGCGGGTTCACGAACCTGGCGCTGCTGCTCTCCGATCAGTGCCCTTCGTTTCTGAAGGTTGCAGCCTTCGATGACGACCGCCGCGACGTGTTCCTCGAGCGCGAGGAATACCAGGGGTCTTTGCTGGAGCAGCTACGGGTTTCTCGAGGCGCACAACCGCTTCAAAACGCGCTACGAAGGCTTAGAGCGCGTCGATTTCGACGACTATCCCTCGGCGGCCTTGCGAGAGGCGCTCGCCAACGCCGTCGCCCATCGCGATTACGCTCTTTCTGGGCCGACGCTCGTGAGTGTTATGCCATCGCGAGTGGAAATTGTCACGCTGGGCGGTCTCGTGCCGGGCATTTCCTACGAAGACCTGAGCGCTAACATCTCCCTGCCGCGCAATAAGCTTCTGGCCTCGGTGCTCTACCGACTCGGCATTATCGAAGCCTGGGGAACAGGCATCGGTCGCATGCGCACGGCTTACGAGGGCCAGCGAGAAGCCGTCGAGATTGCCGTGACCCCGAACACGTTCTCGGTAGCTCTGGCGAATCGAAATGCGGCGAAGGAGGTGGGCGGTGCGACTGGTCTCACCTCAGAAGAGGTGTTGGTGGCGCGGGCCATTGCGGAAGGCGAGACGATGCGCAGCGCCATTCAAAAGGCGGTGGGCTTTTCCCAAACCAAGACGATCAACCTGCTGAATTCCCTCATCGAGAAGGGCATCGTGGTACGTGAGGGCGGCACGAGGAATCTGCGGTATCTGCTGAAGTGAGGGAGGGGCGGACGTGGAGCGTCGCGCCCTTCCGCTCGATCTTTTGCCCTACGCCAACGAGTTGTACTGGCCGTCGTCCACCGGTTCCAGCCATTCGTTGGAGCAGCCGGCGCCCGGGGCCTCGAAGGCCACGTGGCTCATCCAGCTATCGTCGGCGGCGCCGTGCCGGTGCTTCACGTTGGCGGGGATGTACACCACGTCGCCCGGCGCGAGCGCGCGGGCTTCCTGCCCCCATTCCTGGTACCAGCCGCGGCCGTCGGTGACGAGCAGGATCTGGCCGCCGCCCTCTTCCGCATGGTGGATGTGCCAATGGTTGCGGCAGCCGGGCTCGAAGGTGACGTTGGCGATGAGCTGGGTCTTGGCCGGGTCGGTCAGCGGGTTCAAGTACGACTGGCCGATGAAGTACTGGGCGTAGGCGTCGTTGGGCGCACCGAGGCCGAACAGCCCGCCATGGGCCTCGGGGTTCTCGCGGTCGCAGGGGTCTTCCGCGTACACCTTCACGGCCATGCGGAAGGCGGCCCAGGTGTTGGGCCAGCCGGCATAGAAGGCCACGTGGGTGAGGATAGCGGCCATTTCCTGCTTCGTGACGCCGTTCTTCTTCGCCGTGGCCAGGTGGTACTTGAACGAGTTATCGAAGAGCCCCTTGGCCACCAGCGTGGTCACGGTGAGGGTGGAACGCGTCTTCAGGTCGAGGGTATCGTCGCTCCACACCTCGCCGAACAGCACGTCGTCGTTCAAGGCGGCGAACTGAGGCGCGAACTGGCCGAGGGCATCGCGCCCGGCGGTTTGTACTACTTTGGGCATGGGGAATCTCCTTCGGTTCTCTTCTCCGGTATGATGATTCCCACGGTAAACCTTAAAGTGAACTCCAAGTCAAGCGCTAGGGCGATGATAAGCCTTGCGTTCGTGAGTGGGCGACCTGTGGCGCCGCTCTGGGGCGCCGGGCGCTTGTGTTGCGCTCCTAAGCCGCCGGCATCAGGGTGCGGGCGAGCACTTTGCCGGCCAGGACGCCGGCGACGCAAAGGGCCACGCTGGCCAGGGCGTAGCCGCCGGCCGCGATCCACTGCCCCGATTCCATGAGCTCCAAGGTCTCCAGCGAGAAGGTGGAGAAGGTGGTGAACCCGCCGCAGAGTCCCACTTTCAGGAACAGCACCGCCTCCCGCGGCAGGGCGCCCTGGGACAGTGCCGCCACTTCCACGATGGCCCCGATGGCCACCGATCCCACGAAGTTGATGAGCAGCGTCATGAGCGGCCATTCCGTTCCCAACGGAATAAGCCCCAGCCCGTAGCGCCCCACGGCACCCAACGCCCCGCCCGCGCCTACGCAGAGTATGCCCATCATGGCTGAAACCCTTCTCTCAATGCTTTGCTCTAGCCGTTTGCTTAGTATAAACGTTGCAAGCCCTTTGCAAAGCGGACTCGCGGCATCGCATGGATTGGGGCAATTGGGCAACTGTATCGGATGGGCATTGCGTATATGAAAGATTCATGCTATAAACCTCTATAAATAAGTTACTTATTTATAGAGGTGATTCTATGCCGGCTGCTCTTCCCCTTATCCGTCCCATCAGTGATCTGCGCACCGATTTGAATGACGTGTGCCGTGAAGCTCAGGAGACCCAACAGCCTATTTTCATGACGAAGAACGGGAAAGCGAACCTGGTGGTCATCGATTGCGCTGCCTATGAGGAGCAGCGTCAGCACGAGCGCTACGTCCACAAGCTGCGCGAGGCGGAAATCGAGGCGAAGTACCGCAGCGAAACCGTGAGTCAAGCGTCGCTCGACGAGACCATGGAGCGCATCTTCTCAATGTGGGGCGTCTGATGCGCGAGGTGGTTTATCGGCCGCGGGCCGCATTCGATCTGGAATCCATCGTCATCTACATCGGTGAAGTACGGGGCAATCGAACGGCTGCGCGGCAAATCTACGCGAGCATCAAAAAGGAAGTGGAAGAATTGACTGCCATGTCCACCTTGGGACGTCCTTTTCTGGACGATGCCTTGGGACGACAAGACTTTCGCTCGTGGCTTGCGGGCTCCTACCGTGTGTTTTACACCTTCGATGACGAAGCGCTCACGGTATGGCGCGTCATCCACACGAGGCAGGATATCGATGACTTTGCCCTTATCGACTGGGGCGAGGAAGAGTAGAGCCCTTCCGCACGCCGCCGCCCCGGCCGTTAACTCGCCGAGCCCTTCCGCACGCCGTCGGGCAAGCCCGCTTCGGGAAAGCGCAGCGTGCCGGCTTTCTCGCGGCGGCGCATGTCCCACAGCAGGAGGGCGGCCAGCGCCAGGAGGGGAGCGCCGCCCACGAAGCCCGTGCACAGCGGGCCCACGAAGGGGTTGCCGCCGGTCAGCGAGAACAACACGGCCCCGTTGGTCGCCCCGTTCACGGCCCCGTGGCCGATGGCGGCGGCGAAGGTGCTTCCGGTGCGGAAGGTCACGTAGCTGAGGAAGATGCCGAGGACGATGCACCACAGGCACATCATGGCGATGCCGGTCCAGGGCTCGCCGGCATAGCCCGTGCCGTAGTTGTGGCCCAGCGCCACCGCCGGTGCGTGCCACAAGCCCCAGATGACGCCCGTAATCAGCATGGTGGGCACCACGGACAGCCGCGCGGCCACTTTCGGCACGAGGTAGCCGCGCCAGCCCCATTCCTCGCCGAAGGCGGGGAGGAGGTTGAGCGCCGGCGCGATGGCGCACTGCCCCAGCAGGATGAGCACGAACAGGGCCGGGTTGGCCGCCGACGCATCGAGGGAGGCCAGGGCCTCGGTGCCAACCCCGCTAGCCGCGGCCGCCTCGCGCTGGGCCGCGAAGAAGGCCGTCATGCCCGGGTCGAAGTCGCCGGGGAACACGAGGAAGTACACGGCGGCGCCGGCGATCACGAACAGCAGCGGCCCGAACCAGGCCACGGCGAACCAGGGCAGCGATTGCCGCCAGGGCCGCGGTTTCAGCACGCAGTTCCGGAACCCCTCCCGCGTGACCAGGCGCGTGAGCACTACGCCCAGGGCCGGGAAGAACATGGTGAGCGCCACGGCCGCCACGTAGGCGAGCTGCGGCGAGAGAAACTCGCTTCCGTAGGGCGCCGTGCCCTGGGCGATGGGGTACACCACGGCAAAGTCGTAGGCGTAGGTGATGCCGAAGGTGATGGCGAGGAAGATGAGGGCGCGTTTCATGGCGGGTCCTTTCGTCGAGACGGTGCCGGTTGCAGGCGGTTGACTGCAGGCGGTCGGCGCGAGATGCCGGACTGTCTCGGGATCGGTGCGGTCACGGATCAGATTGTTCTATTGCAACTAGAACAATTTATGTTATACTCCGAATAGAACAGAAAGTCAACCCGAAGGAAGTTCCCATGCTCATGACCGTCGATGCGGCCGCATCCGAGCCGCTGTACTTGCAAATCCGCAACCAGGTGGTGGCTGGCATCGCCACGGGCGAGTTGGAGCCCGGGCAGTCGCTGCCCTCGGTGCGCACCCTTGCGAGCGATCTCGGCATCAACCTGCACACGGTGAACAAGGCCTACGCGGTGCTGCGCGACGAGGGCTACGTGCGCATGCGCGGCCGCGCCGGGGCCGTCATCGCCGACCCGGCCGCCGCCGACCGGGCCGATGCCGACGAGGCGGCCCAGGTGAAGATGGAGGACGACCTCTTCAAGCTAGCCCTGGCCTACCGGGCCCGGGGCGGCGGCCGCGGCCAGTTCCTGGAAGCGGCCGCGGCCCAGGCCGCCCGGGCCTACGGGGTGATGGAAGACGCCGCCGGCGCCCCGCGCCCCGAGCGCAGCCGGAAGGGCGCCGACGCCCCGTCTGCCTCCGGCGCCGGAAAGGCGGTGGTGTCCCGATGACCGCCGCCCCCTTCCTCATGCTGGCCCTGCTCGTGCTGCTGTTGCCTGTGACCGGCGCCCTCATGGCGGCCACGCCCTTCCTCATGCCCCGCCGCGAGTGCTTCGCCGTCACGGTGCCCGACGGGGCCGCGGCCGATCCCGTGCTGCGCCGCCTGAAGGCCCGCTACGCCCTCATTGTGGGCGCGGCCACGCTCTTGGTCACCGCGGCGGCCGTCATAACCCTGCTGGCGAATCTCGTGGAAGTCACGGTGGCCATTGTCGCCGTCGGCCTGGTCGCGGTCAGCCTCGGCGGCTACGGGCTCATGCTGTACTTCCGTCATAAGGTGCGCGCCCGCAAGGAGGCCCAGGGCTGGGTGGCCGCGGGCACGCGCAGTGCCGCCCTCGTGGGGGACGAGCCGGTGCCCCAAGCCATCTCGCTTCGGTGGGACTTGCTCTTCCTGCCGCTCATCGTGCTGTGCCTGGCCGTGTGCTTCATCGGCTACGATGCCATTCCCGACGAGATACCGCGGCAGATAAACTTCAGCGGGGAAGTGACCACCTACTTCGCGAAGAGCCCGGCCGTGGCCGCGTTCCCGGCGCTCGTGGTGGCCTTCATCGACGGCTGCCTCGCCGTGAGCCACTGGATGATCCGCCATTCCCGCCGCGCCATCGATCCCGCCATGCCGGCCGCCAGTGCCTGGGCCTATGGCATGTTCGCGAAGGCCCAGAGCATCCTGATCGTGGTCGGCGGTGTGCTCCTCGGCTTCGTGGGGCTGTTCATGGCGCTCAGCTTCGTCGGCGTCATCACCATCGGCCAGGCCGCGACGCTCACGCTCGTGCCCATCTTCGCCGTGGCCCTGGGGTCGGTGGCGCTGTCGGCGGCCTACGGCCAGAACGGCAGCCGGCTCATCGCCCGCGTGGGCGCGACCGGCGGCGAGGCCGACGCCATGCCCCGGGACAACGATCGTTTCTGGAAACTCGGCATCTTCTACGTGAACCCGAACGATCCGGCCCTGTTTTTGCCCGAGCGCTTCGGCATCGGCTGGACCATGAACTGGGGCCGCCCCGCCGCCTGGGCCTTCGTGGCGGCCTTCGCGCTGGTGACCGTCGCCTTCGTGGCAGGCGTGTGCGCCCTGGCCTAGGGAAACGAGAAGCGGCCCGCTCCGGATGGGGGCGGGCCGCTTGGCCGTGCGGGTGTCGAAGGCGACTTACACGCCCAGGGGCGCGTCGTCATCGTAGGGGAGGCGGCCCACCAGCTCGCAGTACTCCTGAATGTGCTGGCGCGTCTCGTGGTCGAACAGCGCGATGGACTCGTGGGCCTCATTCGCCAGCTGCTTCACCGGCCAGCGACGGGCCTCCTTGTCGCGGCCCTCTTTCTTCTCGATGATGTCGGCCCATTCTGTGGCCGCGGCCATGGCGTGGCGCAGTTTCTCGGGCAGATCCTCGGTCTCGCCCGCCTTCTCCATGGCGGGAATAATGACGTTCTGCTTCGCGATGATCTTCTCGAGCAGTTCCTTGTCTTCCATGGGAATGCCTCCTTCACGTGAGGTGCCGCGGGCGCGAACAGGCCGGCGGCGTCGGTTGCATCGCACCCATGGTAGCCGCGCCCCTGCCGCGGTGCGCCCCCGGGGCCCGAAAGTCACCGAGCGAAGGCGAGACCGTTGCCAAGTCGGAGAAGAGGTGCCGCCCTGCCGGTGGCTGCGTTCTCGGCCCTACTCCTCGTCGGCGGGGTGCTCTTCCAGCTCGATGGGGTCTTCGCAGGTGCTGACGTTGACGTTGGCGGCTTCGTCGACGTCGGCGTACTCGTTCGATCCGCTCGCCTCGCCGTCGACGAGATCCCCGGCGGCCACCTCGCGCAGCTCCCCGTTGCACTCGGCGTCTTCGTTGGCCCCTGCGTTCTCGGCGTTGACTTCCCCGTTGGAAGTGTCGCCCTCCCAGCGCTGCTCGACGTTCTCGGTTGCGGCTGCGTTCGCGTCCTCGGCGGCGTTTGCCTGGGCGATGCCGAGGACGCCGAGACCGGCGGCCCCGGCCAGGGCCGCGGCGCAGGCGGCGATGGCGTAGCGGTTGCGGCGAATGAGTGCCTTCATGGCTGCTCCTCTCTCTGGGCTTCGACGCGCGTCGCGTCTCTTCTCAGGAAGCAGCCTACCGCGTCCGCACCCGCACGCGGCCGGCATCGGCCCAAGATTAAGGTTCCGCTCAGCAAAACTTAAACCTCGTTAAGGAACAGGTAAGGGGCGGATGAAGAGGCGGGGAAACTCCGCTCGTTTCTGGCTCGAAAATGGCGCCAGCTCGCGTGACTCGGTGCCGCTTAGGCCTTACGTCCCTTCGCGCAGTCGGGGCGGGGATTTTCGCAGGTCTCACAGTGGTGCAGAGGGTGTTCGGCCAGCTCGGCTTCCCAGTCGAAGTCGGGCGGCGGGGCGGTGGGCAGGCCGTCGGCATCGGTGGCCTGGGCGGGGCGGCCGTCCCATTGGAACTGTTCCATGGGCACCCGGCCCTCCTCGTCGAAGGTGATGCCCTCGGCCGCCAGCATCTTGCGCTGCTCGTCGGGGCCGCCGAAGGCGAAGCCCGTGGCCATGCGGCCGTCCTTGAACACCACGCGGTGGCAGGGGATGCAGTCCTCATCGGTGCCCGGTTCCGGGTTCGCGTGCAGGGCGAACCCCACGTAGCGGGCCGTGCGCGGCGAGCCGATGAGCCGCGCCACCTGGCCGTAGCTGGCCACCTTCCCCGCCGGAATGCGCCGCACGACGGCGAACACCCGCTCCGCGTAATCTCCCATGGCCGTCCTTTCCCGCTTTCCTGAAGTTTTGCTGTCAGCATAGCGCAGTTTGTGGCGCCCGCGCCCCGCGGGTGCTATCGTGCGCTGAGAAAACAACGAAGTGGCGAGATGCTGCAACACCGGAAACCCCCGTAGGGCAAGGGCTCTGCCTTTGCCGCGCCGGAAACGCCGCCGCCTGCCTCCTCGCCCGGCACCGCACCGAAGGAACCGCCATGTTCAAAGTCCGCTCGAAATACCTGCTGCTCATCGCGGCGGCCGTGTGGCTTATCGCCGGCAGCCAGGTCATGCGCATGGGCATCGAGGCCATCGTTGCCGGCGCGGCCCCCGTCTGGACCCTCGTCGTGGGCATTCCCGTCACCTTCCTCGTGTTCCACCGTATGTTCAGCCAGCTCGTGGGCAAGCACGCCGCCCGCATCCGCAGCTACGGCGAGGAGAAGATGCACGTCCTGCGCTTCTTCGACGTGCGCGGTTACCTCATCATGGCCGTCATGATGGGCGGGGGCATCGCCCTGCGCTCCTTCCACCTGGTGCCCGGCTGGTTCATCGCGTTCTTCTACACCGGCCTCGGCGCCGCCCTGGCCCTGGCCGGCGTGGGCTTCATCGTGCACTACATCCACCGCGACGGGTACATCACCTGCCCGGTCACGGGCAAAGTCCGGGAAGGTTAGCGGCCGCGGGTGCCGCTGACCCGCGCGTTGGGGAGGGGGGTGCCCTGCGGCACTCGCGATCGCGCCCGTTCGTCAGTTTTCTTTTCTGGGAGTCCGCCCCGTGGGACACTGGGGAATTTTTTCTACGTTAGAATATCCGGAAACGCAAGAGAGCAACCACGAGAGGAGGGGCCATGGCCTTCGGATCTACCCTTGCCGCAGCGAGCGATCCCCATGCCGCACGCAAAGCGCGCGGGGCTTTCTTCACCCCTCCCGAGATCGCCCGCTTTATTGCCTCGTGGGCCGTGCGGCGGGGCGATGAGCGAATTTTGGAACCCGCGTGCGGCGAGGCGGAATTCCTCGTCGAGGCGGCTCGCTGCGCCCGCGAACGAGCCGCCGGCCCCTCAGCCGAGGGCGTCGCGCTCGTGGGCTACGAGCTGCATGAAAGCACTGCCTCCGCGGCCCGCGACCGCTTGGCTGCGGAAGGGGTTCGCTGTTCCATTCTGGCGGGCGACTTCCTGGGCATCGAGCCGCAGGCTGCTTTTGACGCGGTGATCGGGAACCCTCCCTACGTGCGCTTCCAGTCTTTGGGAGGCCGGCAGCGCGAGGCCGTCTCGCGCATCTCCCGGCAAAGCGGTGTCGCGGTCAGCGCCCTCACGTCCCTGTGGATGCCCTTCGTCCTCCATGCCACTGCCTTCTTGACGCAGGGAGGGCGCCTGGGCATGGTGCTCCCCGCCGAATTGCTGGCGGTGAACTACGCCGCCCCGCTTCGGCAGTTCCTGATGGATTCATTTGCCGCTGTGCAGCTCGTTACCTTCGAGGAATCCGTGTTCCCCGAAGTGCAGGAAGAGGTCGTTCTGCTGTTGGCCGACGGTTGGCAGAGGGGCTCCTCAAAGGCCATTACGTGGCACCAGTGCAACGGGCTCGACGATCTGGCTTCCCCGCGCGTCGCTTCCTATCGGCCGCACGGTGCGGGCAGGCGTTGGTCCGGCCTGTTCGCATCTCGGGAGTCGCTGCAGTCGCTTGAGTGGCTCGGGGCGCAAGGGGCGTTTGCGCCGCTGGGCCAATGGGGCCGCATTGCCCTTGGCGCGGTGACGGGGCGAAACGGCTACTTCGTGCTGAGCGAGAAGGAGGCCCGGCGCTGGGGGCTCGGTGCCGGCGACGTGACGCCCCTCTGTCCTCCGGGCTCCAAGCACCTGCGCCGCCTGAGCTACACCGCCGACGACCATCGCCTTGCCCGCTTGGACGGTCGCGGCGTGTACTTGTTCCGCCCACAAGGCGAGCCGTCCGAAGCGGCTCGGCGCTATATTGAACAAGGGGAGCGCGACGGCGTGGCGGCGGCCTACAAGTGCCGCACCCGGTCTCCCTGGTGGCGCGTGCCCCTTCCGGCCGTTCCCGATGCGTTCATCACATACATGAACGCCTACGGGCCGAATATTTGCACGAACGAAGCGTCCGTGGCGCTCTTGAACTCCTGTCACGGGCTGTACTTCCACGAGGGCATCGAAGACGGCGTGCGCGAGCTCCTGCCGCTCGCCTGCCTGAATTCCGCCACCATGCTCGGGGCGGAAGTGGTGGGTCGCGCCTATGGCGGCGGCATGCTGAAGCTGGAGCCGCGAGAGGCCGCGCTCCTTCCCGTGCCGGCCCCCTCGTTGGTGGCCGCTTGCGCGGGGGAGCTGCGTGCCGTGCGTCCCTACGTGGAGCGGGCTTTGGAGAAGCGCGATTTCGATGCGGCCGTGACGCTCGTCGACGCCGTGCTCATTGCCCGCACCGGCGCCGATGAGGCCGGCTATGCCCAGATGAAGTCCTGCGCCACGCTTATGCGCCTGCGTCGCAAGAAGCGCTCGAAGGCGAAGAAGGTGACGCCGTGACCTCCTACCGCAAATTCGAGGATGTGATTAATGCCTATTGGGAGGAGCGCGGGACCTCCGCCGCCCAGCGAGCCTACTGGGGCGCCGACGGCCTGCCGCTCCTGGAGATTCCTCTCCTCGAGGCGCTGCTGACCCGGTCGGTTCGGGATGGCGACAGCACGCAGTCGGGCGGCTTGGCCAAGGCCCTCGATATGTGGGTGGCCGAGGAGCTGCGGGCCGCCGGGTTCGATGGCCAGGCGGTATGGCCCCGGCTTTCCAAGCCACGGGTGCTCGATCCCGCGGTTCTGCGCTTCATCGGCTCCCTCGACCCCTGCACGGCGGAAGCATGCCGCGCCGCCCTGCCCGCTTTTGCCGGGTCGGCCGCCAACGTGCTCGGTTCCACCTACACGAAGCAGATCGACGTGGGCCTGTCCTCGTGGATGACGGGACCGGAGATACTCATATCGACGAAGACCATGGGCTCTTCGTTCGGGAAGAACCTCTCCAACCGGTTTGAAGAGGCCTACGGCGACGCGAAGAACCTCAAGGGGCGCCATCCGATGGCCACGCTGGGATTCTTCTTCCTGGTAAACGCCGCCATCGCCGATGAGCCGCGAATCTTCGCGAAGGCCGTTACCATGCTGGAAAAACTGCGTATGGAAAGCGATGCCTACGACGCCACGTGCCTGCTCTTGGTGGATTGGGACGCGAGCGGGAACGTGGCGGTGTCGGCGGAGAACGAGCGGCTTCCGGAATCGCTGTCGGCCCCGGCGTTCTTCTCCGATATCGTGGCGCTCACGCTCTTGCGTGCCGCCCCCGATTCCCACGAGGCGGCCCGCATGAAGCGGGCGGGCCTTCTTCCCGAGAGTCGGTAATCGCAGCGACGACGGCGCGGGGTTCGCCTCCAACTGTTGGCGCAACGCGCACTGCTTTCTTCGGCTGTCGAGCGTTTCAAAAGGAGGTTGCCATGGCTGTGGATAATCGGCCGCTGGAACATATCGAGCATGGGATTCCGCCGGTGTTCGACGAACGCTCGGAGGTGCTCGTGCTCGGCACCATGCCGTCGCCGAAATCGCGCGAGGCGGCGTTTTTCTACGGACATCCGCAGAACCGCTTCTGGCGCGTGCTGGCGGCGCTGTTCGACGAGCCGGTGCCCGAGGGCAATGCCGAGCGCACCGATTTGCTGCTGCGCCATCACATCGCGCTGTGGGACGTGCTCGCGAGCTGTGACATTCGGAGCGCTTCGGACGCCTCCATCGCGAATCCGCAGGCCAACGACCTGTCGCGCGTGCTGGACGCGGCGCCCATCAGGCAGGTGTTCTGCACCGGTGCCACGGCGGCGAAGTACTACGGGCGCCTGTGCGAACCGCGCACGGGCCTGGCGGCGGTGACGCTGCCCTCGCCGAGCCCGGCCAACGCCGCCTGGTCGCTGCCGCGCCTCGTGGAGGCCTACCGCCCGCTGGCCGCGGCCGTGACCCCCTTCGAGCCGCCGGTGCTTCCCGTGCCCGAGGTGGTGGCCCTGGAGCAGGCCATCGCCGCCGCGGGCACGCCGCTCGATGCCCTCATGCGCCGCGCCGGCCGCTTCCTCGCCTACGAGGCGCGGAAGATGGTGGAAGAGACGCAGGTTGACGGGGGCATGGGGGTCGGCGACGGGAAAGATCCGGGCCCGGTGGTCATCTTCTGCGGCAACGGCAACAACGGCGGCGACGGCTGGGTGGCCGCGGAATACCTGGACGCATGGGGCATCCCGGTGCACGTGGTCACGGCCCTGGCCCCCGAAGAACTGGCGGCCGAGCCGGCCCGCTCGGCCGCCTTGCGGGTTGCGGAAGCCCTCGGCCCGCGCAGCTCCGTCGCGGTGGCTCCCTCGGAAGAAGCCCTGCGCGACCTGCTCGCCCTCAATGGCACCGGCCTTTCCGGGCGCACCGGCAGTGCGTCGGCCGCCGCAGGGCCCCGTCCGGCACTCGCCATCGACGCCATCCTCGGCACCGGCTTCGCCAACGCCACGGTGCGACCGCCCTTCGACGGGTGGATTCGCGCCATCAGCGAGGCCCGCGCCGCCGGCGTGCCCGTCCTCGCCGCCGATACGCCGAGCGGTCTTTCCGCCCAAACGGGCGAGACGGCCGCCGACGTCGTGACCGCCGACGCCACCCTCACCATGATCGTCCCCAAGCCGGGCCTGCTCACGCCCAAGGGCCGCGCCCACTGCGGCCGCACCCGCGTGGCGCCCCTCGCGTACATCGAGCCGCTGCTCTAGAACGGGAAAGCCCCCGCTGGGAGGCAACGGGGGCTTGGAAGAGGGAAGGGCGATGCAGGGAGGGGAGCGCCGCCTTCCCGGGGGATAGGCAGAAACTTACTTGCCGAGGTACTCCTTGGCGTCCTTCATGGCCAAACGGCCCGAGTTCACGGCCCAGGCGGCCTGGGAGCCGGGGGCGAACTTCACGTCGTAGGAGTCGCCGTACAGGCCGCCGGCATCGGAGCCGCCGGCGTACAGGCCGCCGATAACCTGGCCTTCCTCATCCAGTACCTGGGTCTTCTCGTTCACCTTGATGCCGCCGCAGGTGGTGTAGAAGCCGTCGCCCACCTCGCACAGCCAGTAGGGGCCGGCATCCACGGCGTGCATGTACTTGGCGCGCTTGCCGAACTCTTCGTCGGCGGAGGTGTCCTCGCCGTTCAGTCCGGCCGCCTTGGCGCAGGCGGCGTTGTAGGCGTCCACCGTGGCCTGCACCGCGGCGGCGTCCAGGCCCACCTCGGTGCACAGGGCTGCCAGGTCGTCGCCCACATGGCAGCCCTCGGAGGCCTGCAGCACCTCGCGGGCTTCGGCCAAGGGCGTGCCCGGCGTGCCGAAGGAGAACACCTGGCCGTCGGGGCCTTCCGTCTCCCAGCGCTTCATGTCGGTCTCGGTGAACAGCACGAAGGTGCGCTCCTGGTTGCGCACGGCGATGCCGGCACCGGCGAAGTCGTCGAGCCAGAGATCTTCTTTGCAGAAGCGCTCGCCGCTCTGGTTCAGCCACAGGGTGGGCTGCACGCCGGCGGAGTAGGCGTCGGTGGTCCAGGTGGCGGTCACTGCGCCGAGGGTCACCGGGCCGCACCACATGACCGTGCCGAGGCCCTCGGCCATGGCGGCACCGGCGGCCTTCGCCATCTTGATGCCGTCGCCGTCGCGGCAGTCCATGCCCAGGGCCTGGATGTTCACGTTCTTCGTCTCGGACACGCCGTAGAGGAAGTCGGAGTTGTTGGCGTAGCCGCCCGTGGCGATCATGACCACGGGGGCCTCGATCTTGATGACGTTGCCCTTCTCGTCCTCGGCCAGCACGCCGGCCACCTTGCCGTCTTCCATAACCAGCTGGCGACCGAAGGTGCGGAAGCGGGCCTCCACGCCCAGACGCTTGGCCTCTTCGCCGAAGGTCATCATGAAGTGGCCGCCGGGGCTGGCGTCGTCGCCCTTGTCGTACACGTGCCAGATCTTCGGGCCGGCACCGATGGCGATGACCTCGGCGAACTCAAGGCCATGGCCCTCCAGCCAGTCGATGGTCTCGTTCATCTGACCGAAGAAGTTCTCGTAGAGCTTGTGCTGGGGAATCCAGTGATGGAAGTTCAGGCACGTATTCATGGCGTTCTTCACGCCATAGGGCGCATTCGGGTTGTAGGCTCCGGCGAAGGTGGGGCAGTTCGCGCCGGACGTGTACTTGGTCTCCAGGCCGGTCATGCCCTCGGTGCCCACGAAGGAGCCGCCGTAGCCGTCCATGCGCTCGATGACGATGGGCGTAAGCCCCAAATCAATGGCCTGCACGGCCGCCGCGGTGCCCGTGCCGCCCGCGCCGATGATGCACACGTCGGCGGTGATGGTCTCGGCAGGCTCGCCCAGCTCGGCGATCTTCCAAATGTCGTCGGCCGCAGCCTCGGCGTTGCCGGTTCCGGCCTCCTCTCCCGTGGCGGCCAGATCGTCGCTCGGCTCCGATGCGGCCGGAGCGCTCGGAGCGCAGCCAGCCAGACCGGCTCCGGCCACGGTGGCGGCCACCAGGCCCGCACCGGTCAGAAACGAACGGCGGCTCAGATTACTTTCAGTCATGATTCCCTCCTGAATCAGATCGGTTCCGCAGCTCCCCGGCTGCGATGGCTGGCATTATGCCCAAGGAAAACGACGAGGGGAACGGATTTCCTTGGAGCCGATTGTTTGTTCCGTGAAACTATGAGTTTCGTCGCGGATGGGGTCCGAGGTATAGAATAGACGCAGGGATCGCGCATTGCGCGCTAGGGAGGGTTTATGTTTGAGGATCGCATCGATTATTTCATTCTTGCCTACGAATCGCAGAATTTCAGCATTGCGGCGGCGCACATTCCCATGTCGCCCCAAGGCTTTTCCAAGGCTATACGAAATCTGGAGCGCCAACTCGGCGTCACGTTGTTCGCCCTGGACGCCGATGGCCAGCGCCGTCCCACCCCCTATGCCGATCGCTTCTACGAATACGCCCAGGCCGTGCAGCAGGAGCGCAGGGCGCTTCAGCACTCGTTCGACGAGATAACCAGGAAGGGGGCCGTGGAGCTGCAAGTGGCCTCGTCGCTCGGTGTGGCCGGCCTCATTGGGAAGTCGCTGAGAACGGCCTTTGCCCGGCGGTGCCCCGAGGTGCGCCTGACGGTCATCGAGATGACCGACGAGGATTGCGAGCGATTTGTGCACGAGGAGCGCTACCGATGCGGGCTTCTGGTGTCGCCGGCTCGCGGAGACATGGCCTTTCGGGAGGCATATCGCACCAACGTGTGCCTATGGGTTCACCGAGGAAACCCGTTGTTTGACTGCGAGAGGCTTCTGCTCGACGATTTGGTGGGGCAAAGCATCGCCATGCCGGGCCACGGATACAAGTGTTACCGCCGTCTGGTGGAGCGCATGGAAGACGCAGGGCTGGCATTGCCGGATATCGTGGAGCGCAGCGAGATCATGTGGATATACGAAGAGGTTGCCCGGGGCCGTGCCCTCGGTTTCTGCCTTCCCTACATGGAGCGCTTGGCGGCCTTCTCCCACAACGACGCCGTGCGGGCCATCCCTGTGGAGGGGTCGCGCTGGGCTTCGGCATCGCCCATACCCGCGAACCGGCCCCCGGCTCCTATGAGGCCATCTTCGAGGAATGCGTGGTGGAGAGCGTACGGGGCCTGGATGAGGGGTGCGCTCCGCGCGGCGCTGCTTGCTAGACCAGCTGCCGGTGGCGGAGCCCCAAACGGAAATAGGGCCGCAACGCCTGCGACCCCATCCGTCGGTGCGTCTCTGCGCGGTGGCCTTCTTAGGCTTCGGGGAAGAAGAAGCCGGTCGTCATATCCAGGTAGTTCTCGCCGGCGTAGGCCGGGTAGGCCTCTTGGACGGCGGCCTTGAAGGCGGTGGCGTTCTCGGCTTCGGCGGCCAGGGTCTTCAGGTTCTCCAGATAGGCGATCTTGGTGCGCACGTCTTTTTGGTCCTCGGGGGTATAGTGGCTCGTGAGTACGAGGTCGAAGCCGCGGCTGAGGAAGCTTTCCAGCTGGGCGATGATGGCGTCGGCGTGGGCCGGGCCGGCCACGATGGAGTGGCAGTCGTGGCCGAGCATGTGCACGTACACGGCGTTCAGCGCGGGAATCTCGATGTCGAAGGCCTCGTCGTTGGGCAGAATGTTCACCGCGATGCCGGCAATCTCGGTCGGACCCGCTTCCAGCACGTCGGTCACCGCGGCGATGGAGCCGTCGAAGGCGTCGCCGAACGCGCCGGTGAAGTTGTCGATGAGGGCGCGGCCGCCGCCCTCGTGGCCGTACCGGTCGGCCGAGGCCGTGGCGTACACGGGCACGCCGGGCAGGAAGCTGGCGCCGGCCATGTGGTAGGCGGCCAGGATGCCCTCCACCTCGATGCCGGCATTGGACAGGTAGTCCGTGAGTTCAGCGATGTTCTCGAAGAACGGCGGGTACTCGATGACGAGGCCGCGGCCGTCCTTCTCCACCACGAACACCTCGTCGTCGATGAGGTCCCGGGTCTGGTAGGCGTGCAGGCGCACGCCGTCGCGCTCATAGACGCGCACCTGGCCCTTCGCAAGGTCGATCACGGTGAAATCGTTCTTCTGCATGGCGGGTTCCTTTCCCTCGGGACCGTCGGCTTCGTTGCGGCGGCCCTTGCGTTTCTGACGGTCCATAGCTTAGAATGGACGAGAACATTCGGAAAGTAAGCACTTCAAAGTGCGATAAGTACCCAAAGGAAACTAACGAGGTGGGCTATGGAATATGTCGAATTCAAATCCGAGAACAAGCCCCGGCGAGCGGATCTGCCCGCCTGTCCCGTGGAAACCTGTGCCGCACTCATCGCCGGCAAGTGGAAGCTGCTCATCATGCGCGACCTCTTGGGCGGCACCTGCCGTTTCGGGGCGCTGAGGAAGTCCGTCGGCGGCATTTCCCAGAAGGTGCTTACGAGCAACCTGCGCGAAATGGAGGAGGCCGGGCTCGTGGTGCGCCGGGTGTACCCGGAGGTGCCCCCGCGGGTGGAATACGCCCTCACGGAAACCGGCGAGACCCTGCGGCCGGTCATCGATGCCATGGGGGCCTGGGGCGAGCGCTACCAGGCTGCGGCGGGGGAGTGAACGACCTCCTTCATCCCGGCAACCGCTCGGTAAACGGTGGTGGTTGCCCATTGCTGATTGGATGGCTAAGGTTTAAGATAACCCCGCTGGCTGTTCAACCACGAACGAAGGAGCGGGAATGAAACTGAAGGCAAAGATTATCGCCGCGGCCGTGTGCGCCATGGCCCTCTGCGTGGCCCTGGCCGGATGCGCCGGCGGCGGCACCAACAGCGGCAACGACGCCACCAACTTCCAGGGCAATTGGGTGCTGTCCGGCGGCAACAACGAGGGCCAGGAGCTGAAGGCCGAGGACATCGACGCCATGAACCAGATGGGCCTGAACGTGTACATGCAGCTGAACGAGGGCGGCAACGCCGTCATCAGCCTGTTCGGCGAGAACGTCGACGGCACCTGGGAGGCCAAGGACGCCACCACCGTGGCCATCACCTTCCAGGGCGATACCACCGACGCGAAGCTGGAGGGCGACGAGCTGGTGCTGTCCGTCGAGGGCAACTCCCTGCGCTTCAAGAAGGGCGACATCCCGCCGGCGGCCAGCGAGGTGCAGCGCGACGAGAACCAGCAGGCCGAGCCGGAGGCCTAAGGTACCTGCGGAAACGCCGCAACCCTGTTTTCTTCGGACCCGCCGCTCATCTTGCGGCGGGTCTTTTTGTGCGCATGCTCAAGAAACACCACGTTTTCGAAACCATGCTTATACGGGGAAGATTCCCGATTTAATGACCGTTTCGCATAGAAAGTGATACACTGGAATGGTGCATCAAAGGGAAGATTTCCGGCTGGCCTGTTGATGGGGGCGTACCATGGACGAGATGTTGAAGGTTTGGGCGACGACGTTCGATCGCAGCCCGCAGCCCTTCGGCGTCGCCGAGGTGCTGCTCGACGAGGCGGGACAGCCCTACGATGCGGTGTACCGCTATCTCAACCCCGCCATGGCCGCCATTACCGGGCACACTGCCGACGACCTCACGGGCGTGGGCATGTACACCATCTGGGGCGGCGATCCCATCTGGCTCGACCACTTCTACGAGGCGGCCTACGAGGGGCGCTCCGTGGAATTCGAGACCCTGTCCGATATGCTCCAGCAGTTCTTCCGCGCCGAGGTGTTCCCGGTGGGCGAGGGGCTGTGCGGCCTCACCTTGCAGGACGTGACCAGCTGGCTCGTGCCGGCCCAGCGCGCCCTCGACAAGGCCTCGGCGGGCCTGTTCTTCTACGACATGCGCTACCGCCAGATGCTGCTCACCGACTCCGCCCGCGAGCAGAGCGGCATCGACGTCGATTTCATCAGCCTCGAGGAGTTCATCGAGCGCACCTTCGGCCCGGCCGCCGGCGACGAGCTGCGCCGGCGTATGGAGAACTTCCGCGACGACCAGGCGAGCCTCTACCAGGAGGGACGCCTGTCCGACGGCCGCTGGCTGCGCATCAGCCTCGACCACACGGGGCGCTCCGAGCGCTTCGCCTACGGCTTCCTGGAGGATTTCACCCGTACCAAGCACGCCGAGCAGCGCAGCGAGCAGTATGTGGAGGTCATCGACAGCCTCGGCGCCGAGAACTTCGCCCTGTATCTGGTGGACCTGGACACCAACGAGATGGAGATCTACCGGCGCGGCGAGAACGACACGGCGGAGTTCGCCCTGGCCAGCGAGCGGGAGGGCAACTACCCCGAGGCCATGGCCCGCTACATCGACACGTTCGTGGTGGAGGAGGACCGCGCCCGGGTGCGGGCCGAGGTGGGGCCCGAGGTGCTGTGGCGGCGCCTGGAGGATGGCGAGGCCGACTTCTCCGTGGGCTACCGGCGCCTGTTCGGCAGCGAGGAACAGTACGTGGAGCTGCGCGTCATCCGTCTGCCCCACAACGATTCCAAGGTGATCCTCGCGGCCCGCAACGTCACCGGCGAGATGCGCGAGCAGCTCAGCCAGAAGGTGGCGCTGCAGAACGCGCTCGATCTGGCCGAGCACGCCAGCCAGGCGAAATCCACCTTCCTCACCAACATGTCCCATGACTTCCGCACGCCCATGAACTCCATCTCGGGGTTCGCTTCCATCGCGCTCGATCACCTGAACGACACCGACCGGGTGCGCGACTGCCTGCGGAAGATCATGCTGTCGAGCGACCATTTGCTCAGCCTTGTGAACGACATTCTGGATGTGAGTCGCATCGAGGGCGGCAAGATGTCCTTCAACGAGGACATCGTGGATCTGCCCGCCGCCGTGGACGAGGTGCAGGCCATGTTCGGCGAGAAGGCCGCTGCCTGCGGCATCGACCTCGCCGTGGAGGTGGGGCGGCTCGACCATCCCCAGGTGGTCACCGACCCGCTGCGCCTGAACCAGATCCTCGTGAACACCGTGGGCAACGCCGTGAAGTTCACCCGCGAAGGAGGCCTCGTCACCATGCGCCTGACCGAGTGCGACGGTGCCCCGCGCGGCTTCGGCTCCTACGCCATCTCCGTCAGCGACACCGGCTGCGGCATGACTCCGGAGTTCCTCGACCGCATCTTCTTGCCCTTCGAGCGCGACGGGCTCGGCTACACCAACAAGACCGAGGGCACGGGCCTCGGCATGACCATCACCAAGAGTCTCGTGGACCTCATGGGCGGCGAGATCGAGGTGGAAAGCGCCCTCGGCCGCGGCTCCACCTTCACCATCACGCTGCCGCTGCGCCTGGCCGAGGCCGAGGAGGTGGCCGAGGCTGCCGGAGCCGGTGCCGCCGAGGAGCCGCCCCGGCGCGACTTCACCGGCTCCAAGGTGCTCGTGGTGGACGACGACGACCTGTCCCGGGAAATCCTCGTGGAAATCTTGAAGGACTACGGCTTCGAATCGGACGAGGCCCGCGACGGCGATGCGGCGGTGCGCAAGATCGCCGCGGTGGAGCCGTTCCACTACGACGCCGTGCTCATGGACATGCGCATGCCCCGTATGGACGGCGACGAGGCCACCCGCGAGATTCGCGCCCTGGACCGCCCCGACGCGGCCACGCTTCCCATCATTGCCGAGACGGCCGACGCCTTCGAAGAGGGGCAGCGGCGGGCCAAGGAGGCGGGCATGACGGCGCTCACCACCAAGCCCTTGAACATCCATGCCCTCATCGCCCTTCTGTCGGAGTACATTCCGGAGAAGTAGAGTTCTTGCCGCGGCTCTTCGCCGGTCGGAGCCGCGCGGTATCCTGATTCGCTCAAACAGTCCTCGCTTGGTGAAACAGGACATTGAGTCCTGTTTCAGTCGCTGCGGAACTCGCTCGGTCAGAACACCCCGCGTCTCCTCTACGCTCGGTCATGGTCCTAGCTCTTCTAAATACGAAACGACCCGGGATTTCTCCCGGGTCGTTGTTCAAAGGCTTGGGGCTCGCTTCAACTAGGCGATGGGCGGGGTGCCTTCCCAGTTGCCGGCGATGGCGTCGATCATGACGCGGGCGCCCTTGGGCAGGCTTCCGCAGGCCACGACCTTGCGGGCGGGCTTGTGGTCGCCGAAGAACGCGGTGTAGGCCTCGTTCATGGCGTCCAGGTCGGCCATGTCGGCGAGGAACACGTTCACCTTCACGATGTCGTCCACGTCGTGCTCCACCGACTCGATGATGGCCTTCACGTAGGCGAGGCACTGGGCGGTCTGCTCGGCCACGCCGCCGGCGATCAGGTTGCCGTCGAGGTCGACGGGCAGCTGGGCGGAGATGTTGTTGTAGTGGGAGAAGGCCACGGTCTGGGTCGCCAGGGGGCACTTCGGGGCGGCGTCGGTGTTGTTCGCCTCGATGATGAGGCCGTGACGGTCCTCGATGGCCTGGGGCGGGGTGCCGTCGCCATGGGACACGACCGCTTCCACGGCCACGTCGCAGTGCAGGGGCAGGTCCTTCACCGGCACGATGGTGCGGGCGGGGAAGTAGTTCACCGCGCGGGCGATGCCGGAATCGGGGAAGAAGGTCTTGTACACGCCGTTGACGGCCTCGACGTCGGCCAGGTCCTTCACGAAGATGGTCACCTTCACGATGTCGTCCAGCGGCACGTCCACCGACTCCAGGATGGCCTTCACGTTGCGCAGGCACTGGGCGGTCTGAGCGGCCACGTCGCCCAGGATCGGGCGGCCCGACTTCGGGCACAGCGGCAGCTGCATGGTGATGTTGTTGTAGTGGGAGAACGCCACGGTCTGGGTGGAGCAGGCGTCATAGGGAGCGTTGTGGGTGTTGTTGGTCAGCTTCAGGAGGTCGCCGGCCTGGGGCACGGACTGGGTGCCCTCGCCGTTGTCCACCAGGGCCTCCACCATCACGAGCGCGTCTTGGGGCAGGCCTTCCACGGCCACCACGGTGCGGGCGGGCTGGTAGGTGGGGAAGAACTCGGCCTGCACCTTCTCCACGGCGTTGAGGTCCATGATGTCGCGCAGGTAGATGGACAGGCGGATGACATCGTTGAGATCGTGGTCGATGGAGTTCACGATGGCCTCGATGTTCTTGAGGCACTGGGTGGCCTGCTCGGCGACGCCGCCGGCCACGATGGCGCCGGTGGCCGGGTCGATGGGCAGCTGGGCCGACAGGTTGTTGTAGTGGCTGAAGGCCACGGTCTGGGAATACCGGTCGCTGACGGGCGCATTCTCGGTGTTCCGGGCTACCACCACATTGGGATCGCTCATGTATACCTCCCTTAAGGTACGAGATGGGCTGCATTTTTATGCACTCGCATTAAACTTTACCAACCGGGTCATTGTCAATGGGTCTGGGAAAGAAATGCCGTGTAACGGGAGGTGTTTGATTCAACGTCAAGGGTTGAACTTCCTTGAAAGGACAGGTCAGGCGAATGAAATAGTGCACGTGCTCAAAAATTGTCCCGTGCGGTTTTTTCGTGATGGGCCCTCTCTCGGGGTAGGATGGCCTGCGGGATATCGCATCAAGTGATGAAGGCGCTTCGTTGGATTCTTGGACGTCGGACTGTGCGTCGGGCCTTGGCGCCGACCTTCGCCGCGTCTGCGCTCGCAGGTTGGCGCTGGGGAGAGAGGAACGAGTATGTTGAAGCTGCACGTGCTGGCCAGCGGCAGCCGCGGGAACGCCGCCATTGTGGAGAACGGGGCCACCGGCGCTGGCGTGCTCATCGACTGCGGCATCTGCAAGCGGGAGTTCTTCGACCGCGCCACCGCCTGCGGCTTCGATGTGGCGCGGCTCGCGGCCGTGGTGATCACCCACGACCACGGCGACCACGTGAAGGGCCTCGGCGTGGTGCTGCGGGGCCTCGCGAAGGTGGGCACGGTGCCCGCGGTGCACGGCAGTGAGGCGGTGTTTCGCGCCTCGGCGCCCCTGCGCGACGCCGTGGCCAGCGTGAACGCGCCGTTTATCCCCTTCGCCTGCGGAGACGCGCTGGTCTTGGGCGGCATGGCCGTGCGCCCCTTCCGCACCTCCCACGACGCCGCCGACGCCTGCGGCTTCCGCTTCGACGAACTGTCGAGCGCGGACCCGTGCGAGATTGGGGTAGGGGAGCTGGCGGATGTAGGCCCGTGCGGGGTCGGGGAGGGGAAGTCGCATGGTGCGGCGAGCGAAATGGGCTCTCCGGCTACGACCGACGGGGGTTCGGGTAATGCCCCGCGCGACGCGGCGAGTTTTCGCGATTCCCTCGGCTACGTGACGGATACTGGCTTTGCCACCGACGAGGCCCGGGCGGCCCTGGCCGGCGTGCGGCTGCTGGCGCTGGAAAGCAACCATGACGCCCGCATGCTGGAGAGCGGCCCCTACCCCTACGTGGTGAAGCAGCGCATCGCTTCGGACCGGGGGCACCTGTCCAACGCCCAGGCCGCCGAGCTTCTGGCCGCATTGGCCCACGAGGGGCTGGAGTCGGTGGTGGCCATGCACATCTCCCAGGATAACAACACCTACCGCCTGCCCCGCGAGACCCTGGCCAGCGCCCTGGCCGCGGCCGCCCCGGCCCTCGCCCCGCGCGTCACCGTGTCCGTGGCCTACCAAGACCGCCCCGTCACCATCGGCTGATCGGCCCCCTCCCTTCGCTCGATACCCGTGCAAATGCACGCCTTTTTGCATGCGAAACGTACAAAGCTCCCTTCTACATGCAAATTTCGCTCAGAGAGGCGTACAAAGTGACGGATTTTGTGCGGGGGATTTTGGAAGGGGCCTTCGCGCGCGGCTCTTTCGTTGGCGGGGAAATCTCTCTGGTTGTTGACGGATGGGGCCCTGATGGCTCCGAACCGTAGCCCATGGTCTATGCTGCTCGAACCCACAATGTGCGCTGCGGAAGGCGCCTATGCGGAAGGAGTTCGGGATGGAGCAGGTGAAGGGCGGCAAGCCCAGGCGGGGTGCCCGCGTCGTGAGGATCGTCGGCATCGCGTTGGCGGTGCTGGCCGGGCTCGCGCTGGCGGCGGTGGTGGGGCTCAACATCTTTGTGCGCGTGGCCTTCGCCCCCTTCTACGCCGAGGCTGAGCCCGTCTTCGATATCCCGGGGGTGAACGCGGGCTTCGTGTGCCAGGACCTCGACCACGTGGAAGAGACCGACGCGTGGCTGTTCAGCGGGTACATGGCCGACCATTCCCCGTCGCCTTTGTACCGGCGCGAGGCCGACGGGAGCGTGGCGCGGCTGTTGGTGGCCAACCCCGACGGCAGCGCCTACGACGGCCACGGCTCGGCCATCACGGGCACCGACCGCTACGCCTACCTGGCCTGCGAGGGCGGCTACCTGGTGCTCGACGCCCAGGAGGTGGCCGCGGCCGGCGACGGCGCCACGGTGCAGGCCCTGGCCAAGTGCGACCTCGACTTCTCGCCGGCGTTCATGAACATCGAGGGCGACACCCTCTTCGCCGGCGAGTTCTACCATCCCGGCGACTACGAGACCCCCGCCTCCCACCATATCACCACGCCGGGCGGCACCGAGAACCCGGCGGTCATGTACGCCTACGCCCTCGACGAGAACGCGCCCTTCGGGGTGGCGGCCGCCCCCGAGCGCGTCTATTCCATTCCCGGCATGATCCAGGGGGTGTGCACGGCGGGCGACGGGCGTATCGTGCTCTCGCAGTCCTTCGGCCTTGCTCCGTCGCACCTGTGCGCCTACGACGGCCTGCGCCTGGAGCCGGCGGGTACGTTTACGGCCGATGGCGAGGCGGTGCCGCTGTACTGCCTCGACGGGGCGAGTCTCGTGGAAGACGTGGAGGCGCCGCCCATGGCCGAGGGCATCGAGTCCCACGACGGGCGCGTGTACGTGTCCGACGAGTCGGCCAGCAACAAGTACATCTTCGGGAAGCTCTACGGCGCTGGCAAGGTGTACGCCATCGACCTGGAGGGGTAATGCAGCCATGAAAAAAGCCCCGGTGTCGGAGCTCGCATCCCCATTATAGCGCACGGGCGGCCGGGGCGGGAAGGGCCGCGGCGCCGATACCCGACAACCGCCCGATTGATACCTCGAAAACGCCACAGCCGCGCGGGGGCGCGGGGGCCGCGCGTGGTGTATACTCGATAGTCGCATTTTTCCGGAAACGCGGTGGCCCGCACCACCGCCCAGCGCGAAGGAGCCCCTGTGATTAAAGAGATCATCACCGACGAGGAAATCCTGTCGAAGCCCTGCGAGGCCGCCACGGCCGCCGACGCCGCCATCGCCGACGATCTGGTGGAAACGCTGCTGGCCAGCGACGAGGCCGTGTGCCTGGCCGCCAACCAGATCGGCGAGACCAAGCGCATCGTCGCCTACCTGAACGAGAACGGCCGTCCCCAGGTCATGTACAACCCCCAGGTGACCCAGAAGCTGAAGCCCTACACCGCTGTGGAGGCCTGCCTCTCCCGCGAGGAGGCCACGGCCGTGCAGCGCTACGACTGGGTGCGCGTGAGCTACGAGGTGCTGGCCGACGGCAAGCTCATCCCCCGCAAGAAGAAGCTCGAGGGCAACGCCGCCCAGGCCGTGCAGCACATGATCGACCACTGCGAGGGCATTCTCGTCTAACGGCCCCGCAAGCGCACGGACGGGCCCCCGAGCCGGGGGGTCTGCCTTGCCGTATCAAGAGGAAGCCGAACCTGAGGAGGACAGCGTATTGGAGATGACCGTCCCCACCCCCGACCTGGGCACCGACCCCGTCTTCGCCGCCGAGCAGGCACACCTGACCGAGGTGTACGGCAAGCTGGAGAAGATCGGCCACGACGCGGTGGCCGCCATGGAGGCCGTGGCCGCCGCAGCCGCCGAGGACAAGAAGAATATGGCCGACGAGCTGGCCGTGAACTTCGCCACCTGGGACGACATTCTGGAGACCCATGCCGACATCGTGGCCATGAACAACATCATCGAGGCCCACGACATGGCGAACTCGGTGCAGGCCGAGCGCCTGCGGGCCGTGGAAGTGCTGCTGCGCGAGCCTTACTTCGCGAAGATCGCCCTGCAGTTCCGCGAGGGCCAGCCGGCCAAAGAGCTCTACATCGGGTCGGCGGGCGTGTCGGACGAGAACTACCGCAGGCTCGTGGTGGACTGGCGCAGCCCCGTAGCCGAGGTGTACTACAACCAGGTCATGGGCCCGGTGAGTTACGAGGCCGACGGGCGCACTATTCACGCCGACTTGAAGCTGCGGCGCCAGTTCGACATCGAGGGCCCGCGCCTGGTCAGCTACTTCGACTCCGACGTGGCCATTGAGGACAAGCTGCTGCTGGCCTCGCTCTCCCGGGGGCGCTCGGCCCACATGCAGGCCATCACGGCCACCATCCAGCGGGAGCAGAACCTCGTGGTGCGCCATGCCGACGTGCCGGTGCTCCAGGTGGCCGGTGTGGCGGGCTCGGGGAAGACCTCGGTGCTCATGCAGCGCATCGCCTATCTGTTCTACCAGCACCGTGGGGCCCTGGACCCCACGCAGGTGTTCCTCATCTCGCCGAACCCGGTGTTCGGCCGCTACATCGACCGGGTGCTGCCCGACTTGGGCGAGCGGAACCCGGAAATCCTCACCTGGGCGCAGTTCCTGGCGCCGCTTCTGCCCGCCGGCCGTGGCGTGGGGGAGGGCGACGTGACCTACGAGCGCCTTGCGGCCATCGACAGGGCCGTGGCCGGGTTCGCCTTCGAGCGCAGCGACTTCCGCGACATCGAGGCCGCGGGGGTGCGCCTGCTCGGGGGCGACGCGGTGGCGAAGGTGGCGGCGAAGTTCGATCACCTGCCCGCGGGGCCCCATCGCGTCACACTCATGAACGAGGAGCTGGACGTGCGCCTGGACGCGCGGCTCAAGGGCATCGCCGCGCAGGAGGACACCCACGACGAGATCGCCGACCTGCCCATCGAGGAGCAGCTGCGGCTGTTCGGCGAGACCTTTGAGCCCCAGACCGACGAGGAGGCCCGCACGCTGGCCTACACCTACGTGCGCGACAAGTACGCCGACGCGGTGCGCCAGGTGCGCGGCGCCGACTGGCTCGACATCGACGAGATCGCCCGGCGCCTCATGGGGGTGGACGGCCTCACCTCGGTGGAGTGGGTGTATTTGAAGATGGCGCTCACGGGGCTTTCCGACCCCGAGGCCAAGTACGTGATGATCGACGAGGTGCAGGATTATTCCGCCGGGCAGCTGGCCCTCATGGCCCGCTACTTCCGCCGGGCGAACTTCCTGCTTTTGGGCGACCCGAACCAGGCCATCGCGGAAGGCACCGCGTCCTGGGACGAGATCCGCGCCGTGTTCGAGGCGACGCGGGGGCCCGTGGACGAGTGCCGCCTCATGACGAGCTACCGCTCCACCCCGGCCATCACCGACCTGTTCGCGGCCCTGCTGCCCGCAGGCGAGGCCATGGAGGTGTCCTCGGTGCAGCGCGAGGCGGCCGCGCCGGAGGTGCTCGTGTGCGAGAGCGCCAAGGCCTGGGAAGCGGAGTTGGCCCGCGTGGTGGAAGAAGCCTACGGCGTCGAGGGGCTCACGGCGGTCATCGCGCCGTGGAAGAGCGAGGCCAGGCGCCTGGCGAAGCTGCTCGGCGAGGGCGTCGCCCTGCTCGGCGACGGCGACTCGCTGCCCGAGGCCGGCGTGGTGGTGCTGCCGCTGAAGCTGGCGAAGGGGCTGGAATTCGACCGCGTCGTCGTGCCCGATGCGAGTGCGCGGGTGTTTCCCGTGAACGACCTGGCCCGACGCCGCCTGTACACCACCATCAGCCGCGCCACCCGCCACGTCACCATCCTGGCGAACGGCCCACTGACGGAACTGCTGAAATAGGGGCCGTCCGGGCGCGGCCGCGGGGCAAGGGCGCCGTGCTCAGACAGTCCTCGCTCGGCGGAAGTGTCCACTGG
>CANPHS010000001.1 GCA_947573925.1 uncultured Enterorhabdus sp. | reverse complement strand
TGTGGGGAGGGTAGAGGAAACGTTATGCGAGGGAGGCCAGGTGCTCGCCCAGGCCCTTGCCGAACACCACGTTGCGGGCCAGGCTGATGCCCGGGACCGTGGTCTCGTTGTAGTCCACGCCGAACAGGGTGCCCGTCACGGTACCCACGGCGTACAGGCCGGGAATGGGGGAGCCGTCCTCGTCGAGCACGTTGCTGTCCACGTCGGTGATGAATCCACCCACCGACACGCCCAGCTCGGTCTTCATGTCCAGGGCGTAGAAGGGCGGCTCGGTGATGCTCGTCAGAAGCTCGGGACGCTTGCCGAAGTCCTCGTCGTTGCCCGTAGCCACCAGTTCGTTGTAGCGGTCGATGGTGGCGAACAGCGTCTCGCGGGCATCGCCTTCGAATCCCATGAGGTCGGCCAGCTCCTCCAGGGTGTCGGCCTCGTAGAGGATCTCGTCCTCATCGCGCTCCCAGCCGAAGGCCGATTCTTCCTCGCGCTCGGCCGTCCATTCTTCGCCGTAGGCGCGGAAATCCTGATCCCAGGCCATGCCGCCGCCGTATTCCAGGCTGGCGGGCAGCTCGGTGGGCCACTTGCTGTCCCAGATAGCGAAGCTGATATGGTCGGGCTGGCGTAGCTGGCTCACGGCGGTGCCCACGTATCCGCTGTCCTCGTTCACGTAACGGCGTCCGTGCTTGTTCACACGCAGGTAGTGGTAGCAGTAGGCTTTGAACAGCATCATGGGATGGGGGGCCTCCTGCATCTTTGCGCCGATCCACAGGCCCAGCTTGTGGCCCTCGCCCATGCCCGTGCTCTCGGGCCAGTCGATATCCTCCAGCGGCCAGCCGGAGTAGTAGGCCATCATCTCCTCGTTGGCAGCGTAGTCGCCCGTGGCCAGCACCACGCCCTTGCTGGCGTTGATGCGCACGTAGCCCTCGTCGGTGGAGCAGATGGCCCCGGTGATGGCGCCGTCGTCGCTGCGAACGAGTTCCACGGCTTCGGTGCGTGTCAGGTACTGGCCGCCGGCGTCCACCACTTCCTGGGCCATGGAGGACAGCATGGTCTTCATGACGCCGTAGCGATCCTCGCTGCGGCCCTCCTCCGGGTAGTAGTTGATGACGTGGGTGTAATTGCGGTAGAAGTCGCTGTTGCTGGAGTAGGCCTGCACCTCGGGGTGAAGGCCCCAGGTGGCGCACTTGTCGGTGAACCAGTTGCCGGCCTCTTCCGACTTGGTCATGAATCGGTAGACCACGTCCCCGCATACCCGGTGGCCGCTCTTCTCGATGTGGTCGCGGGTCAGTTCGTAGGGATCCAGGCGCGGCAGTCCCGCATCGAGCACTGGCTTCGGGTTTACGAAGCCGAAGTCGCGACCGATGCAGCGGGCCTCGTCGTTCTTCTCGATCATGATGACGTTCAGGCCGTTCGTCGCCGCCACCGAGGCGGTGATGGAGCCGGCCGTGGCCCCGCCGATGACGAGTACGTCGGTCTCCAGGGTGTTGACAATATCTGCCTCTGCAACGGGCTCCGGCGGCGTCATGAAGGAGGGCTCGCCGGTCTCGGCGAGCTGGGCCGCCTCGCCGCTTTCGGGTGCTTTCGCCTGCGGTGCGCAGCCGCCGAGCATAGCGGCTCCGGCCATGCCCGCGCCACCGAGGGCAAGGCCCGTCAGGAAAGAGCGGCGGGTAACTGCCCCGGTTGCTGCGGGCTCTGCATTAAGGTCGTGCTTCATGTTGTTCGTGCTTTGCATGAGGGTCCTTTCTCTCACTCCTTCCGATGCGCAGCAGAGGGCACCCTCCTTGCCGCTAAGTGCGGAGTGTGCCCTCGGGGGTCGCGCTGCGTATCGCTGCATCAATAATGGGGCTCGGGGGGCTGCAGGGTAATATCCCGAAAGAGAGGATTTCGCGGATGAGGGCATCCTCAAAAACTGAGGATTTGGCCGAGGAGAATGAGAAAAAGGCCCGCACAGAAGGGGTGTCAGGGCATTCTGCGTCCTATCTATGCTATGCTTTCGGTTCGATAAAAGGTCAAGGATCGCCGAAGGCCGAAGGGAGGCAGCCGTCATGGGATGGCGAGGGGAACTACGGGCCGTCGCGGCATCCCCTCTTATGTGGGGTTTCGCCTGCCTGTGCGTTGCCACCGAGATTCTGGGCTACCGTCTCGGCGACATGGTTGCGGCCACCCCCGTGGCGGCGGGCAACTTCTCCTTGTTCTCCGTTGGCCGTGCCGGAGCTGTGGCTCTTGCGTTGCTCTTATCTATGCGCATGGCTTCTCTCGCGGTCTCCCGATGGTCGTCCGTGGCCATCTTGGGCGCCGCGGCGGCAGGATCGCTGCTCATGATCGGCGGTCGTGCCGTGGACGGCAGCTCTTGGTGGGCCGAGGCGGGCGCATTGCTGGTGGTGGCGTCGTCCGAGTTTCTTTGGCTGATCCTGTTCGAGCTGCTTGCTTCGCTCAGCTTGCGATCGCTGCGCGCCACTCTTGCTTTGGCAGCTCTGGTCAATGCGGCCCTTGTGCCCCTGTTCGCCCTCGAGGCCACGGCCGCCGCCGTGGCTTGCGCCGTTTTTCTGCTCGGGGGCGCGGTGTTCGTGGAGGGGTCGGTGCGACAGCGCCGGGAGTCTGCCTTGGCGTATGTCGATACCGAAGCGGAGAAGGATGCGGCGACGGAGTCTTTTCGGGACAGTGCCCCCAAGGTGCGCATTCCCGTTTCGGTGATCGTCGGCTTCATGGCCATAGCCCTGGCCTTCGGTTATTCCCAGACTGCCTTTTACGCTGAGGGGGAAGGCAGCGTGGTGGCCCTGGTCATGGTCACTAAGATCGTGGCCGTGGTGCTGTTCGTGACGGTGGTGCGCTCCGACGATGCGAGTTTCGCTCCCTTGTTCCGGGTTATCGCCGCTCTGGCCTTGGCCGCCTATGTGCTGTTCTCCGCCGGGTTGCGCAGCGTTTTGTCGATAGGTGTTCTCGACAGCGGGTTCTCCCTGTTCGAACTGGTGAGCGATTGCGCCATTATTTCCCTCGTGGCCCAATCACGCCTCAGCCCTTTGCGCACCTTCTCGGTGTTCAGTCTTTTGGTCTACGGTGCCCAGGCTTTGGGCGGGGGAGCCTTCAATGCTGCGGCGGTGGCGCCGACGGTGCAGGCCGTCGTGACCGTGGCCATAGCGCTCGTGCTGGTGGTAGTGGCCACCTGGGCCTTCAACGACAAGGATCTCATCGTGTACTTCTGGGGCAAAACCTCCGAGGAGGTGCGTAGAGAGGCTGTCGGCTACGAGGAGGGCATCGAGCGCTTGTCCGCCCGCTGTGGTCTGACGCCTCGCGAACGCGAGGTGCTGGCGCTGTTCGCGCTAGGTCGCAGCGCGGTGTTCATTGCCGAGGAGCTGTTCGTGAGCGAAACGACCGTGCGCACCCACGTGAAGCACATCTACGGCAAATGCGATGTGCACTCACGCCAGGAATTGATCTCTCTCATCGTTGAACAAGGGATGAGAGAGATAGACCCTGCAACTGGATTTCATCGAAGTCGAGATGGTGTTCCTCCAGCATGAGTTCGCGCCATTGGGCGGGGGAGAGTACGGGGGTTGACGAGCGTTGGAAGCCCTTGGCATCGCGGGCGATGAGGTAGTCGGCGCGGACCTTGTCAGCGGCAAGGGCTATCAGGCAGTCTTCGTAGTCGGGCCAGGAGAGTCGGGCTGCCCGGCGCAGTTCCTCAGCACTCAGGGCCACGGGTTCGATAACCTCGAAGGCCGACAAAAGAGCTTTCTGCAAACGTTCCGAAGGAACGTACCGGTTCAGCACATAGAAGGCGTCCGTTGCTGCCTGGGCCGGTACCCACAGCTTGGCATCGCCGAAAAATCCAGCAGCTACGATGGCCCGCGCGTCGGCGAAGAAGGGCTCTTTCCGACCGAGGTAGTCGATGAAAACGTTGGCATCAAGCAAGAGATTCATAATCGGATCGCTTTCCCGTCGCTATAAGCGAACGATAGTCTCCGTCGGCGGCATCGGTGCCCCAGTCCACATCCAGCGAGCTTGCGTCCAAGAACCGCGCGAAGTCAGCCCGTGACGGCCGCGCGGCGGCATCCTGCGGACGAGGCAGCTCCTTCGTAGCGAGCAGATAATCGAAGGCGCTATTGATGAGGTCGGATGTGGTAGCCCCCAGCGCCGCCAAAGGCCCCTGGGCCGCTTCCCTCTTCGCCACAGAAACTCGCGCACTGACCAAAGAATTTCCCATAATGACCTCCTAACTGGTGTTATACATATAATATTTTCAGAAGGAAGAGTCAATCATCAGGGAAAAAGGTAAGTTCGGGTGCTTGTTCTCAAAGCAAAATACCAATTTCGTGTACAAGCTGTACACGAAAATCCGAAATTCTGCGTCGCCTCGTACACGAAATTGGAAAACCGGACTACATTTAAGGAAGGAGGGAGGGGAGGCCCGTGGAGCGTTTGCTCAATCGGTTCGTAGGGAACATTTCGCCGTCGGCGCTGCTGGTGTCGTCGTTTTTCTGGACGTGGCTCGATGTGGTGGTGTTCGGCCCGGCGGTGTATGAGGCAGCGGGCGTCGAGATGCCCACGATGCCCATGGTGCTGTCGTTCGCGTCGAGCATTGCCGTGCTGGCTGCGGCTGCCGCCAGCGAGAGGCTGCGGTCGCTTCTAACGCGCCCCCGTGGTTTCGCGGGCGCCGCTTTCCTCTGCGGAACCATCGGCACGCTCCTGCTCTTCGCCGGGGCCCACGGCCAGCGGCCGGAATTGCTGCTGGCGGCGGGCATCGTCGTGGGGCTGTTCGAGGGCGCCGGCATTGTGACGGTGGGGGCCGTGGCCACGTGCCAGGGGACGACCAACGCCCTCATCCATATCGCGGCGGCGCTTCCCATGAACATCGTCGTTATCCTGCTCGTGGTGTTTCTCGTGCCCTCGGCCTCCCTGGTGCTGACGGCTCTGCTGCCGCTGCTGTCGGCGCTCAGCTTCGCCGTGTATCTCGCCCGCACGTTCAATCGAACGGCCCTTGCCACGGTCCTGGTCCCCTCGCGGGTGAGCCGGCCGTCGGGGTCTGCCATTCATCGGCGCTTCGGCGCCAACGGGAACTTCCTGTGCATTGTGCTTGCGGTGACCGTTGCGTTCGGCGTGGTGAATGCCCAGACCATCGAGGTGACGGGCAACGGCCCCTTCGACGCCTACAGCGGCCTGGTGGTGCGGGCCCTCGTCAGCGCTGTCGTGTTCGTGGGCTACGTGCGCTATTCGTGGCGCCCGCAGGCCATCTTCAATGTCGCGCTCATTGTCATGGCCGTCAGCCTCGTGGCCAGCGCGGTGGTGGTCGCCGGGGCGGTGCAACTGGTGTTCCTGGCCGGCTACGTCTGCTTCGACCTGCTCATCTGGGCGCTCATCGTGGGCATGAACCATGGCAGCGGCATTTCCGTCCTGCGCACGGTGTGCGTCGTGCAGGCGGTGGACCAGGCGGGCATCCTGCTCGGCACGTTCATCCCCTGGGCCGGGGACGGCCAGGCGGTGGCCATCGCCAACGCGGCGCTGGGCGTGGCGGTCATGCTGCTCGTTATGCGCCTGCTCGTGCGCGACCGGAGCGTGGTGGAGAACATGGGCGGCAACGACTATGGGCTCGGAGCCGGCGAGCCCGATCCCGCGGCCGCCGCGGCGCGGGAAGACGGCTGCGGCGCCGCGCTGGCCCCGACCGAAAGCGGCGAGATCCCGAACCTCGCCCTGCAAGGCTCGCTCGACGAGATCGCGGGCCGCTACTTCCTCTCAAGCCGGGAGGTGGACATTCTGGCCCTGCTCGTGGCCGGGCGCAGCGGCCCCTACATAGCCGATCACTTTTGCATTTCGGCCAACACGGTGAAGACCCATATCCGGCACATCTACACGAAACTCGACGTGCACGATCGCCAGGAGTTGCTCGATTTGGTGCAGGCCACCCTCATCACAAACGGGTGATTCCCCGGAAAAACACCCGATAGGGGCGAAATCTTCCCCGCGGATTTGCCGTTCAATGGCACCGCCGCCCAAGCTCGCAGGAGCCGGACGGAGGGGGCGGCAATCCAAGGAGGAAGGACCATTATGAAGAACATCCTGACCAGAAGGGCCGCGGCCCTCGGCGCCTTCGCGCTCGCGGCCGCCCTGAGCTTCGGCGCTCTCGCCGGCTGCTCCAGCGAGTCGGGCGGCGGCACTTCCATGGCGAGCACCGATCCGGTGACCATGACCACCAAGACCCTCGTGAAGACGGCCACCAACGAGATGACCCTCGTCGATTGGGACGTGACCGCCGACGAGAGCCCGCTCACCATCTCGAGTGACGACGCCCGCTTCGCCGAGTACCTCGCCTCCCTCGAGGAGCTCACGGGCTTCGACATCGAGAGCATCACCATGCAGGTGACCATCACCGAGTTCGCCGGCGCCGAGATCGCCGCGACCCACGAGAACGTCACCGACAACATGTACCGCATCGACTCGCTGGAAGCGGTCGTCGACGGACAGACCATCACCTACGCCGACGGCGACTTCAAGTAGGCCGCCCGCACCATTCGACATCAACGCTTCCGACGATAGAGAGGTATCAACCATGGCAGAATTGACGAGACGGAACTTCCTGTTCGGTGCCGGTATGGCCGGCGCGGCGATGGCCCTGGCGGCGGCCCCGCGGCCGGCCTTCGCCGCCGACGACGAGGCGGAGGAGGATTGGGCGAGCCAGGTCACCGAGGAGATTTCCTGCGACATCCTCGTGGTGGGCGGCGGCTTCTCCGGTGTGGCCGCCGCCGTGCAGGCCGGCGAGCTGGGCGACAAGGTGCTGCTCATCGAGGGCCAGTCGGCCCTTGGCGGCAACGGCACCGGCGTGGAATGCACCAACGCCTACGGCCTGCACCCCAACTCCGGCGAGGCCACCCTCGGCGAGATGGTGCGCTACGAGGCCGACGCCCAGTCCTACACCGTGAACCAGCAGTTCATCCGCGACATGATCAGCCACGCCGCCGAGAACGTGCAGTGGCTCATCGACTGCGGCGTGCAGTACGAGGCCGTGGAGGACCTGGACCCGGCGTACCTGGCCATGTACAAGGAGGGCCGCTACCGCGCCGAGTTCAGCTTCGACTACGTGTACAAGGGGGGCGCCGCCGGCATCGGGTACTTCCCCTTCATGAAGAAGAAGCTGGCCGAGTACGGCGTGAACCTGCGCCTGAACACCCGCGCCCGCGAGATCATCCTCGGCGAGGCCGGCACTGTGGCCGGCGTGTACGCCACCGACACCTACGGCGACACCATCAAGATCAACGCCAAGGCGGTCATCGTGGGCACCGGCGGCTTCGGCGAGGACGCCGACCGCATGGCCAAGCTCGGCATCGACCTGGACGACATCCGCATCATCGGCACCCCGGGCCACTACGGCGACGGCGTGTCCATGATGATCAAGGCCGGCGGCATCGAGCACGGCGCCCCCGCTTTCGGCTGCACCAACATCATCGGTTCGGCCGGCCCCTGGGGCCCCATCTGGGACAAGCTGTGCTGGGGCGGCCCGAGCCTGTGGGTGGACATCCACGGCGAGCGCTTCTCCGACGAGGCCTGCTCCACCTACACCCACAACTTCGAGCTGCAGAACGTGCCGGTGCGCCTGGCCGGGGGCACCTGCTGGGCCATCTACGACGCGAAGATCCTCGAGACCATGATGGACGGCGACGAGGAGTGCGCCGCGCTGTGGGCCGAGATGGTGGAGAAGGGCGACGATGCCTACCAGGCCGACACGCTGGAGGAGCTCGTGGACGTCATGGGCGTGGACAAGGACCTGTTCCTGGCCCAGGTGGCCCAGTACAACGAGAACGTGGCCGGCGGCGTCGACGTGGACTACGGCAAGGACGCCCAGTACCTGATGCCCATCGAGAACCCGCCGTTCTACTGCGGCCTCATCCGCGGGGCGCTGGAGGGGCTCTACTCCGGCGGCGTGAAGACCGACCGCAACTTCCGCGTGAAGAAGCCCGGTCGCGATCAGGCGGTTCCGAACCTGTTCGCGGTGGGTGCCGATGGCGGCATGCTGTACAACAACATGTACGGCATCGACATCAACGGCTCCATGACCTGCCACGGCGTGAACAGCGCCCGCACCGCGGCCAAGACCGCCCACGAGTACGTGGCCGGCGCCTAACGGTACCTACCAAGCCTCCCCTCCCAAAAGGCGCACGCGCTCCGGCCGTGCGCCTTTTCCTGCCAGTAGGGCGATTAGTTTTCCAATTTCGCGTACAACCTGTACACGAAATTTCGGAATTCTATGTACAACCTGTACACGAAATTGGAAATGAGGAGTATACTCGCTTTGATGAAAGCGAGGCTCCATGGACTATATGCGTCGAAAACTGGAAGGCTCCATCGAGGAATGGGCTCGATCTGAGCGTCATCAGCCTCTGCTCATTCAAGGGGCTCGTCGCGTCGGTAAGACCGTGCTCGCCGAGCGCATGGGCAGCGAGCTGTTCGAGAGCGGTTTCGTGAAGCTGGACTTCCAGACCGATCTTGCTCGGACGAGCGCCTTGTTCGACTGGCCAACCGATGACGTCGACGGCCTCGTCCAGCGCATTGCCGAGTACAAGGGGCAGCCTATCGAACCGGGAAAGACTCTTGTCATTCTCGATGAGGTGCAGCTGTGCGAGCAGGCTCTCAATTCCCTGCGGTTTTTCGCGGGCACATCGTGGCGCATTCTGGCGACGGGAAGCTTCCTGGGCGTGACCACGAAGAGGCGCTCCCTTCCGTTTCCGTCCGACGTGCGGCAGCTCGAACTGCATCCGCTCGATTTCGAGGAATACCTTTGGGCTCTCGGCGAGCATGCTATGGCCGACGATATTCGCACCCACGTGCGTACGGGGCTTCCTTATGTCAACCATGATCGGGCCCTCGATCTGTATCGTCGCTATCTCGTTCTGGGGGGAATGCCGCGTGTGCTGGACGCCTATCGTGCCGAGGGAACGTTCGAGGCGGCGGCCGAGGTTCAGCAGGAGATCAATGCCACCTACACGGCCGACATGACCGATCCCGAAAACGGCATCAGCGGCATTTCGGCGAAGCGCATCTGGGATAGCCTTCCCAAACAGCTGCTGCGTGCTTCCACAAAGAAGTTCAAGTACTCGGAGGTGGTGCGCGGCGGCCGCCGCGAGCGCCTTTTGGAGCCCCTCGAATGGCTTGCCGCCGCCGGTATCGTCTCCATCAACGATCTCACCTGCGACGTCACTGCTCCCCTTGCGCCGTTCAATGACGAGGAGGGCAGTTACTTCAAGGTGTATGTGGCCGATACGGGAATCATGTTCCACAAGTTCGGCATCGCCCCGGAGTTCTTCCTCGATGAGACGATGCGGACGAGCTTGGCTTCCGACTTCCGCGGCGCATTGGCCGAAAACTACGTGATGCAGGCGCTCACGGCCAACAATGTGCGCACGTTCTACTGGATGCCGAGCGACAAAGTGGGCAACGGCGAGATCGACTTCGTGTTCCAGACGCGGCTCGCCCAGGTGATTCCCGTAGAGGTAAAGTCGGCGCGGAACGTGAAGGCGAGAAGCCTGCGGAAGTTCATGGAAGAGGGGCGCTCGCCCTACGCCATTCGGTTATCCGAGGCCAACTTCGGCATAGAGCCCATTGCAGATACCGGTACGACCCTCCGAAGTCTGCCCCTGTACGCCGCTTTCTGTGTCGGGCCGACGATGGAGCTTGAAAGGTAGCGAGCGTTATGCTCTTTTGAACGTTCCTCCAGCCTCGCTACCTGCGACTCCCAGCCCTCTCTTCACTTGCCGTGCACCTTTTTCCTTACAGGAACTTCGTTTCGTTTAGCTTCCGCAGTACCCAATTGTTGAGGCGGATGACGGGGCGGCGGAAGATGAGGCCGAGGGCGAGGCTCGGAATGAGGAAGGCGGCCAGCTCGGCCATCTGCACGAGGTACTGGTTGCCGTAGATGCCGGCCATGGCCCCTTCCAGCGCGGGCATGGAGTGGGCGAAGGGGAGCCACGGGTAGATGGCGCCGAAGAGCGGGGCCGACAGCATTTGCACGGGCATGAGGCCGCCGGCGCCGGCCAGTTGCAGCACGAGCCCGATGATGGCCAGGGCTTTCCCGATGTTGCCGAAGGACACGGTGAGCGTGTACACGAGGTTGGTGAACACCACCGAGGCCAGGCAGCAGGCGGCCAGGTACAGCCAGAAATGCTCGCACTGCACGCCGAGGAAGAACACGTTGCCGAGCCCCACAATGAGCGCTTGGGCAAGCCCCAGCAGGCAGAACACGCCGTAGCGGCCCAGGTACTGTTCGGCTTGGGTGGGCGGCCGTCCGCGGCGGGCCGTGAGCGCCCGCATCTGGGCGGGGGAGAGTTGCACGCTCATGAGGGCCACCATGAAGATGGCGCCGATCCACAGGCACAGCGACGTGTAGAAGGGGCTCATGGCGCTGCCGTTGTCGGCCATGGGGTACACGGCGTGGCGGTCCAACTTTGTGGGCGCGGCCAGGAACTGGGCCACGGCCCCCGGGTTGTTGCCGATGATGCGGCGCACTTCGTTGATGTCGCCGGCATCCAGGGCCTGGGCAAGGTCGTCGCGGGCCTGGGCGAGGGCCGTGGCCGCTGTGCCCAGGGTGTCGGCCACGTCCTTCAGTGATTGCTCGGCCGCAGTGAGGCTCTGGCCCAGCGAGTCGGTGGAGTTGCCCAGGTCGGTGGCCGTTTGCTTGAGGGAGGTGGACAGGTTGCCCGCGTCGTCGCCCACGTTCTGCAGGCTGGCGGCGAGGTCGGTCAGCTCGCCTTTCAGGGTGTCGTTGTAGGTGCTCTCGGAGGCGGACAGCCCGTCGCGGGCCCGGTTGATGGCATCGGTCACCTTCTGGTGGGCCTCCTTGAGGGCGGTCGTATCGCTGCCCACGGCGTTCTCGGCGCTTTGCAGGCTGGCGGCCAGCGTGCCCAACTCGGCAATGGCCCGGTCCATCGGCCCCAGGGCCGGGCTGTTCGGGTCGGCCGCGGCCAAGGCATCGCGCAGCTTGCCGTAGGCTTCGGCCAAGCTCTGCACGTCCTTTTGGGCGTTGGCTAGCACGGCCTGGGCCGCGGCCGGGTCGTGCTCCATGGTGGCGAAAGCCCCATCGGCGGCCTCGGCCACGGCATCGTAGCTCTGGCGTGCCTGGGCCAGTGCGCTTTCGGCCGCTTCGGCCGCCGATGCCAAACCGTCCTGAGCGCTGGTCAGGCTCGTGCGGGCATCGTCCAGCAGGGGGTTTGTGGCCCCCGGGGCCTTCCCCGCCTCGTCCAGAATAGTGCCCGTGGTGGTCACGAGCGACCCGGTGGACTCCAGCAAGTCCGCGTAGGCCCGGGCCTGGTCGGCGGCCGCTTCCAGCTCGCCCACGGCTTCGTCCAGGCGCGTGCCCAGGGTTTGGGCGTAGGCGAGCACCCCCTCGCCGTCCATGAACGATGTGAGGCCCGAGGTGGTGTCCAGGGCCACCTTCGCCACGGTTTCCGCGAAGGTCTCGTCCACGGTTTCCTGCAAGGTGGTGGCCCCGGTGGAGGTCACGCGCTGGGCAATGGCGTTTTCCTTCTCGTTGTCGTAGTACACGATGGTGGCGTCGGTGACATGGTCGGAGAACACGGTCATCAGATCGGCGGTGAAGCTCTTCGGAATGACCAGCGCCGCGTAGTATTCCCCGCTGCGCACCCCCTCGATGGCCTGCTCCTCGCCCACAAACTGCCAGTCGAACTGGTCGTTGGCCCGCAGTGCGCTTATCACCGACTCGCCGGCGTTGATGCGCGTGGGGATGAGGTCGGACGCGTAGCCCTCGTCCACCGAGGCCACGGCCACCTTGATGTTGCCGGTGTTGTCGTAGGGGTCCCAGAAGCCTAACGTGGTGAACCAGGCGTACAGCGGCGGCACCAGCGCCAGGCCCATCACCACGATGGCGGCAATGACGTTGCGGAATAGGTGCCGCACGTCGCCGGCGAAGATATCCCAGATCATGCGCATGGGGAATCACCGCCGGCTTTGCGGGATGCTTCGGCGTGCAGCTCGTCGGGGGCCAGGTTCGCCAGGGCCAGCTGGTGGGCGAGCCGGGCGTTCAAAAGGCTGATCACAATAAGGTAGGCATCCACCACGATGATGCCCGCCACCATGGCCATAAGCATCATGACCCGCGTGTCCACATCGGCCTTCACCAGCACCATAACGGCGAAGGTGATGAGCGGTTGGGCGAACAGCGCCACCCAGCCGGCCCGGGTCAGGTGCGGGTAGAGCCGCCGGAACCGCTCAGCCCTCCGCACCAGTTGCTCGCGGAAGGCCTCGGTGTTCAGCAGGGCCCGCATGAGCGTCCGGGTGCGGAAGTGGGCCTTGGTAGCAGCGCCGGCGGCCTTGGCGGCGGGGGTCACGGGCTCGGCCAGCAACAGGTCGGTTTCGCCCAGCTTCTCGTCGAAGAGCAGGTTCAGGTTGAAGTCGGCCTGGCCCAGGCCCAGGCCGATGGCGAACCCGAGGGGCACGAACAAGAGCCCGAGCAGCAGCATGTCGGTCAGGTAGTCCAGCCCGTAGAAGCCGCCGATGGCCTCGCGCATGGCGTCGATGGAGTAGGTGAAGGGCAGCAGCGGGTGGATGAACTGGAAGAATGCCGGCATCATCTCGATGGGGAACATGCCCGAGGAGCCGGGAATCTGCACGATGAGCAGGATAACGGCCACGGCCTTCCCAATGTGGCGGAAGGCGTAGGCCAACGCGAACATGAGGTTCACATCCACAAACACGGTGAGCAGTCCCGCGCCGATGAAGGCTGCCGGGCTTTCGCACTGGATGCCGAGGGCCAAGTCGCCCGCGCAGCACACGAGCCCCATGGCCAGCCCCGCCGCCACGTAGAACAGCCAGCGGCCGAAGTAGGCCTGCACGGCGGTGAACTTCGGCAGGCCCTCCGGGTCCACGCGCATCTTCACCATGGCCATGAGAATGAACCCGGCCACCCACAGGGCCAGGTTCGTGAAGAAGGGCGCCACGCCGCTGCCGTAGTTCTTTACGGGGTAGATGAGCTGGGTGTCCAGGCTCACCGGGGAGGCCATGAACGATCCCACGGTGTCGGGGTCGGCCTTCAAATACTCGGCCAGGGCCTTCACGGCGGCCGAGCCCTGCAGCGCCGCCAGGTCGCGCTCGGTGGCGTCCAGGTTGCCTTCCATGGTGGCCAGAGCGTCCACGGTGGAGGCGAGCGAGTTGGTGGAGGTGCCCAGGGTGGCGTCCAACGAGGCCAAAATGGCCCGGGCCTGGGCCAGGGCCGGGGTGAGGCCGGCCAGGGCACCGTCCAGGGTGCCGGCGGCGTCCACCAGCCCGTCCAGGCTGCGGGTGAGGTCGGGCAGCACTTGTTCTTGGAAGGCACCGGCCGCTTGCTGGGCCGAAGTTGCGCTGGCGGCCGCGGCGTCGTTCAAGGTGCCGGCCTCGGTTTCCAGGGACGAGGCGGTGGCGGTCAGGGAGGTTTGGGCCTCCTGCAACGCGCCGATGGTCTCGGCCAGCCGGTCGTTGCCTTCCCGGGCAGCGGCCAAGGCGTCGGTGACGGCGGCGGGAACGTCGGCCCCTTCCGCTTCCTTGGAAAGCTCGGCCACCAGCGCCTCGTTGTCCAGCACGAGGGTTTGGGCCTCGGTCAGCGCGGTGCCCGCGGCCGCTTCCGCTTGGGCCACCTCGCCGCGCACGGTGCCCAGCGCCCGTTGGGCCTGGCTGGCCGCGCCCGCGAGGCCCAAGGCGCCGTCGGTCGCCTGTTTGGCCAGCTTGCTGCCGTAGTCGTCGGCGGTGGTGCGCGTCTGTTCCAGCAGCTGCTTCGACTGGGCGATGGCCTCGCGCAAATGGGGGATGTCCTTTTCAAGCCCCGCCAGGGTCCCCTCGGCGCTCTGCACGGCGGTGCGGGTGTCCTTCACGGTGCCTGACAGCGTTTCCAAGGTGGCGTGGGCCGCCTTCACGGTGTCGTGGGCTTGGCGCACGCCGGCGGCCAGGCTGCTTTCGGCTGTTTCCCCCTGGGTTTCCGCATGTTCCCCCGCTTCTTGGGTCGTGCCCATCACCTTCTCGGCCACGGTCTTCACGAAGTTCTCGTTCACGGCTTTCTGCACGGCGTCGGCAGCGGCGTCGGTCACCTTCGGGGCGATGGACGAGGGCTTCTCGTTCACGTAGTACTCGATGGTGGGCTGGGTGAACGTGCCGGTGAACACGCTGGCGAAGTCGGCGCTGAAATTCTCGGGAATGACGAGGGCCGCCCAGTACTTGCCCTCGTACACGCCGTTGATGGCGCTTTCACGATCGGTGAATTCCCAGCCCATGGTGTGGTTGTCGCGCAGTTGGTCCACCACGCTCGCGCCCACGTCCAAAGGCCCCGCCTCGGGGCTGTCGGCGCCGGCGTCGTCGTTGGCCACGGCCACGAGCATGGCCTCGGTGTTGCTGTAGGGGTCCCAGTTCGCGGCCACCACGTACCAGGCGTAGGCCGAGGGCATCACAATCATGCCGAGCACGATGACGAGCGCTACCGGGTTGCGCAGCACGCGCCTCACGTCCCGCCGGAAAATGGCGAAGATGACGCTGAGATATGTCCGGGCGCGTTTGAGCATGGGCGGCCTGTCTTGTCTATTCCATCTGCCCGGTTGGAGCGGAAGGGGAAGACTCCGTGCTCGGGCAAGTCCTCGCTTTCGGAAAATAAGGGGTCAGGAATGGTACCCCTTATTTTCCGAGTCTGCGGAATCTGCGCGCGGTGCCCTCCCCTTCCGCTCCAACCTACCTGTACTTACTCGCCTGTCCGATCGAGCGGCGCAGGCTTTCTCTTTCATGTCTTGCCTACTGATACGTTGCTGAAGATTATGGTCGCCCTCATCGATTGGTTGGGGTGCGCCGTCGGTTTGTCAACGCCTTGTGGCCGACGGGTCATGAAAGCTGCGGTACACTGCGGAGGACAAACACCGGTAGGAAAGGAGGCCCGTCGTGGCCGACCGCAACATCGAAAACGACAGCGTCGAGGTGCCCGAGATTCCCGAGGAGCTCGAGCGCGTGCTCGTGTTCGCCCTGGACGAGGGCAAGCAGAAGCTGGAGGGCGGCGAGGACCTGGTGCCCTTCACGGCCCTCGTGGTGAAGGACAACCTGTTCTTGGAGACCCATCCCGGCGAGAACGCCGAGGAGTGCTTCGAGGCCGCCGAGGCCAATGTGCGCGGCGCCCGCGGGGCCGGCGGCTACGCCTTCTGCTACGATGGCTACATCGAGACCGACGACGGCGTGAAGGACGCCATCATCGCCGAGGGTGGCCAGCCCGGTGCCGACGAGGGCTACGCCGTGGCCTACCTGTACACCGTGGACGACGCCGGCAATTTCACCTTTGAGGCCGAGCCCGCCTACATCGGTGAGGCCCCGAACTTCATGGAAGCCCTGAAGGAGCCCGTCGCCTACAGCGAGGAAGAAATCGACGAGAAGTTCGCCGCCGCCCCCGAGGACGACGCCGAGTGCTGCGGCGCCCACGACCACGAGGCCGGCGAATCCTGCGGCTGCGGCTGCCACGACGCCGAGTAAGCGCTTCCCGTTTCCCCGACGCACCCCAAGGCCCGCCCCGCGGGCCTTTTTCTTTCGAGGACGGTATCCGGGCCGTTTCGCAGCCTGTTCACCCAACGTTCCACATGAAACAAAAAATGCCGGCGGGACCGATCACCGTCCCGCCGGCTTGCTCATCGTCGCGAGCAGTCGACATCGCCCAAGGGGGCGGGCTGGCCGCCAAGGTGGCCGAGCCTGCGAGCCGGTGTTGCCAAGGCAACGGGCCCTTCGGTGCAGGAGCCGTTAAGGCAACTCCCGCGAACCCCAGCGAAGATCGCAAAGAAAGAAGTGGCGCGGCGAAGAGGGGTGCTGCGCCGCGCCGGGGGAGGGGGTAGCGGCAGCGAGGGCCGCAATCTGCTTTCAAGGGGATTGAAGCAGAGCGATGGAAGCAGGGGAACTTCCAAATCGCTGATACGAATAATAAAGCAAGACTTGTTTTCTCGTCCATAATGTGTAGTGCATCCACAAGAGAACGGCGCAATTTTGACGGCGAATTGTAATCAGGACGAAAGCAGTCACCGTTTGCCCCGTTCAGATGCCCGTTCGCCCGCCACGGGCCCTCGGACGGCCAACCGGAAACTTCCGGTATCATAGGAGAAGAAAATTTTTCGCGGAAAGGAATCCCCATGGCCGATATCGCCCTGCGCTTCTTCAAGGACATGCTCGTCGTCTCGTCCCCCGTGCAGGAGGCGCTGCGCCGCCAAGGGGTGGTCGATGCTCGCGATCAGGCTCTGGCCCTGCTGCTGGAGCCCGAGACCATCGAGGACATCTACCGGCTGGAAACGGTGGCGGGCCCCCAGGTTCTGATTACGCCCGTGACCGACTTCGCCCCGGGGCGCCTCACCGCCATCGGCATGGAGGGGAAGGGCGCCGAGTTGGCCCGCGCCGCCGTGGCCGTCCCCCGCAGCTTCAAGCCCCAGCACCTGCTGGTGGAAATCGCGCCCTGCGGCCTGCCGCTCGATCCGTCTTCCAAGGCCTCCCTCGTGGAGAACCGCGACCAGTACGCCCGCGCCGCGGCTCTGTTCGACGGCGAGGAGTTCGACGGCTTCTTCTTGAACGGCTTCACCACGGTGGATGACCTGAAGTGCGCCCTCATGGGCCTGCGGAAGGCAAGCGATGCGCCCGTCTTCGCATCGGTGGACGTAACGGCTGACGGCATGCTCGCCTCGGGACGCGGCACCCTGGCCGAGGCCGTGGTCGTCATGGCCGACCTCGGCGCCGCCGTAGCCGGCTTCTCCACCCTGGCCGCGCCGGCCGTGGCCGCCCGGCTCGCTGCTGAGGCCCGCGAAACCCTGGCCTCTCTCGGCGCCGACCTTTGTCTCACGGCCACGCTGCAGGTGGCCGAGCGCGATCCCAAGCAGCAGGGTCCCACGACCGAGAACCCCTACTACGCCCCCGACACCATGATGGCCGCCGCCGTCGACCTCCGCGCCGCCGGCGTCCAGTTCCTCCGCGCCGCCGGCGATGCCACCCCCGCCTACACCGGCGTCCTGGCCGCCGCCACTGCCGGCCTGGACGTCGTGGTAGAAGGTTAGTTGGGTAGCGAAGGTCTCTCGGCGCTTGCTGACGCGCTGTCACCTCTCATCGAAAAAACTTCTGTAGTTTTCGGTTGCGTAAAAACACAACTTGTTCGGTTGATCTCGAACGCCTCGGCGAGTACTATATGTATCCGCCGTTTGGGCAGGTAAGCACTATATATAGTGGTTCAAGCGGTTGAAAACCTGTGGAAAGCCGGTGGGCAAAACATCGGGAAACACGGGTTTACCCCTTAGGAGTTTCGGAAGTGCGGTAGTGGGGAAAACATTGCCGCACTTCTGCATGTTGTGGTTGGCAAGGCGCGGAAACGCGGCAAACGAAAGGAAGAAAGCGGTTATGGTCAAGACCATCATCAAGCGCGACGGGCGTACGGCGGAGTTCCATCCCCAGAAGATCGCCGATGCGGTGGAGAAATCGTTCCAGGCCTGTGCGGCCATGCAGGGGCGCGACACCGCCGAGAAGATCGCCGCCACGGTCGTCGAGAAGCTTGAGAGCGGCGCCATCGAGGGCACGCCCACCGTGGAAGGCGTACAGGACTTGGTGGAGGAGACCCTCATCGAGTCCGGCTTCGTGCAGACCGCCAAGGCCTACATCCTCTATCGCGCCGAGCGCAGCCGCGTGCGCGACGTGAACTCCCGCCTCATCCAGACGCTGAAGGACATCACCTTCTCGAAGGCCGCCGACTCCGACATGAAGCGCGAGAACGCCAACATCGACGCCGACACCGCCATGGGCACCATGCTGAAGTACGGCTCTGAGTCGGCCAAGCAGTTCTACGAGATGTGCGTCATCGACCCGCGCTTCGCCAAGGCCCACCGCGAGGGCGACATCCACATCCACGATATGGACTTCTACACGCTGACCACCACCTGCTGCCAGATCGAGCTGCGCAAGCTGTTCAAGGGTGGCTTCTCCACGGGCCACGGCGTGCTGCGCGAGCCCAACGACATCTCCAGCTACGCGGCCCTGGCCTGCATCGCCATCCAGTCGAACCAGAACGACCAGCACGGCGGCCAGTCGGTGTGCGACTTCGACTACGGCCTGGCCGAGGGCGTGCGCAAGACCTATCGCCGTCTGTTCAAGAAGCACGTGGCCGAGGGCGTGGACCTGCTCACCGACATCGCCGACGACCGCTCTGTGGTCGAGGCCATGCTCGCCCGCATCGAGGAGGCCACCGGCACCTTCGCCACCCTGGAGGCGGACCCCGATTTTCGCGCCGCCGTCATCGAGGGTCTGGTTGCCGCCGGCACCGATGAGGCTACGGCCGAGCGCATCGTGGCCTACGCCGAGAAGAACGCCTCCCGCGACACCGACCGCCAGACCTTCCAGGCCATGGAGGCGCTGGTGCACAACTTGAACACCATGCATTCCCGCGCCGGCGCGCAGACGCCGTTCAGCTCGGTGAACTACGGCATGGACACGTCTCCCGAGGGCCGCATGGTCATCAAGAACATGCTGCTGGCCACGGAAGAGGGCCTGGGTTCCGGCGAGACGCCCATCTTCCCCGTGCAGATCTTCCGCGTGAAGGAAGGCGTGAACTACAATCCGGAGGATCCGAACTACGACCTGTTCAAGCTGGCCATGCACTGCTCGGCCAAGCGCCTGTTCCCCAACTTCTCCTTCCTGGACGCGCCGTTCAACGCGCAGTACTACAAGGGCACGCCCGAGACGGAGATCGCCTACATGGGCTGCCGCACCCGCGTCATGGGCAACGTCTACGACCCCGACCGCGAGGTGACGCCCGGCCGCGGCAACCTGTCGTTCACGTCGATCAACCTGCCGCGCCTAGCCATTCGCTCCAAGGGCGACCTGGACCTGTTCTTCGACCTGCTCGACTCCAAGCTGGCGCTGGTCACCGCGCAGCTCGACGAGCGCTTCGAGATCCAGGCCCGCAAGAAGGTGTACAACGCCCCGTTCCTGATGGGCCAGGGCGTGTGGATCGACTCCGAGAAGCTCAAGCCCACCGACGAGCAGCGCGAGGTGCTCAAGCACGGCACGCTGACCATCGGCTTCATCGGCCTGGCCGAGTGCCTGGTGGCGCTGACCGGCAAGCACCACGGCGAGTCGGCCGAGGCGCAGCGCCTGGGCCTGGAGATCGTGGGCCACATGCGCTCCTACTGCGACCGCGTGTCGCGTGAGCGTGGCATGAACTACACGCTCATCGCCACGCCCGCCGAGGGCCTGTCCGGCCGCTTCGTGCGCGTCGACCGCGAGCGCTACGGCTCCATCCCCGGCGTGACCGACCGCGACTACTACACCAACGGCTTCCACGTGCCGGTGTACTACGACATCTCCGCGTTCGACAAGATCGCCATCGAGGCGCCCTACCACGCGCTGACCAACGGCGGCCACATCTCCTACATCGAGCTGGACGGCGACCCGACGGACAACCTGGAGGCCTTCGAGAGCGTCATCCGCTACATGAAGGACTGCGGCATGGGCTACGGCTCGGTGAACCACCCGGTCGACCGCGACCCGGTGTGCGGCTACAACGGCATTATCGAGGACGTCTGCCCCAAGTGCGGTCGCACCGAGGACGCTCACAACCAGCCCTTCGAGCGCATCCGCCGCATCACCGGCTACCTGGTAGGCACGCTCGATCGCTTCAACGACGCCAAGCGCGCCGAAGAGCACGACCGCGTAAAGCACGACGTGCCGGCAGCCGAGTAGAACGCCGTCCGAGTAGAGCGTCGCGTCCCAAGCACCCGAGCACTCAAGCGCCCGAGCTTCTAAGTATTCGAACGCCCTGAGGGCCGTCCCAACGACGGCCCTCTTTTTGTCTTTTCGCATAGTAAATGCCACTTCCACCCCGAAATGGTCGACCCGTTTGGGGGTCACTGCGCATTTCTGCCCTCAACTGGCATTTTTCTGCCACTTCAGGCCTGCAATGGCAGAGGCGTCCCGCGCCTGTCGACCATTTCTGCCCTCAACTGGCATTGTCTCGGGAAAATCGGAAAATGGCATTTGCGAAGATGGCACAACGGAAGGATCTTCAGCATGTTGTTCGGACACGTTTCTTGCGGAAGCTGGCGGCGGCTAGGGCGAAGAACAGGGCGAGGAATCCCCACAGCACGGCCAGGTCGAACCCTACGGCGGCAAGGTCGGCGCCGCGCAGCATGACGGCTCGCAGGGCATCCACGCCATAGGTCACGGGCATGAAGGCGCTCAAGGCTGCGAGCCAGTCGGGCGCACCGGAAAGGTCGAATAGCCCGCACAGCAGAATTTGCGGCACGACGAACAGCAAAATGAGCTGGATAACCTGGAACGGCGTAGCGGCCAGCCCCGATACCAGAAGACCGAGCGCTACCGATACCATAGCCATGGAGACGCAGGTGAATACCACGAGTCCCAGATTGCCTTCGTTGGGAAATCCGATGAACGTGAGCGCCACCCACAAGATGATGGCCGATTGCACGCAGGCCAGAAGCCCGAAGGCCAGCGTGTAGCCGCCGAGAATCTGCCCTGCGTTCACCGGCGTGGCGAGAAAGCGCGTCATGGTGCCACCCATGCGCTCGGTGACGAGCGACATGCCGCTGGTAATGAAGGTGAACACGAACAGGAAGATGCCGATGAACACCGGTCCGTAGAAGTCGAACATCCGCCAGTCCTCATTGCCGTGGAGATAAACGGTTTCCATGTCCTCTATGGGCAGGTAGTCGCTCACATTCATCGAGAAGTCTTCGGCGGAAAGCGCTTCAGCCGCATCGTCGTCGAAGAGGCCTCCCAACGCCTCGGCTAGGCCGGAGCGGGCTTCGGCAGGCATCGAGACCATCACGCCCGTGAGTGCCGTTCGGGCCTCTTCGCGTTGCTGGCTCGCCTCTTCGATGGTGTCTTCTACTTCTGCTCGTTTGTCGACAACGGCTGCTTCCATTTCCTCAGCCGCCTTGCCGCGCAACTCGCCCAAGGCTTCGGCGCACGCGGCGAGCACGGCCGCCGACTTCGTAGAATCGGTGCCTTCCAGCTCTACCTTCAGCATGTGCTCGCCTTCCATGGAAAGCACGGCTGCCACGTCGTTGGCGGCGAGCAGCGCGCTTGCCTCGTCGGCATTGGCCTCGGTTATGCGCGCATCGGTCTGCCCGAACTGCGTTTGAAACTCAGCAGGTAAGTCCACGGTGGCGATTTTAGGGCCTACCGTGTCGGCGCCAAGAATAACCGACAGCAACCACAACACCACGAGAGGCGCTACAAACAGCAGCGCCAGCGTGCGTTTATCCAGTGCGAACTGCGTGAGAATGCGGCGAACAATGGCGAACACGCTAGTCATGGCACGCCTCCTTTTCGCCAAGAGACGGCGAGACGTTCGGCTCCGCTGCCGTATCCGGCGACTCCGACTCTTCTAATGCCAGGAAGGCGTCTTCCAAGGTGTTCGTGCCCGTGCGGGCCAGGATATCCGCCGGCGAGGCATCGGCGATCAGCCGTCCCTCGCGAATCATGGCAATGCGGGCGCAGCGCTCGGCTTCGTCCATGACATGAGTGGTCACTACGATGGCGCACCCTTGGGCGGCCAGCGCTTCCAGATGATTCCAAATGTAGCGGCGATGCTCCGGATCGAGCCCCACGGTGGGCTCGTCCAGCACGAGCACGGCAGGTTCGTGCACTAGGGCCACCGCCAGCGAGAGCCGCCGCTTCATGCCGCCGGAGTAGTCATGAACGAGCTTCTTGCGATGTCTCTGAAGACGCACGAAGGCGAACAGCTCGTCCATGCGGCGGGCGAGGTGCTCGCCCTTCACGCCGTAGAGCGCCGCGAAGAAGCGAAGGTTTTCCTCGGCGGTCACGTCCTCGTAGAGCGCATCGTCTTGGGGCATAAATCCGATGCGCGCCCGCGCCGTGCGGAAGGGGGCCGTCTCGCCGAGCACGCGCACGGTGCCGGAGGTGGGCACATCCACGCCCATGATGAGGTTCACGAGCGTCGTCTTGCCGCAGCCCGAGGGCCCCAGAAGGCAGAGGATGTCGCCCGCCGCTACGGAAAGCGAGATGTCTTTCAGCACGAGGGGGATATCCCGCCGCCGCGGCCCGGGGCGCCCGTAGCGGAACTGGACGCGGTCGATGGCGATGGCCGGGGTGTCTGCGTTCATGGCTGAGCTCCTTTCGCGGCGTGGGTCTTCCGGCTATGATAGTAATCCAACAGAGTGTCGGGAAAAACCAGCAATGCGCGACGCTCTGTCGGATTGTCGCTCGTAAGAAGGAGGTCAGGTATGGGTCGTCCCCGGAAAGATGAAGCAACCCATAAGGTGCGCGAGCGTTTGATTTCTGCCATGGCCGATCGGCTGATTCGCGAGCCAGTGGATGCCGTGACGGTGACTTCGCTCATAAAAGAAGTGGGCTGCAATCGTAGCACGTTCTACTACTATTTTGCCGATACCGAACAGCTGGCCGAAGCGGCGCTTGATGCGGTGGTGCCCGTGGAAATTCCCCGGGTGTTGCTCTCGTTCGTGCGGCTCGGCGCCTCCTTCCGCGAGGCGATGGCTGCGGACGTCGGCCGCGACTCTGATGGGGAAGAGGCTGCGCGCGGCGAGTCTGGCGAAAGCGAGATGGCCGCCGGCGAAGAAGCGACTGGCCGCCCCTCTGGCCCAAGGGACCTGGACCTTCCCGACTTGGTGCGACGCAACTCCCAGAGCATCGACACGCTGTGCGCGGTGCTGAACGGCCCTAATGCGGCGCTCGCCCAGAAGCGGGTGAAGCGCCGTCTTCTGGAAGATGTGCTGCCCGAATTGGATGATGTCCTGCCGCTTGATGCCAACGATCCGACGCTCCGCATCGTCGTCGAATATGCGAGCGGAGGCATCCTGGCGCTCATGGCCTACCGTGCCGAGATGGGATTTGCCTATCCCGTGGAGACGTTCCTGCAATGCCTCGCCCCCGAGATCCCCGCCGCCCTGCTCGCCGTCCTCTCGGAAAAGCGACCAACCTTCACACCTCTTGAAAAAGAAAGGTTAGTGCAGTAACCTTTCTTTTCTGCAACGAAAAAGAAAGGTTACGAGCATGGGAGTCTATCTCGACCGCTTCTGGCAGTCCGATGGGGCGGGCATGAACAAGGCTGAACGCATGGGAGGGCCGTACCACCCGTATCTTCCCGACACGCTTGCCGATTACGGGCTTCTGCTCAGCCCCTCATGCGCAAGCGCGGTGGCGGATGCCCAGGAGGCCCTGGCGAAGCTCGAGCTTTCCGGCTCCCGCATCGATACCGAGCCGTTGGCGCGCATGATGCTGCGGGCCGAGGCCGTCTCTTCCTCGCGCATCGAGGGTCTTGAGATGCCGGCGGGTAAACTTTTGGAATACGAGGAGCTCGACCGCCTCGGCGTCGATCATCGCCTCGATGGCACGGAGGCCCAGATTCTCGGCAATCTTCATACGCTCGTCGATGGTCTGGCGCGGGCGGAGGCGGGCTCTCCGCTCACGGTCGAGGAGGTGTGCGAGCTCAATCGCGTGCTTCTGGCCGGCACGCGTCTCGCAGAGAGGGGAGGGGTCATCCGCGCCGAACAGAACTGGATCGGCGGCAATCGCGTCAACCCGGTCGGCGCCGCCTACGTGCCTCCCTCTCCCGATGCCGTGCCAGCTCTTATGGAAGATCTCGTCGCCTTCGCCAACCGCAGCGAGCTTCCTTCCATTGCCATCGCCGCCATTGCCCACGCTCAGCTTGAGACCATCCATCCGTTCGCGGACGGCAACGGGCGCGTGGGCAGGGCGCTCGTTCACCTTATTTTGAAGAAGGGCGGCACGACGCGCGTCACGGTGCCTCCCATCTCGTTGTTGCTGGCCACCGATCGTGAGCGCTACATCGCCAATCTCGCCGCCTTCCGCTTCGAAGGCGATGATGAAACCGAGCGGCGCGAGACGATGAACGGATGGGTGGAGTACTTCGCCCGGACGACCTGCGAGGCTTGCGAGCGCGCCTCGGCGTTCGAGCGCGCGCTGCTTGCTGTTAAGGAGGGATGGCGCGCGAAGGTGTCGCCTCGGGAGGGGTCGGCGGTGGCGCAGCTTATTGAGATTCTTCTGGGGACGCCGGTCATCAGCATCAAGACTGCCCAGAACCTCACGGGAAAGAGCTATCCGGCGGCCCGGACCGCCGTGGGCGAGCTCGTTGCGGCGGGGATTCTGAAGCAGAATGCGAAGAACCGCAAGAGCGGCATTTACGTGGCGGGGGACGTCGTGGAGGCCTTCAACGCCTACGAGCGCTCCCTGGCCACCATCTCGGGCAACACGGCAACGGAAAAACCGAAAAGGCCCGTCCCGCAAAGGGGCGCGAAGGCGACTTAGAGGTAAAACATGTCGCAAAGACAGGGTGAATTTCCTGAAAACGGTCGCAGAAGCATCCTGAAGTTTTGCCAAATGCGTCGCAGATTGGCAGGGACGCCCTGCGCTCTTGGCTCGTAGCGCCTCGCGGGAACTTACGAAAAGCGCTCAAAGGTTTTCCTTGCGGCTTACCGGAGTTTTACGATGCCGATCTATCGTTGAGTTGTTCGCTAAGAGATAAAACTCGAGAAAGGACTTCTCATGATAGACGATGCGACTCCAGATCTTGTTTCCCGTCGCAACTTCCTGCGTGGGGCGGCAGGCCTGGCGGGGATGGCGTCGCTGGGGGCGCTGTTCGGGTGCGCTTCGGACGAGCCAAGTTCGGTGGCCATGGCTGCCACCGGTGAAGGCGGGGCGCAAGGAGGCTCTGCGGCCATGGTGCCGAAGTACGTGTTCCTCTTCATCGGCGACGGCATGAGCTACCCGCAGATTCAGGCGACGGCCTACTTCAACGGTGCCCAGCAGAGAGGGGAAGAATCGACCATCGAGCGCGTGAGCTTCATGGACTTCCCGGTCATCGGTTCCCAGTACACCTACGATAGCACCTCGTTCTGCCCTGATTCCGCCTCCACGGCCACCTCCATTGCCTCTGGGCGCAAGACGGCCAGCGGGGTCATCAACGTGTCGCCGGACGCTTCCGAGCGCTTCGAGACCATCGCCGAGAAACTGAAGCGCCAGCTCGGCTACAAGGTAGGCGTGCTCACCAGCGTGAATTTGAACCACGCGACGCCGGCGGCCTTCTACGCCCATCAGCAGTCGCGCAAGAACTATTGCGAGATTGGCCAGGAGCTTATTGCGAGCGGGTTCGACTACTTCGCCGGTGGCGGCCTGCTCAACCCCACGGGCGCCAGCGATAACCGCATCGATCTGTACGAGGCGGCGCGCGATGCCGGCTACGAGGTAGCGCGCACCTACGACGAGGGCGCCGCGCAAGTGGCCGAGGCCGAGACGGGTAGCCTGATGCTCACTGCCTGCGAGGACGAGCAGCTGCGCGAGGCCTACGAGCGAACTGTGGCCGTCGGCGCCGGCGATCAGGAGGACATGACCCAGGAGGAATACGTCCACTACGGCACCTACGAGCCCTTTACCGTAACGCTCACGCACCTGCTCAACCGCAAGTCGGGCGTCGATTTCTCTACCTGCGCCCATTCGGGTCTCACCGTGCCCGTGTTCGCCCTAGGCGCCGGTGCCGAAGTTTTCGATGGCTTCTACGACAATACCGAGATCTACGCGAAGCTAGCCGCGCTGACTGGCGTCGCTTAGGTTGTTCTGTCACCCTTCATCTGTTTTCTCCTCTCTGTCCGGCCGGAGCGCGTCCCCTCCCAAGCGCTCCGGCCTTCTTGTGCTGAGTCGCACGATTAAGTAACTTTCTGGCATATGAAAAGCGCCTGAATGACCGGAGGGATGCCAAAGGTGCCTGAAGCGCGCGGGAGACTGCCAGGGCAGCTGCTCGGAGCAGTCATTGCCATGCGAGCCAAACGGCGGTCAAGCAAGCGCTGCAGGTGTTTGGCGCTGACGCTTTACCAAAGCTTTTCGAAACTGACGGAGACTCTTTACGGGCGCTGCTCGGTTCTTTTACGGAGCGGGGCCATCATGAATGCACGGAAGCGACGTTCCCTTGTGGGTCGCTTTCGCGAGTTGAATGGCCCTTGCGGGCGGTGGTTCTGGGATGCCGACCCGCGCGTTTGAAAGGAACGACGACATGAAAGCATCTTCGGTATCTTCTCGTTTGCCGCGGCGGTTGCAGCGGCTGGCGGTGCTCGCTGGAGCGGCGGCTCTGTGCGGGGCGCTGGCAGTGGCGCTTGCGGGTTGCGCAGGCACATCGGCCGGCGATACGGCCGCAGCGGGCGACTCGGCCAGCGCATCTGGCGGCAGCGGCGCATCCGCCAACGCTCCCATCTCGGTGTACTCCCGCGAGGACGGCTCCGGCACCCGCGGCGCCTTCGTTGAGCTGTTCGGCATCGAGCAGAAGGACGCCAACGGCGACAAGGTGGACATGACCACGCCCGCAGCTGCCATCACCAACTCCACGGCGGTCATGATGACGTCGGTGGCCGGCGACCCCAACGCCATCGGCTACATCTCCTTGGGATCACTGGACGACACGGTGAAGGCGGTGTCTATCGATGGCGTCGCGCCCACCGCTGCCGCCGTGAAGGACGGCTCCTATGCCATCGCGCGTCCCTTCAACATCGTGACGAAGGGCGAACTCGCCGCGCCGGCCGCCGACTTCCTCGCGTTCATCATGAGCGCCGAGGGGCAGGCCGTGGTGAGCGACAACAAGTACATCGCCATCGACGATGCGGCCGCCCCCTTCGCTTCCCATGGCGCCAGTGGGAAGGTGGTTGTGGCTGGATCCTCCTCGGTCACGCCGGTCATGGAGAAGCTGGCCGAGGCCTTCCAGTCGGCTAATCCCCAGGTGACCGTGGAAGTGCAGCAGTCCGATTCCACCACGGGCGTGAACATGGCGCTCGATGGCACCTGTGACATCGGCATGGCTTCCCGCGACCTGAAGGACTCCGAGACCGGCGCCGGCGCTGAGGGCACGGCCATCGCCCTGGATGGCATCGCGGTCATCGTGGCTCCTTCTTCCTCGGTGAACGACCTGACGAGCCAGCAGGTGTGCGACATCTATACCGGCGCGGCTACCAGCTGGGCCGACGTCGCCTAAGCGGGATCGACTATGCTGTTCTCCCTGCTGAACGTGCCGCCAGCAAGTGCATCGACGGCCGCCGGCTCCGGGGGCGCCGGAGCGCCCGGAGCCGGCGCAGGTCTCGCAGCTGCCGGTGTCCCTGCGGCGGCCCGCGTGCCCAAGCGCCGCCCACATGTCCTACGCGAAGGGGCTGCCCGGGCCCTCTTCGGGACGGCCGCGGCCCTCTCCATAGCCGCCGTGGCGCTGATCTGCCTGTTTCTGCTGGCCAACGGCGTGCCGGCCATGGCGGAGATCGGGTTGCCGGAATTCCTCTTCGGCACCACGTGGCGCCCGGCCCATGACCTCTACGGCATCTTCCCCATGATCGTGGGCAGCCTGTACGTGACAGCCGGTGCCATGATCGTGGGCGTGCCGGGCGGCCTGCTCACGGCGTTGTACCTCTCGCGGTTCGCTCGCGGCCGCACGGGCTCCTTCCTGCGCAGCGGCGTGGAGCTGCTGGCCGGCATTCCATCGGTGGTCTACGGCTTCTTCGGGCTGGTCATCATCGTGCCCTTCGTGCGTCTGTTCGGGCCGGGCACGGGGCTTTCGGTGCTGGCAGCCAGCCTTATCTTAGGCATTATGATCCTGCCTACCGTCATCACCGTGGCCCAAAGCGCTTTGGACGCCGTGCCCGCTCGCTACTACGAGGGTGCCCTGGCTCTCGGCGTCGATCACGAGCACGCCGTGTTCAAGGTGGTGGCCCCGGCGGCCGCCTCCGGCATCATGGCCGCCATCGTGCTGGGGCTGGGACGGGCCATCGGCGAGACCATGGCCGTGGTCATGGTGGCCGGAAACATGCCCATCATTCCCGACTCGCTGCTGTCTGGCGTGCGCACCATGACGGCCAACATCGTGTTGGAAATGGGCTACGCCGCCGACTTGCACCGCGAGGCCCTCATCGCCACCGGTGTGGTTCTGTTCGTGTTCATCCTGCTGATCACGATGCTGCTCAACGTTATTCGGAAGAGAGGTGAGGCGCGATGAGCGATGGCTTCAACCTGCGCTTGCGTCGCCCGCGGCCCTCGGTGGTCGCCTGCTCGCCGACCTTGGGAGCCCTGGGTGCCGTCAATCTGATGCCCGCTTGCTTCGCCAAGGAAGATGCCTTGGAGGCCCACATCGCCCGCTCGTCCCGTCGGCGCCGCGCGGTGTCGGTGCTGCTGCGCTGGCTCACCTATGCCGCCGCAACGGTAACCGCCGCCGTGCTGCTGTTCGTGGTGGGCTACATCCTGGTGCGAGGCGTGCCCGCGCTTACCCCCGATCTGTTCCAGTGGGAATACACCTCCGAGAACGTGTCGCTTCTGCCGGCGCTCGCCTCGACGGTCATCATGGCGCTGCTGGCTTTGGCGATGGCGGTGCCCGTGGGCGTTGGTGCGGCTATCTATCTGGTGGAGTACGCCCGCCGCGGCAGCCGCTTCGTGCGCCTGGTGCGCGTGACCGCCGAGACGCTGCAGGGCATTCCCTCCATCATCTACGGCTTGTTCGGCATGCTGTTCTTCGTGACGGCCTGCGGCTGGGGCCTCTCGCTTCTGTCCGGTGCCTGCACCCTGGCCATCATGGTGCTGCCGGTCATCATGCGCACCACCGAAGAGGCGCTCATGGCAGTGCCCGATTCCTACCGCGAGGGCGGCTTCGGCCTCGGTGCCGGGCGCCTGCGCACGGTGGCCCGCTGCGTGCTGCCCTCGGCGGTGCCCGGTATCCTGGGCGGCGTCATTTTGGCCCTCGGCCGTTGCGTGGGCGAGGTGGCGGCCCTGTTGTTCACCGCCGGCACTGTGGCCCAAATCCCCGACTTCGGCGGCCAGGGCATCTTCGCCCTCTTCGACTCCTGCCGCACTCTGGCCGTGCACATGTACACCCTGGCCTGCGAGGGCCTGCACGTGAACGAGGCCTACGCCACCTCGGTGGTGCTGCTGATCCTCGTTCTTCTGTTGAACGCCGCCATGCGCGTGGCGGCACAGAAAATGGAAGTGAGCAAGAAATGACGAGCTTTTTGAAGGAACTCGCGAATGAGATGAGCGTTACCGCGGCGGCTGAGGTTCCAGGAGCCGCACCCGCTCCTGCGAAGATGGCCGTCGAGCATCTGAACCTGTTCTACGGCGATTTCCAAGGTCTGCGCGATGTTAACCTCACCTTCCCGGAGAACCAGGTGACGGCGCTCATCGGCCCCTCCGGTTGCGGCAAATCCACGCTGCTGAAGACGCTGAACCGCATGAACGATTTGGTGGAAGGCTGCCGCGTGGAAGGCTCGGTGCTCCTCGATGGCGCCGACGCCTACCGCACCCTGGATGCCACCGACCTGCGCCGTCGCGTGGGTATGGTGTTCCAGCAGCCCAACCCGTTTCCAATGAGCATCTACGACAACGTCGCCTTCGGCCCCCGCAGCCATGGGGTGCGTGCCAAGGCCGACCTGGACGTCATCGTAGAGGAATCGCTGCGCGCGGCCGCCATCTGGGACGAGCTGAAGGATCGCCTGAAGAAGAACGCGCTCGGCCTGTCCGGCGGCCAGCAGCAGCGCCTGTGCATCGCTCGTGCCCTGGCCGTGCAGCCCGAGGTGCTGCTGCTCGATGAGTCCACAAGCGCCCTCGATCCCATTTCCACGGCGAAGATCGAGGAGCTCATCGGCCAGCTGAAGGAGCGCTACACGGTGATCATGGTGACCCACAACATGCTGCAGGCCCTGCGCATTTCCGACAAGACGGCGTTCTTCCTGTTGGGCGAGGTGGTGGAAGCCGGCGACACCGACACCATCTTCTCTGCCCCCATCGACCCTCGTACCGCCGACTACGTCGCCGGGCGCTTCGGGTAATTGCAACGCCGCGCGATTTTACTTTCATTTTACGTGGCTCTTACGGCGGCTGCTCAATGAGGCTTCATACTCCTTCCCGGCTGAGACGAGCGCGGGCCGCAAGGGTGCGACCCGCCGATGAGCGCGGCTCGCAAGGGGCGAGCCGCTGTAAGAAGGAGACGCATAGGTGGAAGAACTGCTGCAAATCGGGCTGGGACTGTTCGGCGGTTTGGCCCTGTTCCTGTACGGCATGAACCTCATGAGCAACAACTCCGCCGCATCACTGGCTACCTGGTAGGCACGCTGGATCGCTTCAACGACGCCAAGCGCGCCGAAGAGCACGACCGCGTAAAGCACGACGTGCCGGCAGCCGAGTAGCGCACCCCTCGCCTCCCCGCACCCCACGGGCGGTCCTCCGGAACCGCCCTTTTTGTTTTAGGGAGACTACCGAAGATGTCCCAGAGTTGAAAAACGTCGCAAATCAAGTTCAGAAAACGCGAAAACTCGTCGCAAAACAGTAACTAAAACCAAAAAACTCGTCGCAAGAAGAGGTTATAATGAGCGAAAACTCGTCGCAAGACGAAAGGATCAGCAGTATGGCCCTTCAAAGGAAAGCCTATGACGACTTCCTGAAATGGAAGAGTGCGCCCGACAGGCGCGCCCTCCTCGTGACCGGCGCGCGGCAGGTGGGGAAAACGTATCTCATCCGTAAGTTCGGCCGAAACGAGTACGAGGTCTTCCTGGAGATCAACTTCATCGAGACGCCCAAGGCGAGGGAGATCTTCGAAGGCGATCTCGATGCCGATACGCTCGTAGCGAACCTCACGGCCTTCACGAAGGTGCCGCTCGTTCCCGGTCAGACGCTCGTCTTCTTCGATGAAATCCAGGAATGCCCGCGCGCCCGTACCGCCATGAAATTCCTCGTGGAGGATGGTCGGTTCGACTACATTGAATCGGGCTCGCTTCTGGGCGTCTCCTATAAGGAGGTGCCGTCGTACCCGGTGGGCTACGAGCAGCATCTGCGCATGTACCCGCTCACGTTGAGAGAGTTCTTCGACGCTATTGGCCAAAACGATCAGACGCTGGAGCTGGTGCGGGAACGAATGCGGAATCGCGAGCCCATTCCGACCGCTATTCACGAGCGGCTACTCCGGGCATTTTCCCTGTATATGGTCGTCGGGGGCATGCCGGCGGCCGTCGAACGGTTCAATGAGACCTCCGATCTGTCACACGTGCTGGCTGTGCAGCAGGATATCGTCGACCTGTATCGGCAAGATATCGCCAAATACGGGGACGATAGGCCCCACATCAAGATGATCTTCGATGCTATTCCCGAGGAACTCGACAAGAAGAACAAGCGCTTCAAGCTCAGTGATCTGGCGAAGAGCGCCCGCATGGAGCGCTATGCGAGTGATTTCATGTGGGTTGCTGACGCCGGCGTGGGGCTGCCCTGCTACAACGTTAAAGCGCCGGAGCTGCCTTTGTCGCTGAACACCCAGCACAATCTGTTCAAACTCTTTCTCTGTGACGTGGGGCTTCTGTCCGCGCAAACGTCGGGCGATGCACGATTCGACCTTCTGCAAGGGAACCTTGCGGTGAACTGGGGCAGCATGCTGGAGAACGCCATCGCCCAGGAGCTGACGGCCCACGGCTTCGATCTGCGCTACTTCGACAAGGCCAAGTACGGCGAAGTTGACTTCGTCATCGAGAAGGGATCGAAGGCGCTTCCTATCGAGGCTAAATCGGGAAAGGATTACGAGAAGCACAAAGCCCTCGACAACGTGATGGCCGTGCGAGAATGGGGCATCGACAGCGCCATCGTCTTTTGCCGTGGAAACGTGCGCGAGGAAGGCAAAGTGCTGTACCTTCCCTGGTATGCCGTTATGTTTATCGAAAAAGAGCGAGGCCCGCAGAAAATAGACCTCGCAGAGTTCTTGGGATAAGGGGGTTGCCATAGTGAGAGGATTGAAAATGCCTCCTTGGTGGCTTCTCGGTATCGGCTTTACTCATGTGCAGATTCTCTCGCAGTATGCGGGGTCAGGCCTTTTCCATGGGATGGCCGGTCTTCCGGTCAGCACCGACGTTGCCTGGTTTGTGGGGATGGGGGCGAACATCTTGGTGCTTCTCGCGTGTGGCGCCGTGTTCCGCGGTCCGCGCCTAGATCGTTTGAAAAGGCTGCTGGCTCCGTCGATCATTCTCAACATCGTAGGGTTTCTGCTCTCTGTATGGCCGACAGGGGTCACGGCGAATGACGATCCTGTGGCTTTGCTGGGAGCAATTGCTCTGGGAATGGGTCAGGCCATCATGTTTCTTCTGTGGGCCGACGTGTTCAATCGAGCCAAAATCGAAGAGGCGGAGATTGCGCTGCCCCTTTCCTCGCTTGTCGTTCTCGCCTATGCCGTTGTTGTCCCTCTGCTGCCGGCAAGTCTCAACGGCATTCCGATGCTTGTGGCTCCATTGGCGTCGGGGGCGACCCTCTACCTTTCCTTTCAGAGGCTGCCGGTGGCACAGGCATGCGAGAAGGCAGTCGCCATAGAGGGATCGCGGCCGCATTCGATGGTAAAGGAGCTGGCGCGCATAGCCGTTCCTCTGGCCGTCTTCTACCTGGTGGTAAGTTGGAACGGTCTTCTCTCGCAATTCGAAATGACGGGAGAGCGTTCCCTTCCCGAGATAATAGGCTCCTTGGCGGGCGTGCTCTGCATCGTCGTGTTCGTGCTCTTCTCGCTCAAGATCGATTTTGCCGCTTTGTTTCGGTGGCTTTGCCCTTTGGCCACACTGGCACTCATTCTCAATTTCTGGAAAAGCCCCGCTTCCGCAATGGCGGTATGTTCGATATCGAGCGTTCTGGACATTACCATCTGGATCGTGACCTACTTATATTCCTCTCGAATGGCGAGGCGCGACTATGGAACGAGTCTCACCAGGATCGCCGTCCTGCTGGCGGTTTCTCACGGAGGGGCGACAGTTGGCAATATACTCGCTGTTGCCGTTTTGGCAGACCTCGCCCAGCAAGGAGCGATGCCTCAAAGCATCTCTCTTGTGCTGGTGTGTCTGCTGGTTGCTACGACCATGGTCGTCGTCGGGCGGCCGGCGCTCCGGGTGGCTGCTGATTGGCGCAACGAGGATGGGGCGGCAGCGCCGAATATGTCCGCGCGCTGCAAGGCGATCTCCGAGCAGCATGGGCTGACGGCTCGGGAGCTCGATGTGCTCCTCCTTTTGGCCGCAGGCCGCTCGCAACCATATATTTGCGACTACCTCGTTCTCTCGAAAAGCACGGTGTCGACCCATGTGAGCCATATCTACCAGAAGCTCAGCGTGCATTCTCGGCAAGAGCTCCTCGATCTTGTGAGCGAATAAGGCCAGGTCGGCTTATCGGGTAAAACGCCCGAGGGTGAAAAGTTCGCATGAAACACCCGATTTCTCCCGTCGTCCTGTCGTGGTTGCATGATCTTACGGGGCCGAAAAGGACGGCCACATTCTGAGGATCGGAGGAGCATCATGCAAGAAGCACATGGGGGAAGACTGATCGGACGTCGTAGGTTTATTCAGCTGGGTGCTGCAGCGGGAATGACCATGTTCGCCCTGGGTGTGACGGGGTGCAGCCCCCTGCCGGCCACCTCGTCCGCAAAGAGCAGTTACGTCCCCGGGGCGTATACCGCACAGGCTCAGGGAAAGCAGAGCCTTGTGACCGTTGAGGTGACGTTCGGGGAGAATGCTATCGAGGCGGTAGAGGTGCTTGGACACTACGAGTCAGAGCGCATCGCCAATACGGCGATTTCCGCCATAACATCCGACATCGTCGAGCTTCAGTCCCTCGATGTGGATGCGGTAACGGGCGCGACGCTGACGAGCATGGCCATCCTCTCTGCGGTCAGAGACTGCGTCGGACAAGCTGGCGGCAGCGTTTCCGATTTGGAGAAGGTCCCGGGGCGCGAGAAATCGGACGCTGTCGAGGTAATTGAGACGGAGGTGGCCATCATCGGCGCCGGAGCGGCTGGCCTCACGTCGGCCATTGCTCTGGCAGAGTCGGGCACTGAGGTGCTCGTTATGGAAAAGTGCGGGTTCATGGGCGGCAGTATGCTCGTCTCGGGAGGCCGCCTTCAGTACCCCGAGGCGCCGCTTGAGTATCGCCAGGAGACAACGGAGCCGATGAGACGGCTTTTTGCCGAGGTCATGGAGCGCGCTCGCGATTTGGGTGTGTCCGAGGAAAGAGTCTCACAAGTTGAGCAGCAGTACGAGCAGTGGTATGCGGAGGGAAACACCAAGACCTTCGACAGCGACGAGTTTTACGCCGTGCTCGGCGCCGTCGGTTTCGGCAACCCTCTCGCTGCGGAGACGACGTTGGACGCTGAATCGGCGCGCCGCGCGTGCGAATGGGTGACTGCGCATGGCGTGGAACTCGAGAAGCCGCTTCTCGGCATCATGGGTTTCTCCTGGCCCCGTTCGACTCACCCTGTGGGCAGGCCCGCAGGCGAAGGCTATGTCGACGCTCTCGAGGCATACATTCAGAGTGCGGGATTCCCGGCGCTCGATATCCTCTTCAGCACTTCAGCGCAAGAGCTTCTGGTGGAAGATGGCAAGGTCACGGGTGTAAGGGGCCAATGCGACGACGGAACCACTTACGAGATCCATGCGAGCAAGGCGGTCGTTCTGGCTACGGGAGGCTATACCGATAGCCCGAAATGGCTTGCCCGGCTTCAGCCCCAGTACGGATTCAATGAGGGTGAGAGCATTCACTCGGTAGCTCCCGCTGGACATTCGGGAGACGGCCTTGATATGGCGGAGGAGGTCGGTGCGGCTGTTGTCAGCTGCGGCGAGGTGATGCTCAACCCCTATGCTCATCCCCAGTACCACATTGTCGGCCACATTATTGGCGACACGGGAAACCCTCTCGTGGTGAACAAGGAGGGGAAACGCTTCGTCAATGAGACGGGGAAACGCACCGACTTGGCTCTTGCCGTTATGGATCAGCCCGACCAGTTGTGCTACATCATCGCGTGCGATCAGAACTCCAACATCATGCCCGATGGAAGGAACTTCGATGGCGAGCCTGCTGAGGGGCTGTTCGAGAACGGGCTTGCCTATCGAGCAGATACGCTTGACGAACTCGCAGATCAGATCGATATTCCTGCCAGTGCCCTAAAGAAGACTGTGGAGGAGTACAACGCCGCCTGCGTCGCTGGCGTACCGGATGAATTCGGACGGACATATTTTGAGGAAACAGCTCCCATCGTTGAGGGCCCCTTCTACGCTTCGCCAGGGACGTGGGCCGTGCTTATCACTGTTGACGGTCTTACGGTGGACGAGCGCTTCCGTGTGCTCGACGACGGTGGCCAGCCGATTGCGGGTCTTTTTGCCGTCGGGGAGGTGTGTGGTCAGCCCTGCCTCCAGGTTCTGGGGTACGGAGATGTTATTGCAAAGGGTGTTCTAGGCTAGGCGAGCCCTCTCTTGACCGATCAGCCTTGGAAGCTTAAGGCTGCCGGATGTAGACGAGCCCTCCCCCGAGCGGGGCGCCGATTAAGGTCGGTGCCCCGCTCGTGCTTCATCAGCAAAGTTTTACTTTCCCTTTACGTGTGGCTTACTCGGGGCGCTCATGGGGGCTCCATACTGCAGCCTACGGAAAACCGGCGTGCGCGAGGTGCGCCGCCATGTCTGTCCCGCGGAGGAGCGGGCCGCGTGAAGGAGACGCATAGGTGGAAGAACTGCTGCAAATCGGGCTGGGACTGTTCGGCGGTTTGGCCCTGTTCCTGTACGGCATGAACCTCATGAGCAACAACTTGCAGGAGGCAGCTGGCGAGCGCATGCGCGCCATTCTGGCCGCCGTGACGAAGAACCCCTTCTTCGGCGTTCTGGCCGGTGCGCTGGCCACGGCGGTGCTGCAAAGCTCCAGCGCCACCACGGTCATGACCATCGGTTTTGTGGCTGCGGGCCTCATGGGGCTGCGCCAAGCCATTCCCATTATCATGGGCGCGAACATCGGCACCACCATCACAGCGCAGATCATCGCCTTCAAGCTGTCCGATTACGTGCTCGGCATCGTGCTTGTGGGCTTCCTCATCATGCAGCTCGCCAAGCAAGGCCAGATGAAGTACGTCGGCACCGCCGTCTTCGGCTTCGGGCTTTTGTTCCTCGGCATCGATACCATGGGCGCCGTCATGAAGCCCCTGGCCGAGAATCCCGTGTTCACCGACATGATCGCCCAGGTGACGGGCGTGCCGGTGCTCGGCGTTTTGGTGGGCACCCTCATGACGCTCGTGGTGCAAAGCTCCAGCGCCACCATCGCTGTGCTGCAGAACTTTGCCGCCACGCCCGGCCCCGACGGCGCAAGCCTCATCGGCCTCGACGGCGCCATCCCCATTCTGCTCGGCGACAACCTGGGCACCACCGTCACGGCGCTCCTGGCCGCCATCGGTCAGTCCCGCGACGCCAAACGCGTGGCTCTGGCCCATTGCATCTTCAACCTGTCGGGCTGCCTCTTGTTCGTGTGGCTCATCGGGCCCTTCGCTGCGGTGGTGGCCGCCATTCCGCCGGCCGGCCCCGAGGTGGAGGTCATCGCCCGGCAGATCGCCAACGCCCACACGCTGTTCAACGTGACCATGACCGCCCTGTGGTTGCCGCTTATTTCGGTGATGGCGAAGATCGTCATGGCGATCCTTCCCGAAAAGCCGCGCCGGCCCCGCGATCCGCTGGTGGATACCCTGGAGGTGCCGCGAGCCCCCGACGCCGCCGCTGCATAAGGGACGGGGATTCCGCACAACCTTTGCAGGGGGGCCTCCGGTCGCCCTTTCCCATGGCCCTTTCCGCGAACTGAGGCCAAGGCATCAGCCCCGTCACGGTTTCGCCTGCCGCTCGTTGCCCCCTTGCCTCTGCGCTACAATGCGGGGAAGGGGATTGTGCCGAAAGGAGACCCATGGCCGACGCGCCGCTCATATACTACGTGGAAGATGACGAGAACATCCGCAACCTCACCGGCTACGCGCTGCATCAGGCCGGTTTCAAGGTGCGCGCCTTTCCCGACGGCGCCGGGTTCATCGAGGCGTGCCGCACCGAGGTACCGGCGGCGGTGCTCCTCGACATCATGCTGCCCGGCGAGGACGGCCTCGATTTGCTGCGCCAGCTGCGCGACGATCCGCGCACCGAGAACATCCCCGCTATGATGCTCACGGCCAAGGGCACCGAGTTCGACAAGGTGTGCGGGCTCGATGCCGGGGCCGACGATTACCTGGCGAAGCCGTTCGGCATGATGGAGCTCGTCTCGCGGGTGAACGCCCTGCTGCGCCGCGCCGCCCGCCTCAAGGCTCCTTCGGCAGGCGCAGAGGGAGCGCCCTCCCCGCAGGCCGCTTCGGCGGCCCCTGCGCACCCGGTTGCTGAAGACGCTCGCGGAACGTCCGCCGCAGCCTCCCCAACGGCATCCCCCCTTCCCGATGACGCCCTGGCGGTCTGCGGCATCGTGCTCTCGCCGGCGGCCCGCCGCGTGACGGCCGACGGCCAGCCGGTGGCCCTCACGTTGAAGGAGTTCGACCTGTTGCGGGCCCTCATGGAGAACCAGGGCCGCGTGCTCACGCGCGACCAGCTGCTCGCCCGGGTGTGGGACATGCAGTTCGCCGGCGGCACGCGCACGGTGGATATGCACGTGAAGACCCTGCGCAAGAAGCTCGGCGCCGCGAGCGCCCGGGCCGCGGCGGCCATCGATACCGTGCGCGGCGTGGGCTACCGCTTCAACGGGGACGCGAGATGACCGCTGCCCGCTTTCCGCAAAGAGCGTCCGGTGCCGGGCAATCCCCGGCCGGCACGGCCAATCGGGGCGCCCCGCGCCTCTCGGGCCGCATCTTCCGCAGCGTGCTCGCCTTCTCGCTCATCGGCATCGTGGCGTTCTCCCTCATCCTCACGGCCATCTTCTACTCCTCTTTGGAGCGGGATGCCTCGCGCACTCTTTTGATAGAGGCCCATCGGGCGGCGGCCTATCTCGACGAGGTGCCGCCTTCCCAGCGCACTGCCGTGCTCGGGGAGCAGTTCAACGGGAAGGTCCGTTTCACCCTCATATCGCCTGAAGGAGAGGTGTTGTTCGACAGCGCGGCACCCGCCAGCGACAATCACGGCGACCGGCCCGAGATACGCGAGGCCCTCGAGAAGGGGGAGGGGGCCACGAGCCGTTACTCCACAACGCTGCACACCGACACCATCTACGCGGCCGCCCCCTTAAGCGATGGCGTGGTGGTGCGCCTGGCGGAGACGCGCGAGTCCCTTATGGCGCTGCTGCTCAACAACCTCCTCGTGCCGGTGGTGGCCGCGCTGCTCGTGGCTGTGGCCCTGGTGCTCGTGCTCTCGAGAATGCTCACGCGCAGCCTCATGCGGCCCCTCGACGATTTGGGCGTGAGCAAGCCCCTTCATGCGCCGACCTACGCCGAGATGCAGCCGTTCCTCGCGCGCATCGATTCCCAGCAGCGCACCCTGCGGGCCCAAAACGAGGAGCTGGCCCAGGCCGAGAGCATGCGCCGCGACTTCTCGGCCAACGTGTCCCACGAGATGAAGACACCGCTGCAGGTGATTTCCGGCTACGCCGAGCTCATGGAAAACGGCCTGGTGCCGCCCGAGGACGTGCCGCGCTTTGCCGGGCTCATCCACCAGGAGTCCCAGACCATGCGGGCTCTCATCGACGACGTGCTCACGCTCTCGCGCCTCGACGAAGTGCCCCCCGATACGGCCGCGGTGCCCGTCGATGTGTTCGCGGTGGCCCGGCGGGTGGCCGAGCGTTTGCAGAAGCTGGCTGAGGAGCGCTCGGTCTCAGTGTCGGTAGAAGGGGTTTCCGCCCGCATTCTTGGCAGTGAGAGCTTGGTGGAGCAGATTCTCTACAACCTGGTCGAGAATGCCATCCGCTACAACAACGAGGGCGGATGCGTGTTCGTCGAGGTATCCTCCGATGGGGAGGAGGCCGTCGTGCGCGTGTCCGACACCGGCCCTGGCGTCCCGCCCGAGGCCCGCGAGAAGGTCTTCGAGCGCTTCTATCGCCTGGAGAAGAGCCGCTCTAAGGAAACCGGCGGTACCGGCTTGGGCCTCGCCATCGTGAAGCACGGTGTCCAGCGTCTTGGCGGCACTGTGAACCTTGCCGCCTCTCCCCAAGATGGTGCCGAGTTCACCCTCTGTTTTCCTGCGATCCAGAACTAACGTCACCCCTGCCTGCGCCACTTCGCCAGACGTACCTCAAGCAGTTCGATCCTGCATAGGGCAACGTAGTTGTAGTAGTGAGACCCCCTCTCTCAATCAGACCACAATTTAGCGTGGCAAAGGGGTGCGGGACTACCAGTTTGCGGGCCTTTCGAGGGTGAAGCTGGCAGGGTGCCAGAGCTGCACGGACCCGGTGCGGCGGGTGGCGGGCACGTCGATGAGGCGCTGGTTGGAAGAGCCGCACCATTTCAGCTCCAAGGACTTGCGGCTTTCCACGAAGGGGCCGTCCACGAGCACGTCGATGGCGTCCAGCAGATCGGCTATGGCTGGCTCCTCGGCGGCGCGACGTTCCAGATCCTCGTACAAGTAGCCCGAGTAGCTCCACACCCCGTAGCCGCGCCGCTTCAGCTCGCGGGCCAGTGCGGCGCAGGCGGCCGGTTGCTCGAAGGGCTCGCCGCCCGACAAGGTCACGTCATGCACGAGCCCGTTGGCCTCGATGTCGGCCAGAAGGTCGGCGATGGCCGTCACGGTGCCCCCCTCGGCCGGCTGGCTCTCGGGGTTGTGGCAGCCGGGGCAGCCGTGGGAGCACCCCTGCACGAACACGGCGTAACGCAGCCCCGGCCCGTCCACGATGGAGTCGGGCACGGTGCCGAACAGGGAGATATGGGTGGAGTCGGGGATTTCGGCGTCCCCAAAGCGCGGCAGAGTCTCATTCATGAAGTGCATTCTAGCACGCTTCCCCGGCCCGTTCGCTGTGACGATTGCGTAAGGTTGGGGGCTTGTTGACTGACCGACCAATGGTTTATGGCAAAATATGCGGATGTGCATTCAGTCGCAGCTTAAATGAGGCAGAAACAAGGAGAAGCACATGGGACTCCTCTCAAGGTTCGAGGGCAAAATGGAAGACACCGTGGAAGGCGCCGCCGACCGTATGGCCGCGGCCCCGCTGTCTCCCGTGCAGATTGCCAAGAAAGCCGAGAAGCAGATGCGCCGCGAGAAGATGGTCGGCGCAGGCAAGCAATACGCTCCCACGTTGTATACCGTGCTCGTGAACGCCGACGATGATCGGCGCCTTCTGGGCTACTATCCCACGCTGGCCGGCGAGACCGAGACCTATCTGTCCGCCAAGGCCGCCGAGCAGGGCCTCGTCATGGACGGCCAGCCCCTCGTGCGCTTCATCGTGGACGACGATCTGCGCCACGGCAAGTTCGACGTCATCGCCGAGATGGTGGCTTCCCCCCTCGTGGAGCAGCTGCGTCAGGAAGAGTACGCCCGCTACGGCATCCTGAACCAGGGCGCCGGCCGCGCCGCCGCTCCCATGGCCCCCGCGGCCGTCGGCTACGGCTACCAGGCCCCGGCTCCGGCCCCCGCTCCCGCTGCGCCCCAGACCATGGACTTCAACGCCGCCGATGACGGCTACGGCTACGACTACGACGACTACGTGGCCGACGACGAGCCGCGTCAGGCCTACATCTACGACATCACCAACGACCGCGCCTTCACTCTGCCCGGCGATGCCGAGACCATCGGCCGCGAGTCGAAGAACGACATCGTCATTCCCGACATCAACGTGTCGCGCGTCCACGCGGAAATCCGCCAGGACGAGTCGGGCGCGTGGATCCTCACCGACCTCGGGTCCACCAACGGCACCTTCGTGAACGGCCGTCAGATCAAGTCGACGGCGCTCACCGATGCCGACCGCATTATCGTGGGCACCACCAACCTCGAATTCCAGCTCATCTAGCCGGCCCTCGTCGGTCAGCGCGAGCCAAGGAGGATACCGGGTGATTGATCTCGTACTGCTCATAGCGCGTCTGTTGTTCGTGGCGCTGCTCTACTTGTTCCTGTTCGCCATTATGCGCACGGGCATCGGCATGGTGAAGGGCTCCCGCAAAAAGGAGCGCTCCTGGACCGTGTCGGTGGAACGCGGTCCGAAGGAGCTGCGCGGCGTGTCCATCGCCGTGCACGGGCCGGTCATTGTAGGCCGCAGCCCGGCTATGTGTCGGGCCGCCACGCGCGGTTCCAGCTCATGGGCCAGAACCTGTTCGTGGAAGATCTGGGGTCGAAGAACGGCACGGCAGTGAACGGCCGCCCCATTCACGACCCAGTGGCCCTGCGCAACAAAGACCTGGTCACCATTGGTGATGTCGACATTCGCGTGAGGAACCAGTAATGGGCCGGGCGAAGGGGCGCAAGAAAGTCCAAACGCCGTTCGGCAGCCGCACCGATGTGGGCTGCGTGCGCGAGCACAACGAAGACTCCCTGGTCGTGGCGCCGCCGCTGTACGTGGTGTGCGACGGCATGGGCGGCCACGCCGCCGGGGAAGTGGCTTCGGAAATTGCCGTGGACGTCATTGCCGACCGCGCTCCCGACCACGCCGATGCGGCGGCCCTCGGCCAGGCGGTGGAGGAGGCCAACCTGGCCATTATCAAGGCCGCCCGGGAAGGGGTGGGCCGCGCCGGCATGGGCTGCACCTGCACTGCCGCTATCCTGGAGAAGGAACGCCTGGTTATCGCCCAGGTGGGCGACTCGCGGGCCTATCTTTTGCATCAGGGGAAGCTCCAGCAGCTGACCCGCGACCACTCGCTGGTGGCCGACCTCATCGAGGCGGGGCAGATTACCGAGGCCGAGGCACGGGTGCATCCCCAGCGCTCGGTCATCACGCGGGCTTTGGGCAGCGATCCGCGCACCCAGCCCGACCTGTTCGAAATCAACGTGGAAGCCGGCGACCGCCTGCTGCTGTGCTCCGACGGCCTGTCCACCATGCTGGAAGATCGCGAGATCGAGAAGATTCTCGTGAGCGCCACGGATCCGCAGCGTTGCGCGGCCCAACTGGTGAACGAGGCCAACGGCCGGGGCGGTTACGACAACGTGACCGTCATCGTGGTGGACGTGACGGGCCTCGCCGAGCAGCGCCGCCGTAAGATGACCCGCCGCGCCCGGGCCACGGCCATTATGCTGTCGTTGCTGTTGGTGGGCGTGCTGGGGGCTTGCGCCTACGGGTTCAACTACCTGGCCACTAACGCCGCCTACTTGGTGGAACAGGATGGCAAGGTTGTCATTTACCAGGGCGTTCCCGGGGAATTGTTCGGGTTTTCCGCCCACAAGCTGGTGCGTGTCACCGATGTGGCGGTGGACGAGCTGCAGCCGGGCACGGCCAACCGCCTGCGGGAAGAGGGCATCAAGGTGGACAACCTGGATGCCGCCGAGGCTCTGGTGAAGGAATACGAAACCGACATCGCCGACCGGAAGGCCGCCGAGGAGGCCGCCGCCCAAGAAGCGGCCGCCGCTGCGGCCGGCGATGGCGCGGCTGCCACCGGCGCCGATCCGGCCGAGCCGGCCAACCCGGCCGACGGCACCCAGCCGACGACACCGGCCCCGGCCAGCCCGGCCGACGGCACCGCGCCCCAAAACGGCCAGGCCAACCCGGCGCCCCCCGCCGATTCTGCCCCCGCGACGCCCGCCAACCCCGCGGAGCCCGCGAGGTGATGCGCCCGTGACTCGCCGCAACATAGAGCTGCTGCTTCTGGTGATAGCCTCGCCTATCGTTATCGTGCTGTTCGCCATGATGGTGGTCACCGGCGGCCAGGAGCTGTCCGTGAACACCCTCGGCGTGCCCCTCGGCATCTTCGCGGCCTTCATCGTGGCCCATTTGGCCGTGCGCTGGCTTGCCCCGGCGGCCGACCCGGCGCTTCTGCCCATTACCTTCGCCCTGTCGGGCATCGGCATCGCCTTCGTCACCCGCATTGCCCCCGGCCACGCCGTGGGCCAGGTTCTGTGGCTGTTCATCGGCGTGGCCCTTATGGTGGTCGTGCTGGACCTGATCCGCAACCTGGATAAGCTGGCCGGCTACAAGTACACCCTCGTCATCGTGGGCATTCTGCTGCTGCTCTCGCCCATGATTCCCGTCATCGGCACGGAAATCGGCGGCGCGCGCCTGTGGCTGCAATTCGGCTCCTTCACCTTCCAGCCCGGGGAAATCGCGAAGATTCTCATCGTGTTCTTCATCGCCGCCTACCTGGCGGCCAACCGGGAGATGCTCTCGGTGTTCACCCAGAAGCTGGGCCCCTTCCATCTGCCCAGCCTGCCCACGCTCATCCCGCTCATCATTATGTGGGCGCTCGCGTTCGTCGTGGTCGTGCTGGAGAAGGACCTGGGCCTGGCCCTCGTGCTGTTCAGCGTGTTCGTCATTATGCTGTACGTGGCCACGGGGAAGAAGATGTACCTGGTGGTGTCCATCGGGCTGGCGGCTGTTGCCGCCGTGGCGCTGTACGGCATGATGGGCCACGTGCGCACCCGCGTGGAAATTTGGATGGATCCCTTCGCCTACGCCCAGGAAGGCGGCTTCCAGCTGGTGCAGTCGCTGTTCTCCATCGCCGATGGCGACCTGTTCGGCACGGGCATCGGCCGGGGCATGGGCGGCGGCCCGGTGGAAGCCGGCGGCATTCCCGTGGCCGAGAGCGACTTCATCTTCCCGGTCATTGCCGAGGAGACGGGCCTTATGGGCGCGGCCGGCATGCTGCTTTTGTACCTGTGCTTCGCCATTCGCGGCATTGTGACGGCGGCCCGGGCCAAGTCCGATGTGAGCTCGTTCACCGCCGTGGGCCTTACCTCCATCATCGTGCTGCAGGCCTTCATCATCGTGGGCGGCGTGACCAAGCTCATCCCGCTGACCGGTATCACCCTGCCCTTCGTGAGCCAGGGCGGCTCGTCGCTGCTGGCCAGCTTCATCATTCTCGGCTGCCTGCTGCGCTGCGGCGACGAGGGCACTGGCGTGGGCGAGGAAATGCGCCAGACCGGGGCCATCGGCAGCCACGGCGCCGATGCGGTGCTGGGCCGCGTGGCCCTGGGCAAGCGGCTCACGGGCACCATGATCATCTTCTCGGTGCTGTTCGCCGTGCTAGTGGCGAACCTCACGTACCTCATGATTATCAAGGCGCCGGAATACCAGGCCATGCCCAGCAACAACCACACCCTGGCCCGCCAGGCGAAGATGGAGCGGGGCACCATTTCCACCGTGGACGGCGTGGTGCTGGCCCAATCGGTGCGCCAGGACGACGGCAGCTACGAGCGCGAGTACCCGGCCGGCACCCTGGCCGCCCATATCGTGGGCTACTCGTCCCAGAAGTTCGGCACCGCCGGCATCGAGGCGGCCTACAACGACGCCCTGCGCGGCGAGCAGCATTATGCCAGCTTCACCGACGTGGTGAATTCGCTCGCGGGCATTCAGACCAAGGGCAACGACGTCACGCTCACCATTGACTCCACCATTCAGAAGGCGGCCCAAGACGCCCTGGAAGGCCAGGTGGGAGCCGTCGTGGCCATGAATCCCGAAACCGGGGCCGTGTACGCTTTGGCCTCGTCGCCCACCTTCGACGCCGCCGATTACGAGACGCTGCTGACGAAGGCCGCCGACAACGCGAGCGATTCCTCCGAGCTGTTCAACCGCGCCACCCAGGCGCTGTACGCCCCGGGCTCCACCTTCAAGATGGTCACCCTGGCCGCAGCCCTGCAGGACGGCATCGCCCAGGCCAATTCCATCTACGATTCGCCTGGCGAAATGGATATCGGCAACGCGCCGGTGGCCAACGTGAAGAAGCGCTCCTACGGGAAAATTACCCTGGAGCAGGCCATGTGGTACTCGTCGAACACGGTGTTCGGCCAGGTGGGCGTGCAGTTGGGTGCCGACTTGCTCGTGAACATGGCCTGCAGCTTCGGCTTCAACGAGAACATCGACTTCGATGTGCCCCTGGCCATGTCGCTCATGCCCAACCCCGAGGAAATGACCGAGTGGGAGACGGCGTGGGCCGCCTGCGGCGAGCCCGTCGGCGAGCACGAGAGCCCCGCCGGCCCCCAGGCCACGGTGCTCGAGATGGCGCTCGCCGGCTGCGCCATCGCCAACGACGGCACCATCATGCAGCCCTACCTGGTCGACGGCATCTACAACGCCAGCGGCAAGCGCAGCTTCACGGCCCAGCCGGCGAAGCTGGGGCAGGCCGTGGGGAAGGCCACGGCCGACCGCGTGCTCACCGTGCTGCGCGGCGTCGTGACCGACGGCACCGGCACGGCCGCGCGCATCAACGGCGTGGACGTGGCCGGCAAGACGGGCACGGCCGAGCGCGGCGACGGCACCTCCAACAGCTGGTTCGTCGGCATGGCGCCGGCGGACAACCCGCGCGTGGTGGTGGCTGTCGTCATCGAGAAGGGCGAGTCGGGGGCAGGCGCCGGCGCGGCCCGCGGGGTGCTCGAGACGGCCCTGCAGGTGCAGGGCCTGGCATAGGCGCGGCATCGGCGCGGCCGATCGCGGGATAAATGGCAATGATGTAGTTACGACTTTTGGTGAGAGGATGCGAGAAGGCGCGGTCATTTAGTACAATGAAGTAGATTTGCCTTACCGCATACACGAACCAGATACGCAGCAGATGTGAGTAAAAAGGAGTTCCCAAGGTGACCGGACAGGATTCAATGACGGGGCGCACCCTCAGCGGCCGCTATGAGGTGCGGGATCGCATCGGCATCGGCGGCATGGCCGAGGTCTACCAGGCGCAGGACAACGTCCTGGGCCGCGTCGTGGCCGTCAAGGTGATGCTCCCCCAGTACGCCGCCGACGCCGAGTTCACGCGCCGCTTCCGCCAGGAAGCCGCGGCGGCGGCCAACCTCCAGAGCCCCTACATCGTCAACGTCTACGACTGGGGCCAGGACGAGGGCACCTACTTCATCGTCATGGAGTTCGTCCGCGGATCCGACCTCAAGACCGCCATCAACCAGCGTGGCGCCATCAACCAGCGCAAGGTGGCCGAGATCGGCTCCCAGGTGTGCCAGGCCCTCACCGTGGCCCACAACCAGGACATCATCCACCGCGACATCAAGCCGCAGAACATCATGGTGCAGCCCGACGGCAACGTGAAGGTGATGGACTTCGGCATTGCCCGGGCGAAGAATTCCGTGAACGACAAGACCTCGGCCGTGCTGGGCACCGCCCACTACATTTCCCCGGAACAGGCCCAGGGCAAAGACCTCACCGCCGCCAGCGACATTTACTCGCTGGGCATTGTGCTGTACGAGGCTACCACGGGCCGGCTGCCCTTCGACGGTCCCGATGCGGTGTCGGTGGCCCTCCAGCAGGTGAAGGACGAGCCGGCGCCGCCGTCGTCCGTCAACCCCGATATCGACCCCGATCTCGAGGACATCATCATGGTGGCCCTGGCGAAGAACCCCGCCGAGCGCTTTGCCACGGCCAACGACATGCGCATGGCCCTGAACGACTACCTGGCCGGACGGCCCGTCACCCTGCCGGCCGGCGCGGCCTTCGGCAGCGCCCGCACCCAGATGATGGGGGCGCCTGTGGGCGTGAACACCGCGGCGGCCACGGCTGTCATGGGCGGCGTGCCGGCGGTGGAGGGTACCCAGGCCATGCCGGTCATGCACGGCGGCGCAAGCAGCCCCAGCGCCACGGGCAGCTTCCAGGCCACGAACTACCGCGATTCCCACACCGCGCCGAAGAAGAGCAAGAAGCCGCTGATTATCGCCCTGGTGGCCGTGTTGGCCGTGGCCCTTGTCGCGGGCATTGCCTTCGCCTTGGCCGGCGGTGCGGCCTCGGGCGAGATGGTGGACGTGCCCAACGTGACGGGCAAGACCCAGGCCGATGCCCAAAACGAGCTGAATCGGGCCGGTTTCGAGGTGGGCATGGTGAGCGAGACCTTCGACGACAATGTGGAGCCGGGCCTGGTTATCAGCCAGGATCCGTCGGGCAAGGCGGCCAAGGGCACCAAGGTGAACCTGGTGGTGTCCCAGGGCGACGAATCGGTGTCGGTGCCCGACCTGTACAACATGACGCCGGAGCAGGCCCGGTCCGAGGCTGAGAAGCTGGGCCTGACCGTGGCCGAGAAGGAAAGCGGCTACTCCGATTCCGTGGCGGACGGCCACATTATGGACCAGAGCCCCTCGGCCGGCTCCTCGGTGCCGAAGGGAACCCAGATCGAGTACGTGGTGTCCCGCGGCGAGGAACTGGTACAAGCGCCCAACGTGATCGGCTCCACCGAGGAGGAGGCCACGCGGATGCTGAAGGCCGAGGGCTTCGGCGTGGATGTGCGCCGCGAGCACAGCGACAAGGACGAGGGCACCGTGTCCAAGCAGGATCCCCTGAACGACAAGGTGAAGCCCGGCTCCACGGTGAAGATCACCGTGAGCGAAGGCCCCGACGAGGCCGACGTGCCGAACGTGGTGGGGCTTTCCAAGAACGACGCCAAGAGCAAGCTGAGCAATGCCGGCTTCAAGATGTCCATCGACGGCGAGGAGTACAGCGATGCGCCGAAGGGCCAGGTTATCGACCAGAGCCCGTCGAGCGGTACGGCCGAGCCCGGTGCCACTATCTCTGTCATCGTGAGCAAGGGCCCCGAGCCGAGCCAACCCTCTCAGCCCACCACTCCCAGCGAGCCCGAGCCTTCGAACCCGGGCACCGATCCCTCCACGCCCTCCGAGGGCGACCAGGACACCCAGGGCGGCACCCAAACCCCCGCCAGCTAGCCTGTGCAGCGGGACGCCAGGTGGGACGCCATGCCCGGCATGCTGTCCCACTTTCGCGAAAGTGGGACAGCTTACCCGGTAGGGCGTCCCGGTTCTGCAACGATACGATGAAGACGGGCGGCCCCCTCTCGCGGAAGAGGGGGCCGCTCTTATAATGGGGTCATGGAGCATATCGTCGACATACTCAGCAAGTTCATCCACGCCGATTGGTTCAACACGGTGCTTGCCATGGTGGTCATCCTGGTTATCACCCTCGTGGTGTCGCGGGTCACCGTGGCCTTCATGCGGCGCATTTTGGATCGCACGACGCTTCTGCCCTCCAGCTCCATCTTCATCAACCTGGTGCGCGTGGTGGTGTGGATCATCGGCGTGGCCTGCGTGCTTTCCATCTGCTTCAACGTGAACGTGAACGCCATGGTCACCGGCCTCGGCGTCGTCGGTATCGCCATTTCCCTGGGCTTTCAGGACACGCTGTCGAATCTGCTCGGCGGCCTGCAGGTGAGCCTGTCTCGCAGCGTGGAGCCCGGCGACAACATCCGCATGGGGCCCTCGGGCGTCAGCGGCGTGGTGCAGGACGTCACCTGGCGTTACACCTCCATCGTGGACAGCTCGGGCAACCTCATCAACATCCCGAACTCGCTCATGACCTCCACGGCCGTGGCGAAGCTGTCGCCCCTGAACGACATTTCCATTCCCCTGGTGGTGACCACCAATTCGGAGCGCCTGACCGCCACGGCCCATCACATCGAGGATGCGGCCCGGCAGGCCGTCTCCCGGGTGAGCAAGATCAAGAAGGGGCCGTCGGTCAGTTTTAGCGCCATCACCGACCGGGGCTTCAAGGGGTCGCTCAGCTTCACCATCGCCGATGCGGACAAGGCCAGCCACGCTACCGACGCCGCCATCCGCGCCATCGCTCCCTACGTGCACAACCATCTGGTGGAAGAAGAAATGGGCGCCCTGACCGGCACTCCCATGACCGACGCCACCGGCACCCTGCTTCCCGTGAAGGACACGGCAAAATAAAAAATGCCCTGCCCCCGCCCGAGGATGAACCCACCTCACAAGGTGGGTGCTCGCATCTGGGTTCCTGGCTTCCGTATCAACGGACACGGATCTCCATTCCACCAGCTTCTAAAGCTCCCTCAGTTCAATACGTCGGTCCATCGCAAAGTATGGCGGGAACAAGGCTTGCCTTTAGTATACGACAACTTCCCTCGAGAGAAAGTCTTGACAAAAACTGTTACCAAGGTATTCGCTGGGACTCAGGCGGACGATCGTGGAGGCGGTCGCGGGGAGGGCTGCAAGTGCGCCCGGGGAAGAGCGCGGGAAGAAACGGCTTATCGCCAAGTCAATAGGTGAGCGGCGGGGTCGCCTTTTCCCACGGTAGTATGGGATTTCCGGAAAGGAGGGCCCCGTGGCTACGTTCGAGGAATTCGTAAAGGTCGCCCAGATCACCATCGAGGACAAGACCTCTCACAGGCGCATGAACGAGATTCTGCACATCATGCGCGAATACCATGTGCTGCGCGACCTCACGCCGGCCAAGGCCGTGGAGGTGCTGCAGGCCTTGGGCCCCACCTACGTGAAGATCGGCCAGCTCATGTCGAACCGGTCCGACCTCATTCCCAAGGCCTACTGCGACGCCTTCGAAACCCTGCGCGACGACGCGGACCCCATGCCCTTCCCCACGGTGATCGAGCAGATCGACCGATCCTACGGGAAGTCGTGGCACGAGGTGTTCGCCTCCATCGATCCGGTGCCGCTGGGGGCAGCCTCCATTGCGCAGGTGCACAAGGCACAGCTGCTGGACGGCACCACGGTGGCCGTGAAGGTGCGCCGTCCCGGGGTGGTGGAATCCATGACCGAGGACATCATGCTTATGAAGCACCTGCTGGCCGTGGCGGAATTCGCCAGCAACGCCCACCGCGACACGCTGCTGTCCCTGGAGGGCTTCGTGGAGGAAATTGAGCGCACGACCAAAAACGAGGTGGACTTCACCATCGAGCTTGGCAACCTCGTGCGCTTCCACAAGGAGCTGGCCGGGGAAGAGGGGGTCACCTCGCCGGTGCCCTACCCGGACTGCTCCACCGACGCGGTGCTCGTGATGGAGTTCGTCCAGGGCACGGAGATTTCCAAGGTGGACGCGCTGCGGGCCGACGGGGTGGACGTGGACCGGCTGGCCATGCGCGTGTGCCAGAGCTACGTGACCCAGGTGCTCGACCACGGGTTCTTCCACGCCGACCCGCACCCGGGTAACATTTTGGTGCGCGGCAAGGAAATCGTGTGGATCGACCTGGGGATGGTGGGCTCGCTGACCGCGTCGGAACGGATGCTCGTGGGCAAAGTGTTCACCGCTGTGGCCACCGACGACACCTACCTGCTGAAAGAGGCCATCATGGGGCTCGTGCGCGTGACGGGGCCCGTGGACCACGGGGCGCTGCTGGACGCGCTGTCGCGGCTTTTGGAGGAGTACAGCACCGCCGAGCTGAAGGACATCAACGTCGGCATCGTGATGACCGAGATCATCGAGCTGTTGCGCGACCAGAACATGATCATGGAATCGTCGGTGACCATGCTGGCCCGCGGTTTTGTGACCATCGAGGGGGTCATCGCGCAGATTTCGCCGAAGACGAGCGTCATCGAGATCATCTCGAAGCACGTGATTGCCCAGCAGGCCGACCCGAAGTACGTGGCCCAGCGGGCCGTGGACCTCATGATTCACAGCGCCGGGGCCGTGGAGGCGCTGGCGAAGCTGCCCACCCAGCTGTCGAACACCCTGGAGATGATCGACCGCGGCCAGATCAAGGTGAACGGCGATTTGGACGTGTCGTCGCGCATCCTGGCCACGGCCTACGCCTCAGTGGGGCGCCTGTCGCTGGCGCTGCTGTCGGCGGGGCTGTTTTTGGGCTCGTCCATTCTGTGTACCACGAACATGCAGCCGCAGCTTCTGGGCGTGCCGCTGCTCGGCGTGCTCGGCTATGTGGGCGCCTTCGTCCTCGGTGCCTTCACCGTCTTCCGCATCATGGTGTCCCGCCACCGGCTCTTGAACAACGAGGAACCCAGGTAGTTCCGTCGTTGCTGACGCAACGACGGGAACGCCGACGCTGCGGTTCCGACAGGCACCTGGCCTTGCACTTCTGCGCTTTCCTTCGCGGCACGAAGGCCGCTCAGCCGCGCATCAGCACAATTCCAGGTGCCTGTCGCAACCTCGCTGACTTCCTTGGGCGAACCCGGGGGATTTTCTTACATGGTGTCTACAAGTGTGTGGGGGCGCGGGGTGGCTGGGTGCCCGTGATAAAATGACCTCACGACTTATTTATTATGAGTTGGCGGGTGAGCTTTCGAGAGCCCGAGGAACAGGAGGCTGTTATGTACCAGAAGATTCTCGTCCCCTACGACAAGTCCGAGCCGGCCCAGCACGCGCTCGCGGCGGCCCTCGACCTGGCGGCCGGCGTGCCCGACGCGCAGATTACCGTGCTGTCGGTGGTCGACTGGCACGATTTCAACGCCGAGACCTTCAAGATCGCCTCGCGCATGTCCGGTGTCATGGGCGATGCCATGGACATGGACGTCATCTCCGAGGTGGAGAACGAGGCCATCAAGGCCGACACCGACGCCATTGCCGAGAACATCGCGCCTTTGGTGGGCGACGCGGCCGGTATCGGCATCGCGGTGGTGAACGGCTCGCCCCACGACTCCATCACGGCCTACGCCGACGAGGGCGCCTACGACTGCATCGTCATGGGCCACCGCGGCCTCGGCGCCGTGCGCGGCATGCTGGGCAGCGTGTGCTACTCCGTGCTGCACAAGACCAACGTGCCCGTGCTCATTGTGAAGTAGTGTGTTCCGCTGTTGTCGACGCAACGGCGGAAGTGTCGGCGCCGCGGAATGCCCCAAATGCGCGATGCGACTGAGCAGATCGCGCATTTGGGGCAGTAAACGCGCTTTGGAGGCCTTCGGGAAGGCGGAATCTGCCGCGAAAGTGCGATGTGACTGAGCATATCGGCGATTTGCGGCAAGGGAACCGTGCGAATGGGCCAAAGCGATGGTGAAAATGCCCCATTTCTTCGATGCGCTCAGTCACATCGTTTGTTTGCGGCAGGCACGTCCAGGAAAACGGGCGTAACGCAGAAAGCCGGGATGAAAGTAAGGAAGTAGCATGGGTCGATCGGGTGGTGGTGGAGGCGGGTTTTCAGGAGGCGGCGGCTTCGGCGGCGGCTTTGGAAGCGGTGGCGGCGGCTTCGGGGGCGGATTCTCCGGCGGCTCCGGCCACGGCGGCCGCTCGGCCGGAGGCGGCTTCGGCGGCCCGAGCCTCGGCGGAGGTTACCATGGCGGCGGCTATTACGGCGGCGGTCTCGGAGGCGGAAGCTTTTGGGGCGGCCTGCTCGGGGGCATCATAGGCTCCAGCCGGGGTTCCGGCGGGGGCTCCACTCCTCCTCCCATGCCGCCGCAGCCGAGTGGCCCGCAGCAACCGGGCTCCGGCGGTCCCGGCGGCCCGAACGCGCCCCAGCCCGGCACGCCCCAGGGCAAGGCGCCCAACAGCGGGTGCGGCACCGTGTTCGTGGTGCTGGCCGTGGTGGCGCTGGTGCTTCTGCTGGTGATGGCCCTGGGCGGCGGCAGCTGCTCCAGTGCCGACGTCCCCGCGTCCACCGTGGAGCGCACGGCGCTGCCGACGGGTTCCGTCAACGAGACCGGCTACTTCACCGACGAGGACGGCGACTGGATTCACGACCCGGCCAAGCTGGAGCGCGGCCTGCGCCATTTCTACGAGGAAACCGGCGTGCAGCCCTACGTGTACATTCTGCCGAACGGGTCGGTGAGCTCCTACGAGCAGCTGCAATCCATCGCGAAGGCGAAGTACGACGAGCTGTTCACCGACCAGGCCCATTTCGTGCTGGTGTTCTGCGACAACGGCCAGGGGCGCTTCAACGCCGCCTACTGGGCCGGAGCGCAAACGGGTTCGGTGCTCGACGACGAGGCCATCAACATCTTCAAGGCCTACCTGAGCCAGAACTACGATGACATGAGCCTGACCGAGGAGGAAATTTTCTCCGATGCGTTTGCCGACACGGCCGACCGTATCATGACGGTGACACCTTCGCCGCTGCCGATTGTCGCGGTGAGCGGTGCGGTCATAATTGTGGCCGTCGTCGTGTTCGTCATCGTGCGGAACCGGCGGCTGGCGAAGCAACGGGAAGCCGAGCGGATGCAGGAGATCCTGAACACGCCGCTGGAGTCCTTCGCCGATGCCGAGCTGGAAGACTTGGAAAAGAAGTACGCGACACCCGGGGCCGCCGGCCCGTCGGATGCGCCGCCCGTGCAGCCCACGAGGCCGCCGCAGTAAAGACCACCGCGCCCGCTGGCGCTTGCCGTTCCCGCCTCGCTTTCGGCGAGGCGACCGACCCGGCCGACACGGCCAGATAGGAGATGCACCATGGGTATCCTCGACCGCTTCACCTCCATCGTGAAGGCGAACATCAACGAGCTGCTGGACAAGGCGGAAGACCCCGAGAAGATGGTGGACCAGTACCTGCGCGAGATGACCGAGTCGCTGGCCGAGGTGCGCGAGGCCACCGCCGGCGTCATGGCCGAGGAGCGCCGCTGCAAGAAGCTCGTGGACGAGAACCTCGCCGAGATGGAGAAGTACGAGGAGCTGGCCCGCAAGGCCCTGGCTGCCGGCAACGAGGCCGACGCCCGCGTGTTCCTCGCGAAGAAGCAGGAGCTGGCGGGCCGCACCGAGGGGCTGACTGTGGCCTACGAGGGCGCCAAGGCCAACGCCGACAAGATGCGCCAGATGCACGACAAGCTTGTCGCCGACATCGAGGAGCTGAATGCGCGGAAGGCCACCATCAAGGCCAAGGCCGCCGTGGCGAAGACCCAGTCCAAGGTGAACGAGATGACCTCCGCGAGCGACCGCGCCGAGGGCGCTCGCAGCGCGTTCGACCGCATGGAGGCCAAGGCCGACGAGATGCTCGACCGCGCCAACGCCGTGGCCGAGCTGTCCGAGAAGCCGGCCGACCCCACCGAGGACCTCGCCAAGAAGTACGCCGCCGCCGGCGCCGAAGCCGCCGTCGACGACGACCTCGCCCGCCTGAAGAAGGAGATGGGCCTGGAGTAACCCCGGCGATTCCCAACGAAGGCGAAGCCCCCGACCGCATGCGAGCGGTCGGGGGCTTTTTCGTTGGGCGCGGGCCGGGGAGGGGAGGCCCGCGCGGGGATAACGGAGAGTGGCGGCCCGGGCGCTGCGCACCGCGCTGCCGGCTGGGCCGCGCCGGCCGGGCGTTAGGCCACGGCTTCGGCGGCGTACATGCCGGCCATGCGGCCGCCGCTGTAGGCGCACATGAGGGAGAAGCCCTCGTAGTCGCAGTAGGGGGCGCTCATGAGGGTGCCGTTGTCGGCGCCGGCCACGTACAGGCCCGAGATGGCGATGCCCGCGTCGTCGATGGCCTGCAGGCGGTCGTTGGTGCGGATGCCGCCGATGGTCACCCAGGCGCTCGGCTCGTACTGCATGGCGTAGAAGGGGCCTTCCGCAACGGGCTGCAGGAAGCAGGCCGGCTTGTAGAACTGCTCGTCCTTGCCGGCAGCGCAGTAGCCGTTGTACTCCTCCAGGGTCGCCACCAGCTCGGGGGCGCCGATGGCCTCGGCCAGGGCCTCCACGGTGTCGGCCTTGAAGATCCAGCCCGCGTCCACGCCGGCGTCGATGTTGGCCTGCACGTCCTCGAGCGGCTTGTCCTTCAGGGTCATCATGCCGGTGCGCCAGTTCACCTCGTCGGCGCCGCAGAGCGTCCACGGGTCGGTGCCGCCGGCCAGCCCGTCCACGTAGGCCTGGTCCACCACGGCGTAGTACTGGCCGCCGACCAGGGAGATCGCCCCGCCGAGGGCCAGGGGCAGGTTCGCGAACTTGCCCTCGTTGCTGAATCGGCGGCCCTGGTTGTTCACGAGCAGCGTGCCGTAGATGCCGATGGAGAAGGCGGCGTTGCCCTTGCCCCACAGGCCGTCGGCGTTCTGGTTGGAGCCGGAGAACTCGTTGCCGGCGATGCCCCACTGGGTGGACACCTGGCCGCCGACCGCCTGCACCATCTCGATGCCCTCGCCCACGGACAGGATGGAGCCGAGGGGGTTCACGAAGGTGCCGAAGCGCTCGGTCATCATGTCGACGTTGCCGAGGAAGCCGCCCGTGGCCACAATGACGGCCTTAGCCTTCACGTCCAGCACGCCGTCGCCCTCGCACTGGATGCCGACGCAGGTGCCGTCCTCCATGATGAGGCGCTTGCCGGCGGTGTTGAACACGAACTCGCCGCCGTTGGCCTCGATGAACTGCTGGAGCGGGCCCATGCGGTCGACGCCCTTGGCCTGGGTTTTGGAGTCCTTCGGGTCGGACTGGAAGTTGCAGCGCACCGAGTCGTGGCCGGCGCCGTAGTTGTCGGGGCGCAGGCCCGTGGCCACGCCGAACTCGTCGGTGAACTGGTCGACGGTGCTGCCGGACAGCTCCACCGCCCGCTTCACGGCCGCGGCGTTCGTGGACCAGTGGGAGTACTCCATGATGTGGTTGAAGGCCTCTTCCACGGTGAAGGTGATGCCGGCGTTCTGCTGGAGCTTCGAGCCCACCATGAACGGGCCGCCGGCGATGGAGCCGTTGGAGACGCCCACGTCGACGCCCTTCTCGATGACGATGACGGACTTGCCGGCCCGCACGGCCTCCACGGCCGCCCACATGCCGGCGCCGCCGGCGCCCACGATGGCGATGTCGCACTCCTTGGTCTCGTCGGCGGTCTGCATGGCCGAAGCGGCCGCGGTGTCGCCCTCGCCGGTGTCGGCGAGCTTGGCCGCAGACGGGGCCTGCGGGGCGCACCCGGCCAGGGCCGCGCCGGCGCCGAGGGCGGCCAAGCCGCCCAGGGTCAGGAAGCTGCGACGGGAAACGGTGGTATGACTCATGATCTCTCCCTCCAAGAGTTGGAATCGGTGCCGCTGTCCGGCGGCGCGGGCCCGGTGCAGTGTCGGACCCGAGGGCCGCTCTCCTTAGCGGCTGGGGCCATCATGGGGCGGCTGCCGGCGTTTGTCGCGGGTGAAGTCGCCGCCATCGCAGGTGATTGCGGGCTCACCCCTCCTCTCACCCCGGCGTTTTCCCTGGTACAATGGGCGCACACGAGAAGGGAAGAGCGGAGGGCCAAGGGCATGGGAACAAGGGAAGCGATGCGTGCGGCGGCGCAGACCGTGGCCGAGACGGCCGTCGAGGGGGCTGCGGGTATGGGCCCCAGGGGCACCGGGGAGGCTGCGGCCTCGCAAGATGGTCTTTCGGGCGGGATTGGCGCCGTGGGATCGGCGCGGTTCTTCCCCTGGCGGTTCCTCGGCATGGGGCTTCTGATCGCCTGGTTGTGCTGCACCCACATCACGGCGGTGTTCCCCGGGTCCGGGTTCGACCTGGAGCCGCGCCACACCTTCGACTACGCCATGCGCGTCGGCGATGTGGGCATGCTTTTGCTGCTGGGCCTGGCCGCCCCGCGGCTGGGACGGCTCAGCCGCCACCGGGCGCTGTCCGCCGTGGCCGTGGGGCTCACCTGCCTCGGCACCCTGGCAGGGGGCCTCGCGCTCATTCCGGGCTCGGCCCCCGCGTTCGCCCTCGCCGCCGTCGGCGTGGCCACGGCCCTCGGTGGCGCGGTGCTGTTCTGCCTGTGGGCCGAGATTTACTCCCAGATGGGCATGACGCGCACCATCATGTACGGGGCCTTCTCCTGTCTGGTGGCCGGCGGCGCGGCGTTTCTCGTGTGCACCATGAGGCCGCCCTACGCCATCATGGCTACCGCGGTGCTGCCGGGTCTTTCCCTCGGGTGCGCGTGGCTGAGCCTGCGGGCGCTCCCGGGCGAGCCGGTGCGCCGGCCGAGCACCCGCTACGCTGTGCCGTGGAAGCTCGTGGCCATCATGGCCGTGGCCGGGCTGCTGTCGGGGTCGTCGGGCCTGGTGCTCGGCGGCGTGGAAGGCGTGGGCGCGATGTTCCGCGTGCTGGCCACCGTGCTGGCGGCCGTGGTGATCCTCGCGGTGATGTTCGTGCGCCGCGACCGCATGGACGTGCGGTTCCTCGCGAAGGTGGCGCTGCCCTTGGCCGTGATCGCTCTGGCGCTTCTGCCCTTCGCCCACAGCGCCATCGCCTATCTGGTGGCGTTCCTGCTGAAGTTCGCCTACGTGTGGTTCACGTTCTTCGTGCTGCTGGTGCTCGCGGGCATCTGCTACCGCTACGAGGTGCCGAGTCTGCGCGTCTTCGCCATCGCCCGCGCCTCCAGCGAGGCGGCCATCCTCTTCGGCATCGTGCTGCGCCGCGGCTTCCAGGGCAACGGGTACATGGACAGCGAGGCCTTTGCCGTGGCCTTCGCCGTGGCGGGCATCGCGCTCGTGGGGGCCTGCGTGCTCGTGTGGGCGAGCGAGAAGTCCGTCAACGGCGACTGGGGCGCGGCCGGGGTGGCGCCCGAGACGAACCTGCACGTGGCCGGCCCGCGCGAGCGGTTCATGGCCCGCTGCGACCGCGTGGCCGCCGACGCCGGGCTCACGGCCCGGGAAGCCGAGATCATGGCCCTTGTCGCCCAGGGCCTCACCCGCCGCGAGATCGAACGCGAGCTGTTCCTCTCCGAGAACACCGTGAAGACCCACGTCCGCCACCTCCACGCGAAGCTGGGCACGTCATCGAAGGCCGAGGTCATCGCCCTGGTAGGAGAGCCGGGGGAGTAGGGGAAGCGCGTTCAGGGCAGCAAAGCGAGCCTTCGGTCGCATGGGAGCAACCGAGGGTTCTGTTGTGAGGAGAACAGGGGATCGCACCAGGGAGCTGTGCGCTCTGGCCGAAAATCTCCCAGTCAAGCTCCTCTACTCCCCGGCGAGGTAGTTCCAGAAGGCTTGGGCGGCGGGGGACAGGGGCTCGCCTTTGCGCTTGACGGCGTAGGTGCCGAAGGAGACGTCCGGCCGCAGGTCGACGGGCACGAGGGGGTAGTCGGGAATGGGGTCCACGTTTTCATTCGGCGGCAGGCCGAACATGAGGGCCTCGTTCTGCAGGGCGCAGCTCGTGAGCAGGTCGACGTTGGAGGTGGTCATGAGTACGTTCGGCTCGATGCCCAGATCAGCGCAGGTGTCCATGAAGAAGCGGTGCAGGTGGTCGCGCTTCCCGAAGGTGACGAAGGGCTGGCCGTCCAGGTCGTGGGCGCCGAGCCGCTCGCGCCGTGAAAGCGGGTTGGCCACGGGCACGTGCACGTAGGTGCCCGTTTCCACGAGTTGCAGAGCGTCGAAGTCGGTCAGGTACTGCGGTGCCGAACCGACGATACCGATGTCCGACTCGCCCGTCTTCACCATGGCCAGGGCCATATCGGTGGGCGAGCTTTCCACGGAGAGTAGCAGGTTCGGATGCTCGTCGGCGAAGCGGTCGATGATGGTGCGCGGTAAGGTGAGGGCCGCTCCCGGCACGAGGGACACCGACAGCAGGGGCATGCGCTCGCCGCGGGCCGCTTCTCCCAGGTAGCGCCGCTCCAGGGCGCGGTAGACGTCCACGACCGGCTGGGCGTCGGCCATGAGCGTCCGCCCGGTTTCAGTGGGCTCCAGCGTGCCGTCGCGCTGGGCGATGAGCGTTTCCCCGAGTTCCTGCTCCAGGTTGTGCACGGCCTTGCTGAGCGCCTGGCGCGTGATGAACAACTCGTCGGCGGCTTTGGTATAGCTGCGCAGGCGTGCGACGGCGATAAAGTACTCCAGTTGGCGAATGTCCACGGCTCCCCTCCCTGTCGGTCGTGGCATGCGGGCCTTTGCGCCCGCCCGTTATTCTTACCGCAACTGCCCTTCGCAGCGCAAGCAAAAAACAGTTGCGGGCGGGCAAAGGGAAGGTGCTTGGCCGCCCCGGGGCGGCGCCCCTATCATCGGTGGCGTCCGCAAGACACTTCCAAGGAGGGAGAGTTTCATGACCAAGAACCAATTCTCACGCCGCGACTTCTTCAAGCTCGGTGCCGTGGGCGCCGCCGGTGCCGCTGCTGCAGGCCTGGCGGGATGCGCCCCGGCCGCCGACAAGGCCGCGGCCGGATCCGATGCCGCCGGTGCCGCCGATGCGAGCGCCGAAGGTGCCGTCAGCACCAACGACGTCGTCATCAAGCTGGGCGACACGCTGCCGAAGTGGTCCTTCATGGTGCCTCCGGCGCCCATCCCGGAGGATGAGATCACCGAGACCATCGAGAACGATATCATCGTCGTGGGTGCCGGCATGTCCGGCCTCACCACGGCGGTGGCGGCGGCCGAGCAGGGCGGTAAGGTGACGCTGTTCTCCGCTTCCAGCGCCCCCATCAGCCGCGGCGGTTCCAACTTCGCCCGCAACTCCAAGGTGATGGAGGAGCTGAAAGTGGAGCCCTTCGCGCCCAGCCCCTTCTACTACCATGAGATGCGCGCCGCCTCCTTCGCTGTTGACCAGGCCAAGTGGATGAAGGGCTACAACAACTCCGAAGAGGCCATGAACTGGATGATCGACATCGCCAACGAGGCCGGCCTCCAGGTCATCTTGGAGCGCGACAACAACTTCGACCTCGGCCCCCACTACGCCCATGCGTTCTCCACCCTCGGCGACTCCTCCATGGTGTCCACGGGCCAGCAGGGCGCCGTGGAGGCCCTCGAGAAGAAGGCCCTCGAGTACGGCGTGCAGATCATCTACGATATGAAGGCCGAGCAGCTTATCCGCGAGGGCGACAACGCCGGCCGCGTGACCGGCGTGGTGGCCTCGCACACCGACGGCACCGAGGGCTACACCCTGTTCAACGGCACCTACATCGTGCTGGCTACGGGCGACTATTCCACCGATAAGGAGATGCTCGCCTGCTACTGCCCTGAGGCCCTGCAGTACGTGGGCTTCGAGCAGACCGAGACCGACTACAACACGAGCTTCCAGATGGGCGGCATCTACGGCGGCGACGGCCAGAAGATGGGCCTGTGGGCCGGCGCGGCCTGGCAGCACGCCGAGGCGGCCCCCATGTATCAGGGCGGCTGGGGCGGCGGCCACGAGCCCTGCGGCTTCCACTGGGGCCTCAACGTGAACGCCCGCACCGAGCGCTACCAGCGCGAGGACGTGTCGGCGCCCTACACGGCCCACTACCTGCTCTCGCAGCCGGACAACATCGCCTACGGCATCTGGACGAAGAACTACCCGCAGACCATCATCGACCGCGGCCAGGAATGGTTCCTGTTCGGTTCCGACTACACGCTGCCCCCGAAGACGGCTGAGGAAATGATCGCCATCTGGGACGCCGGTGTCGAGGAAGGTGCCTACTGGAAGGCCGACACGCTGGATGAACTGGCCGACCAGCTCGGCCTTGACGCGGCGAAGCTGAAGGACGTCGTGGCCCGCTACAACGAGCTGTGCAAGAAGGGCGTCGACGAGGACTTCTACAAGGATCCCACCTACCTTGTGGAGATCGAGGAGACCGGCCCCTACTACGCCGCCAAGAACACCTGCACGTTCATGACCATCATGGGCGGCCTGCGCACCAGTGTGAACATGGAGGTGTGCGACGAGAACGACGAGCCCATCCCCGGTCTGTTCAACGTCGGCTGCATGGTGGGCGACATGTACGCCAACGAGTACAACTTCGCCATTCCGGGCAACAGCTACGGCATCAACTGCCTCACCTTCGGCTATATGCTCGGCCACGACCTGGCCGCTGGTAAGTTCGAGTAGCCGGTTTCGCGGGTACCTTCCGCGGCTGTCTCCCGACATTTATTTCTGGACAGGCCCATTTCCCGCCTCCCCTGCGCGGACGCCACCCGCCCGGCGTCCGCGCTTTTTTCTACAGGCTCCACTCCAGCAGGCGGCTGAGGAAGCGTTGCAGCTCGGAAGTCTACGTACGGCTGGGACTTTGTTGCATCGAGAGTTAAAATGAAACCTGGAAAAAAGTTAAAATGAAACCTGGAAAAAAGTTAAAAT